>JAFGNV010000063.1 GCA_016926805.1 Anaerolineae bacterium
GTGGTTCAATTGTAAGTGATGAGATGTTTTTATTTTGCCCCCACCCCTGGCCCCTCCCCCAAATTGGGGGAGGGGGAAAAGGAATTGCTCCCCTGTTTTCCTTGCTGAAAGAACGAGGCAACGCATCGCGGAATGCCGAGTTTGGGAACGAGATAGGTGGTCCCCGCAAAGTTTTTTGAAGCCTTTGCGGTTTGGATTAGCTCATATTGAACAGGAGTCAGCACCAGAATGATTGATCAAACCCCAGACCTTTCTCCAATACGCCGTCAATTTCCGGCCTTACAACAACACGACGAGCAAGGCCGTCCCTATGTTTATTTTGACGGGCCGGGCGGTACCCAGGTGCCTCAAGCCGTCATTGAAGCCATAACCCACTATTTGGTTCAGACCAACGCCAATCACGACGGGCGTTTTAAAACCAGCCGCCACAGCGACGAGATTATTCGGCAGGCTCGCGAGGCAATGGCTGATTTGCTCAACGCGTCTTTGCCCCAGGAAATTGTATTTGGACCCAATATGACCAGTCTCACCTTTAACCTCAGCCGTGCCATCGGCCGTACCCTTCAACCCGGCGACGAGATTGTGGTAACTCATCTGGACCACGATGCCAACATCGCCCCCTGGCTGGCCCTGGAAGAGCAAGGCGCAGAAGTTAAGTGGGCCGATTTTGATGTGGAAACCTATCAGCTCGATCTCGAGCAGTTGGCCTCGCTGCTCACCGACAAAACAAAGTTGATCGCGGTCGGTCACGCCTCCAACGCCATCGGCACCATCAATCCCATTGGCCGCATTGCGGCGTTGGCCCGGAATGTGGGGGCCTGGCTCTGGGTAGACGCCGTGCACTACGCCCCTCACGGTCCCATCGATGTGCAAGCCCTGGGTTGCGACTTTTTGGTCTGCTCGGCTTACAAATTCTTTGGCCCGCATGTTGGCGTGCTGTGGGGCCGCCTGGAGCTATTGCAAGAACTACCCGCTTACAAGGTCCGTCCGGCCAATCCAGACCCGCCCTACAAATTTGAAATCGGCACCCAAAATCACGAAGGAATCGCCGGCATTACCGCGGCGATTGATTATCTGGCGGCGATAGGTCAGGAATATGGAGCGCAATTTGCCGCAGAACTTGAGCAATACCAGGGTCGACGCAAAGCCTTGAAACAGGCCATGCGCTGTGTTGTTGCCTATGAGCGTTCCCTGTTTGCCTATCTTCTGGCCGAGGTGCAAAAGATTCCCGGCGTCACCGTTTATGGCATTACCCATCCCGACCAGCTCAACCAACGCTGTCCGACGCTGGCCTTTACCCGGCAAGGTTTTACCCCCCAGGAGATTGCCAGCTATCTGGGGGAACAAGGAATTTTTGTCTGGGACGGCAACTATTACGCGTTGGCCGTCACCGAACGCCTGGGCCTGGAAGACTCCGGCGGGATGGTCCGAGTCGGCCTGGCCCATTACAACACCCGTGAAGAAATAGATCGGCTGCTGACGGCTCTACAAGAAATGTAATCCCCGGACAATTTTTACGTTTTAGCACCTAATCAAGTATAATACTGAGCATCAAGCCGCCAGAGAAATTACAACTATGAGCAAACCCAAAATTAGAGTATTGGTAGCCAAACCCGGCCTGGACGGGCACGACCGTGGGGCCAAGGTAGTGGCCCGCGCCCTGCGCGACGCCGGGATGGAAGTTATTTACACCGGCCTGCGCCAAACCCCAGAAATGATTGCGGAAACGGCCCTCCAGGAAGATGTAAATGTGGTAGGGCTTTCTATTTTGTCAGGGGCACACATGACCCTGGCGCCCAAAATTGTCGCCCAACTCAAAGAAAAAGAACTGGGGGATGTGTTGGTGATTATCGGCGGGATCATCCCCAGAGAGGACATCGAACCACTGCGGCAGTTGGGCGTGCATGGCGTGTTTGGGCCAGGTACATCTACCGAAGAAATCGCAAGTTTTATTCGCCAGAATGTGGTAACCAACGGCCTGGATGCTTGAAAGAAAAATTTCTCCCGGTTCTGCCGGCTTGATGACCATAAATCACCGGCTCATAACGAGCGCGTTGCGCTCGGAATATCTCAAGCGGGGGCGTTCATAACGGAACGCCCTTCTGGTTTTCGTCAGGGGGACAAATGTACGGAGAAGTTGCTATTTTTAGCGGCAATGCCAATCCTGAACTGGCCCAGGACATCAGCCAAGCACTGGCGGTGCCATTGTGTCCAGCCGACGTGTTCAAATTTTCTAACCACAACATTTTCTGCCGCTTACAAGCCAGCGTGCGGGGCAAAGATGTGTTCATCATCCAACCCATCTCCAATTCCTGGAACAAAAATGGCGAATTTGCCTCGGTTAACGACAATCTGATGGAATTGTTGATTATGATCGAAACGGCCAAACGAGACTCGGCCGGACGCATCAGCGCGGTAGTGCCTTACTATGGTTACGGCCGCACCGACAAAAAAGACCAGCCTCGCGTGCCCATCACGGCCCGGTTGGTGGCCGACCTGATTATCACGGCCGGGGCCGACCGTTTTTTGACCGTGGATTTGCACGCCGGACAGGTGCAGGGTTTCTTCAACATTCAAGTTGACGAAGTAACCGCCTTCTACCTGCTGAGCGATTACATCAGAGACAAAAATATTGAAAACGCCGTGGTGGTAGCCGGTGACATTGGGGCGACCAAACGCTCGCGCAATTTTGCTCAAGCCTTAAATTTGCCGTTAGCCATCATCGAAAAACGGCGCATTCAGCTTGAAGATGGCAGTCGATCTGAAGCCCTTAACATTATTGGCGAGGTGGAAGGCAAAAATTGCATTATCTATGACGACGAAATTGACACCGCCGGCACGATGGTCCAGGCGATGACCTACCTGAAGAAACAGGATGCACAAGACATTTACATCTGCGCCACCCATCCTGTTTTTTCCGACCCGGCCGGGCAGCGTTTGAGCCAGTCGCCGGCAAAGGAAGTTGCGGTTACCAATACCATTGCCTTGCCGCCCGATAAGAAGTTTGCCAAATTGACCATACTTTCCATCGCGCCGGTTCTGGCCGAAGTGATTCGGCGGATACATCTGGGGATATCGGTGGGAGAATTGTTCAATGAATAGGATTTTTGACATATCGGCCTTCTGGTGATAGAGTTATTGAGAAAATAGAATATTCTTTAGTTAAGCAATGGTATATCTCTTCTCTCATCGGCTCCTGGCCGTACCGGATGTGTTTACGCAGGTGCTTTCTCTGACTATAACCATTAAACTAAAGAGGCATCGTAGACACCCGGTATTTTAAGCCAAATGAGTCGTTTTTCCATTGTTACTTAAGCCGCAAAATTATAAGGTGTGTCTATTTGATTATAGTTTGCGGCTTTTTGAATTAATACAGGCCAAAAACAAGGAGATTAAGATGCAAGGCAGCAAACTTTACGTAGGGAATTTGAGCTATTCTGTTACCAACGAACAGTTGGCCGAATTATTTGCCAACTATGGCGAGGTGCGGCAGGTCAACATTATCGAAGGCAAAGGCTTTGGTTTTGTGGAAATGTCAAGCCCGGCTGAAGCTGAAAGCGCCAAAGAAGGGTTGAATAACACCGAGCTCGCTGGTCGCACCATGCGAGTTGATGAAGCTCGCCCGCCCAAAAACCGCCAAAGAGGAGGCGACAGGGATAGACGACCAGGAGGGGGAAGAGGCCCGCGAAGATATTAATAAAACGTTTTTGTTTTGAAAAATTGGATTGACACCTTCAGACGCTGGTGCTATTTTTCCCTTTAAATTTGGGGGTAAGATTGGGATGACTCATCAGGAGGCCCAGACCCTGCTCAGGCAGATTATCCAGGCCAAAGACAAAGACCAATTGCAACAAATCATCAGCCACAACGTCAGCCGCTGCGATGGCGTGTTCTTTGCCGAGTTAGAGAGGGTGGTGGAACAATTCCGCGTCAAAGGTGACGAAAGCAGCGCCCACAAACTGAAGGAGGTGGGCGACTTTATGGCCCGCTTGCGGTTTATGATTTAGGATAAACATAGAGTCCAAATTTCCAAATACAAAAGGCCCTGCAAAACTCGCAGGGCCTTTTGTCGTGGGCAATTTTTCTACTCGTCTAAACCGGCCGCCTCGCGCAAGAGGTCGGCCTTATCGGTTTTTTCCCAGGGAGCATCGATGTCGGTGCGGCCAAAGTGACCATAAGCCGCGGTGGCCTGGTAAATCGGCCGGCGCAAATCGAGGTCGCGAATGATAGCGGCCGGGCGGAGGTCAAAATGGGTTTTGACCAGGCTAATGATCTTTTCATCGCTGATTTTGCCGGTGCCAAAGGTCTCTACGTTTAGCGACAGCGGGTGAGCCACACCAATAGCGTAACTGACCTGCAACTCGACGCGGTCGGCCAGACCGGCGGCCACAATATTTTTGGCAATATAGCGGGTCATATAGGCGGCCGAACGGTCCACCTTGGTGGGGTCTTTACCGGAGAACGCGCCGCCGCCGTGCCGGGCCACGCCGCCATACGTGTCAACAATAATCTTACGCCCGGTCAGCCCGGCATCGCCCATTGGCCCGCCGGTTACAAAACGGCCGGTGGGGTTGACGTAAATTTTGGTCTGGTCGTCAATCATGTCGTGAGGTACCACGGGGGTAATCACCTCGCTGATGATGTCCGTCCGAATATCATCCTGGCGAGCATCCGGGCTATGTTGGGTGGAGATAACCACGGTATCGACTCGCTTGGGCTGGCCGTAGGCATACTCAACCGTGACCTGGCTTTTGCCATCCGGGCGCAGGTATTCAATGGTGCCATTTTTTCGCACTTCGGCTAACTGGCGGCAGAGCCGGTGGGCCAGGGAGATACTCAGCGGCATAAGTTCTTCCGTTTCGTTGCAGGCAAAACCAATCATCATGCCCTGGTCGCCGGCGCCGGTATCCAGATGGTCCTGTATCTGACCCGCTTTGGCTTCAAGAGCTTTATCAACGCCCATGGCAATATCGGGGGACTGTTCCTTAATACTGACAATGACGCCACAGGTTTCAAAATCAAACCCGTATTTGGCCCGGGTATAACCAATATCGCGGATGGTCTGGCGGGCGATGTCGGCAATGTCAACATAAGTGTTGGTGGTGATTTCACCCATTACGCAAACCAGGCCGGTGGTGATGGCGGTTTCGCAGGCCACGCGAGCATACGCGTCGTCCCGGTAAATCGCGTCCAGCACGGCATCGCTAATTTGATCGCACATTTTGTCGGGATGTCCCTCGGTTACCGACTCGCTGGTGAAGAACAGTTGGGGAGAAGTCATAAATGTTGTCGTCATAGGTTTGTACTCCTTGGAAATAGTGTTCCTTTACTCACTCCAATTAATTAAAGCCGCCACTATCGACGGCGACGGCAAAAATGATAAAGCCAAGATAAATCAACACACACAAAAAGGCCAATAGCAAGAAAATAGCTCCCGAACCAAGACTGAGCCAGGACAAAAGTTTGGTTCGTTCCGGCTCAACCGAGTCTTTGGCCAACACCAGACCCACAATCCCCAAAATAATGGGAATAAAAGGAAACGCATAATAGGCCAGGTTACAGGTGACACAACTCAGCAAAACCATACCGCCAATGGTCACGCCGATCACCGCGGCCAGATCGTAGCCATTCCCGCGAAAAGTGACCGTGGGACTGCCGTGTTCGGCGGGCGGCAGCACGTCAACGGGCAGTTCAGGCGGGGATTCAGCCTGTTCCGGCGAGGTTAATTCCACGGCATCTGGTTTGTCGTCCATATAAGGTAATCCCTCCTCTTTTGGTGAATTTCAGGTTCCCTCTTGCCAGCTATTAAGGTAAGTCACTTGCTCGGGCGTCAGCACATCGATGTTGATGCCCATGGCGGCCAGCTTGAGCCGGGCAATTTCCTGGTCAATTTCTGCAGGAATGGCATAAACCTTGTTGTCCATATTTTTGCCATTCTGATAAACGTATACTGCTCCCAGGGCCTGGTTGGCAAAGCTCATATCCATCACTGCCGCCGGATGTCCCTCGGCCGCGGCCAGGTTGACCAAACGGCCCTCACCCAACAGCCGTATCCTGCGTCCATCGGTCAGTTGGTATTCGTCGACAAAGGTGCGCGGTCGGCGTTTTTCCACGGCCATCTCTTCCAGGGCGGGAATGTTGATTTCCACGTTGAAGTGGCCGGAGTTGGCCACGCAGCAACCATCCTTCATCACTTCAAAGTGGCGTTTGTCAACCACATTCTTATTGCCGGTAGCCGAGCAGATGAAATCGGCCTGGGGCGCGGCTTCAATCATTGGCATCACCCGGAAACCGTCCATCACCGCTTCCAGGGCCTTAAGGTGATCCACCTCGGTGACAATCACGTTGGCTCCCAGGCCCCGCGCGCGCATGGCAATGCCCCGGCTACACCAGCCATAACCGGCCACCACAAACGTTTTGCCCGCAATCAAAATATTGGTAGCCCGGATGATCCCGTCCAATGTGCTCTGACCCGTGCCGTAGCGGTTGTCGAACAGGTGCTTGGTATTGGCGTCGTTCACGGCCATCACCGGGAATTTCAGCGCACCCTCGGCGGCCATGGCCCGCAGGCGAATGATGCCGGTAGTGGTTTCTTCGGTGCTGCCGATGATGTCGGGAATCTGGTTGGTGCGATCTTTGTGCAGGGCGCTGACCAAATCGGCGCCGTCGTCCATAGTTACATTGGGGCGATGGTCGAGCGCGGCGTTGAGATGTTGATAGTAGGTTGAATTGTCCTCACCCTTAATGGCAAAAACGGGAATCTCAAACACCGAAACCAGCGCGGCGGCCACGTCATCCTGCGTGCTGAGGGGATTGCTGGCCGTCAGCACCACATCGGCCCCGGCAATTTGCAGGGCGCGGGCCAGGTTGGCCGTTTCGGTGGTGATGTGCAAACAACCGCTCATTCTCACGCCGTCCAGGGGACGCTGCTTATGAAAACGCTCCATCAGCAAGCGGATTACCGGCATCTCCTTAAGCGACCATTCAATGCGCCACCGGCCCTGTTCGGCCAGGTTGATGTCTTTAACGTCGAATTCTTTGATACTCAATGGATTTCTCCTTTTGCTTTTTACTTTAAGATTTATTGAAAGCGCAATAACTCACCAAATCTTCCAATTCTGCGGCATTGCCAAATAATTCACGGTAACGAACGGCCACCTGCCGGCGGGTGTAGGTGTGGCGCTGCGTGCCGTGCTGTTCCAGCACATAGGTGGCCGCCACCGAACCCAAACGCCCGGAAACTTCCCAGGGATACCCGCGCATCATCCCGGTGATCAAACCAGCGCGAAAGGCATCGCCAACGCCGGTCGGTTCGGCAATACGATGGGGTAGAGCAGGGGGAATATCAACTTCCCGGTGGCTGTAATTGCCGTCGCCATCCGTATCGCTCACGTAAATCAGCGAACCCTGCTCGCCCCGGGTAATGATGATAGTTGGCGCCATGGCCCTGAGGTCGCCGTCCGTTAGCTCCGTTTGCTTCTTGATCATTTCAAATTCATAATCGTTGACCACCAGTGCCGCGGCCCCGTTAATCCCATCGAGCAAATCAGCCGGGGTCAACCTGGGTATCTGCTGGCTGGGGTCGTAAACGTAAGGAATACCCAATTCCTGACACTCGGTGACGTATTTGACCATTGCGCCGGGATCGTTGGGGGAGATGACGGCCAGTTTGATGTTTTGATGCTTCTGGTGATGGAAGCTGATTTGTCCGGCTTTGGCCATGGCCCCGGTGTAAAAGCTGGCAATTTGATTATTCATCTGGTCGGTGCTGACAAAGAAGGAAGCGGTGAAATCGGTGGGGAGCTGCAACACGCCGCTGGTATCCACGCCTCGCTCGCGCAGCCCGGCAATATATTCCGGCGCGTCCTGGCCAACAGTGGCCATCAACAGCACCGGCTGCTCGAACAGGGCCAGGTTGTAGGCGATGTTGCCTGCACAGCCACCCCGCTCGCGGCGCATCGAGTCAACCAGAAAACTGATGGACAGTTTTTCGATTTGATCCGGCAGGATATGCTCGGAAAATTTGCCCGGGAAAGACATAATATAATCAAAGGCCATGGAGCCGGTTACCGCTACCGTCACTGGGCGACTCCTTTGCAGTTATTTTTTGCCAATTTTAGCCTGCTCCTCTTCCACCGCCCGGCGCAGATTGATGCTGTAGGGGGGGTATACCACGCTATGTTCGGTGACAATGCCGGTGACATACTTGTAGGGGGTCACATCAAACGCCGGATTGCCAACTTTGGCGCCTTTGGGAACCACGGGCCGACCAAAAAGAGTCAAATCGGTTACTTCGGCGCTATCACGCTCTTCAATGGGGATGTCATCGCCGGTGGGGAGAGTCAGGTCAACGGTGGAGGTAGGAACCACCGGGAAAAAGGGAATGCCGTTTTCCCTGGCCACCACTCCCAACTTGTAGGTGCCTATTTTGTTGGCCACGTCGCCGTTGGCCGCAGTGCGGTCCGATCCCACAAACACAATGTCTACCTGGCCGGTACGCATGTAATGTCCGGCGGCATTATCAACAATGAGAGTATAGGGAATGTTGTATTGCTCACATTCCCAGGCCGACAGGCTGGCCCCCTGTAGCCGGGGGCGGGTTTCGTCTAACAGCACGTGAATATTCTTACCCTGCTCGTTGGCCATCCGGATAACGCCCAAGGCCGTGCCCCAATCAACCGTGGCCAGGGAACCGGTGTTGCAATGGTGCAAAATGGTATCGCCTTCTTTGACCAAGGCGGCGCCATGGCGGGCCATACGTTGGTTGATTTCCACGTCCTCATCGGCCAGTTGCTGGGCTTCAACCAGCACGGCCTGGCGAATGTCGTCCACACGGGTGAGGTTTTCATCTTTGGCCGCTCGTAACATTCGCTCGATGCCCCAAAAAAGGTTGACTGCGGTGGGGCGGGTGGCCCGCAATATTTGGGCAGCGGTGTCCAGATCGTTTAACAGGGCAGCGCGGTTACTGGCATTGCTTTGCCGGGCGGCCAGAGCCATTCCAAAGGCAGCAGCGGCGCCAATGGCTGGCGCACCCCGGATGTACATCTCACGGATAGACATGGCCACGCCGTGGTAATCCGAAAATTCAGCCACTTCAAATACACCGGGTAACTGGCGCTGGTCGATCATTTTGACCAGGTTACGGCCATAATCCCATTCAACCGTCCGCATTCATCTGTCCTCCTTTGGCGTTATCCAAATAACAACACCAGGCTTTGCCTGGACTCCAGCTTTGTCTGTAACTAACAAGCATAAAGTGCGAGCGCAATATTATGCGGCGTTATCAATGGACAAAACCTTTGTAATTGCAAAGGGCAAAAAAAACCTCCGCAAAAATCGGCGGAGTTTGCATTCTCCATCTCGCCAAATGGATAATTTGGTAAATCTTCCTCAACGGCTCGGACTATAACATAATGACCGCAACTTTACCCAACCGGCGATGTTATCACAGGCAGGGAGGTTTGTCAAACAACTCTGCCACAATGGTGCGTCCAGAATTTTGTGCAACCTTCAGTTGCCCGAAGTTTGGACAAACTTGGGGGGATTCGGGGGAATCCCCCCGCGCCCCCCTCTGTCCTAAAATTGTGGACAGACCCTGCCACAACTCGGCAGGTTGGCGAAAATGTAAAGAATATTTAACCCGGCCTTTACCTTCCCATAATGATGGTTTGATATAATCATTGTAGCCGGGTTGTTATAGACAGAAGCGTTAGGTTAGAGGAATCTCAGGAGGGAAAAAATGGGATCGTCTTGGGGATTATTGATCCTGGTGATTATCTTTGTTGTCCTGATTGGTCTGTTAGGCCTGAGCCTGCTGGCCAGATCGATACCGGGAGATTTATAATTAACCCGCGCAATAGAAAGACCTTAAAGGTTTTTGAAACCCTTGAGGTCCGGATCAGTTCAGTTTGGTAGGTTGGGCACACTTCAAGAAACGCCCCGTCGCAGACCTTCGGTAATCGCCTGCACCTGATCGTGAATGCGCCAGGTGATCAGAGGGAGTCGTTCTGAAGCAAGGTCAAGCCGGATTCTGGTAATAACCTCGCCAAGAACCTTGCGGACATCCCGGGCAGCGGTTATAGCAGTAGTGTAACTTTGCTGATACTGGTCAATGGTGAAAAGGGCTGCGTCCGCTGTTTTTTGCACGGTTCCCGCCGCCGATTTGAGTTGCGGCGCAATCTCCGCACAAACAGCACCCACCTCAATTAATATTTCTCTGACTTCGTCTTCAAAAACTTCAGGGCTGATCGCCAGGGGGCTGGTTGCCGACTGTGGCCCTACTTCTAAACGTTCCTGGTCCAAAATTGTGGCAAAACCATCAGACAGGGCATTAATCGACGTCATCGCCTTGCGCAAAGCCGCATCGGCTTCGCTCAAACCCCGGCGAGCTTCCTCTAAGGTGTATGACGTTGCCCGAGGACGGCCGGCTTGGGTTATCTTCTCCTCTGGCTGGACGGGCGCCAGCATTTTACCCATTCTCTCGGCCAATCGAGCACAACGGGTAAGGACCTGAATCTGACGCAGCAACCCATCGCGCAAATAGTCCAGGAGAAAACCTTTCAAGGGGGTCTCAGGATCAGTCAGTAAAAAAACCAGGTCTGTTTGGCCCGCGTTGTCTTCGCTCACATAAAGTCCAGCCAGTTTTCCACGCCTGACTTTGAGATTATCATCAGCAACAAGCTCACCGCTGAATTTGAGCCGATAAGCCGTTGCCTGAGAATCGAGGGTAGTTTCAACTTTTAATGACGCATCGCCATGGCGAGTCACTAAAAGTCCATCTTTAAAAGGATGGGTAAGACTTTCGTCGATAACCGCGATTTTTGGGGCGGTATGTTTCCAGAGATACTGCCGCACCGCCCAGAATTTGGGCCGCACCGAACCATCGGCGCGGATAGGGGCATTTTCCGCCCACACGGAACCGCCGCCCACGTCAACTGGGTCAGGCTCGATCTGGATAGGGTGCTGCAACTTTAGAATGACCCGTCGGCCGAGCATTTTCTGGCCTCGACCCAGAGCAGGCAACTGGGCTGAAGCGGTCAATGAATGGGAATGAATCAACGGCAAATCAGGGCTGGTATCCAGGGCGGTGGGGTAAACAGGTATCTGCCAACCGGCGTCAAGAAGAATCTGGGCGTAATCATCCTGGCTATTACCACGCATTTCGTCCAAGAATTTTTTGGCATCCTTTTCCAATGGCGTGGATTCATTGGCCCAGGTGCGGGGAAATTCAACCTCGCTCACCGTGCGAAATGAACTGCCATAGGCCAGGTTGAGTTCGTCGATACCTTCATAACGTTTGCGCAACCAGATCGGCCATTGCACCTCGGTCAGTTGGGGACTTAACCGGGGCGACCGACCTCCGGCTGGCTCGCCGTTTATCTGGAGGGCAACAATGGGGCCGGCGGGCCATTGTTGATCGACCAAGGCCTGGCTCACCGCCTTATACCAACGCTTAACCGCGGGGGGTAACACGTCATCGAGATTTTGATTGTCCTTTAAGAGCCAAGCAGGAATACCTTCTCCCAGAAGCCCACCATCACCGTAAGGACCGGGGCTGAGGACGCAAGGGAGATTGAATACCGTGCACAACCTCATTGCCTCAACCACATTACGGCGAGCGGAGGTTGTGCCGTTCAGGTCAACCGTACCCGGTTGAATCTCGTGAAAACCCCAGGGCAAGGTAACGGCCACCGCGTTAGCCCCCATCTGCTTAAGCCGAACCAGCATTAATTCCCACAACTCACGGGAAATGCGAAAATAATCAAACTCAGTGGCAAATAGGGGATTGGGGTTGGTTTCAAAATAATTTTGCATGCAACAATCCTCCCACCGTACACTACGCGCAAATATTAACCAGGTTGCAAAGGCTGCGGTTTGATTGACCGGAACTTCACTTCTCCCTGGAGGGCAAGGTCAGCTTGACCCGAGTTCCCTGGTTGGGTACGCTATCAATTTTGAATCTGGCCCCGCCCAGCAAAGAGACCCGTTTTTTCATATTAGCCAGGCCGTAATGGCCGTGTTTGATTTTGGTTGGTACCACAAAACCAGTTCCATCATCTTCTACTAGTAGAGTGACCAATCCATTATTTCGGGTCAGATTCAGCCGTATTTTCCGTCCTTTACTATGACGAATTACATTGGCCAGAGCTTCGTGGGCGATATGAAACACATGGCTGGCCTGAGACTCGTTCAGATAGCTATTAATATCCAAGTCGATCTCAGACTTAATGGTAAAAGTGGTATTGATCTGAAGTTCTTTAATCAGACCATGCATCCGGGCGTAAAGGCCTTTATCCTTAAGCGCCTGCGGTCGCAGGTCGAAAATGTAATTCCGCACCTCGGTGATAACTTGGGCCAGACTCTTCAAACTAAGGTCAATTTGCTGCCGGGCCGCATCATTGGTGGGCGAAATGGCCGCTTTGGCGCTGTCCAGAGAAAGTCCAACGCCATAGATGGACTGGATAATGCCATCGTGCAAATCGCGGGCAAAGCGCTCTTGCTCTTCCAGAATTGCCAGGCGTTGGGTTTGCTCGTAAAGCCGGGCATTTTCAATGGCAATGGCCGCATGATAGGCTAACATTTCAATAAGTTGCTGATCCGCCTCGACAAATTCAGAACCATCCTCTTTATCCGCCAGGTAAAGCGCGCCAATCAACGCTCCTTTAGACGAGAAAATAGGAACTCCCAACAAACTCTGCATCACCGGGTGATGATTGGGAAAACCAACCGTGTCGGGATGGTGGGCAATATCATTAATGATGACGGACTTGCCTTCGTGCAGGAGCAGACCCAATAAGCCCCGTCCAATGGGCATAGGCCCAATTTGGGCATGATCTGCCTGATTGATACCGGCGGTGATGAAATGGGAGAAATTTCCCTGGCTATCTCTCACACCCAACGCCGCAAACCTGGTTCTAACCAACGCCTGAGCCGACTCGGCTATTTTGTGCAAAACCTGCTCCAGCGAAAGCTCAGAGTTAATGGCCCGGGCGGCCTCATTCAACGCCTTTAACTCGTCGATGAGCCGCTCCCGTTCTTTTTCGGCCTGTTTACGCCGGGTAATGTCACGTAACACAACGGTAAAGATACGCTCGCCATCAACTTCCAACTTTGAAATAGAGGCTTCAGCCGGAAAGACGGTACCATCTTTCCGGCGACCGGCAATTTCCTGACGCTCAGCCATCATGCGAACGTTTGCCTCGGAGTTGGCAAATTCGGTAATGTGCTGCCGGTGAATGGCCACAGACTTATCCGGGAGCAGAATATCCAGAGGTTGACCAATTGCCTCAGCCGGGGTATAGCCAAAAATATTTTCGGCCCCCTGGTTGTAAATAATGATATTTTGGGCTTCGTTGATGGAAATAATGGCCTCGTTAGCAATGTCAACGATGCTGGCCAGCTGCACCTGACTTTCACTGGTTGTACTTTGGCCTTGCCCGGTTGGCAAAGGATGAGGTTGCGGTAATTGTTTTTCTAATTCGGTAACCCGTTGGCGCAGTTTGATCATCTCAGTTATAAGTTGCTTCTTTGTTTTCCTGCTATCGTTTATGGCGCCCCCCTTATTAACCGGTAAATCTTTACCGTGCTTCGGACTCAGGATTTAAAAACCTCCCCATGCAACAACAAAATAGAAAGGTGTTGTTTTCGATGAAGGGAGTAAATTATTTTCCCAATTCTGAGTATAGCATAATTAGCGACAGCATCAAGTCGCACCTGATAATTCCATTCATTTCCATTGTCTCATCTGCCGCATGGGTGCACCTCTTGAGCCACCCCATTATCGTTATTTCTTGCACGTAAGGCTGATGTAGAGTACAATCCCCCGTGAGATGGTCAAGATCAAGATGGTTGGCCATCTGCTAAAAAAGCCTACAATTTTCAGTTTGGGGGAACTGTTTTGTGCGGATTATGGTTGTAGACGACCACGAAGTGGTTCGTCTGGGTTTGAACAACTTGTTATCGCGTCAGCCTGGTTGGGAGGTGGTGGCCGAAGCCGGTACGGTGGCCGATGCGATCCAGCTAGCAGATGAATACGAACCTGATGTAGTGGTTATGGACATTCGCCTGAGTGATGGCAGCGGCATTGATGCCTGCTACGAAATTGTGAGAGCGCACCCCAATACCAAGGTGATTATGCTGACCTCCTTTGCCGAGGATGAGCTTCTATTTAGTGCGATTTCGGCCGGAGCGGTTGGTTATGTACTGAAGCAAGTTGGGAATGATGATTTGGTACGAGCAATTGAAACCATTGCCCGGGGTGAGGCGCTACTAGACCCCAGTGTAACGGGACGCGTTTTGGCCAAATTGCGAGACACCACGCATTCAGAGGCGTTTGCCGGTTTATCAGACCAGGAACTTAAGGTATTATCGCTGATTACCCAGGGGAAAACAAACAAGGAAATTGCCGCCCATCTCTATTTGGGTGAAGGTACAGTGCGCAATTATGTTAGCAACATCCTGGGCAAATTGGGATTGTCCAACCGCGCCGAGGCCACCGCTTATGCCGTACGGCATAATCTTGATGATTATCTGAAATCTCTAGAGTAGTGCCGGCAGGCATACTATCTGATCACATGTTTCGGTTGCCCACCGCCCCTTCAGATAGGGCGGTTTTTGTTTTTGGCAACCAAATTTCCCCGGAAAAGACAAGATATGACGATTGTCGGCACATAAGATGACATCTGTCACTATGAGTTTAAGGGATTTCCATTTATGCTTAGGACATACCATTATGGGAGACCCTTGGCCATGGAGTTTAAAGCGCTACATGTGCATGCCCTCACCGAAGAAGTTGCGGCAAATTTGGAAGCACTGCTGAGTAGCTTGTCTGGCATCGAGCAGTTTAAAATCACTCCAGAAACACAGGAATTGAATATAACATTTGACGAAAAACGGATAGGTTTTCAAACCCTGGCCGAAAAAATGGCCAAGGCGGGTTGTCCCTTGCGAGATATTGACGCGGCGCTACTCCTGTAAACCTTGACCAGTTTCCTGAGACGATAGTAAAAAGCAGTCAACCGGGTTGACTGCTTTTTTATTAAAGGGTTTTGATAGCAAGTACTGCTATGCCTGCTGCTAACGAAATTCAATCTTTTCTTTCTCATTCAGATTGACTCGGCTAGGGGTTTTCACCACCCCTCGGTGTAACTGGGCATAGCCAAATATTATGAATAAAATCACTAATAACACCAGAAAAAAGAAATCCATCGGTTGTCGTATCCTCCTCTGATTTGGTATTCAAAAACTTCTTGGTGTCACTACTGGACTGGTCAGTTTGAAATTGAAAGGATCCTTGCCAAAACCTGATAAACAAATTCGCATTATACTCGCTTAAGGGATAATAGACAATTTCTGTCTTCCTGGCGGGTGCGTTAAGAATTTTGGGTAGGAGGCAGGTCTGAGACCTGCTTCTACTCTGTTGGCCGTATGACGGTTACGATCCTATTTTACCCTTGCCATCAGATGGTTTTTGGGGCAAAACCCCTTCTAACGAGGTTGAGGTAACACCAACCTCAAAATCCGGCAGGTCTGTTTGACGAGGAATGAGCAATTCAATCCTTGTTCCCTGATTAGGGGCAGATTGCACCACAATATTACCACCAAAAAGTCTGGCCCGTTCTTGCAGACCCATCATGCCAAAATTGCCGTTACTCGCAAAATCGGTGAGCGCTTCTGGGACTTCAAAACCCTGCCCATTGTCCTGCACCACCAGTCTCACCTGTCGCCGGTCAAATTCGGCCAGCACATCAACCTGGGTAGCGTAGGCATGTTTTCTGACATTGTTCAAGGCCTCCTGCAAAATACGATAGATCGCCACTTCCATATCGGCGGGCAATCCTTCGGCCTCGCCCTCTACGTTAAGATTTACTTCAATGCCTTCACTCTGGGCCAGTTGATTGACCAGGTATTGTATGGCCGCGATCAGTCCTAGGTCTTCCAGAGTCAGTGGTCGCAAATCGCGGCTAAATTGGCGCACGCTGGCGATGGCGCCGGTCACCATGGTTCTTACCTCACTCAACCGCATCCGGCCTTCTTCTGGGTCTTCCAATGTCTCCTTGATCAACTCAAGGCGCTGGCCCATCGCAATTAGTGATTGCACGGTGTCATCGTGTAATTCCCGGGCAATACGTTTGCGCTCTTCCTCCTGGGTTTTGGTAATGTCAGCTACATACTGCCGCACCCCGGCCCGATACTTACGAATCTGCTGCACCATATCATTAAATGCCATACCCAGCTCTCTGATTTCTTTAATGCGACTCAATTCGACCTGGGCATCATAATCACCTGCAGCTACCTGTTGCGTTTGAACCGCCAAACTTTGAATGGGATCGGTCACCCGGCGGACTCCCACCGAAACGATAAAAGCAACCATAATCAAACCTAAAATAGCCACAATCGCCACTGGTCTGAAGGCAATCTGGGCCGGTTCGATCACCTGGCTCCAGGGTTCACCAATAACCAGACCCCAGCCACTCACCGGCACAATGGCATACCCTTCAACGCGAGTTTCGCCAGTTTCCTGACTGGTCAGCGCTCCTTCCGGGTCACCCCCTTGCAGTAGTTTAATCGCCTGACGGTCGCTGAAATCTGAGCCAATCAAATAATCAATAGGATGATAAATCACTTGCCCGCTGTGATCTACCAGGTAAGCATCCCCCTGATCACCTACCTGTAGCTTTTGGATCTCCCGTCCCAGGCTCTGAAAACCAACATAAAACCGCCCGGCAATGATCCCGGCAAATTCACCGTCAAAATTGATAATAGGTACCGCCAAAACGATGACGGGCTGGCCAGTTGCCGGTTCATTGATAACATTAGAAAAAACAAACGTGCGTAAAGCCCTGGCTTGTTGGAAGTAAGGCTCCTGAGAAAAATTCTGCCCAACCAGATCAGGACGGCGGGGTTTGGTTATACTCACCACGCCGTTAGCATCAAGAATAATGACACCGCCATCCCAGTTGGTGAAATCAATTAATAAATCACTACCGCGCTCCAAAGTAGCCTCCTGGAGGGTAGGTTCGCCTGATCTCATTTCCGGCTGCCGGGCCAATACGGTCAACCCACGAATCAGGTCCTCCATCCGTCCGGATAGACGACTTGCTCCCACCACCACCAATTCCTGGTCCCGGCTTTCGGCCAGTGATTGAGACACTTGCCGGTAGGCCAAAAAGCCAACCCCACTGGTTAGAATAATCATGAGCAACAGCAGCAGTAGAATCAAAGCCAGAGCTTGGGCCCGTAATTGGGTCAACCAGCTAAAAATTCTGGCAAAAAAACGATTTGCTCTGGTAATTAAAGAAACTCGGGATGATTGGGTCATGGCGTTACTTCGGTTACAGTTGACTGACTACGCTGCTGGGCCTCTTCCAGCGCCTGGCGCGGCGAAGCCCGATCATAAAACGATAGCTTTACCGCATCCCAGAATGCCTCTTCGGCTTTGGGGAAAAGGTCCAAACGATAAGGACGAGCCGCATCAAGCTGTTTAAAAAAGGGGGTCAGGGAGAGATTTTCGGTGAATTCAGGTGATGTTTGCAGCCAAACCCGGGCCGGATAATGCCCCACGCGCCGGGCCATCGGAATACTGTATCTATCGCTGGAAGCCCATTTTATAAACTCAAAAGCTACATCCTGGTCTATAGAACCGCGCGGGATAAAAAACCCACTGCTCCCAAAAACCGAGGCTGCACTTTCACCGGCCGGCGTTTTGGGCAACTCAGCCACGCCAAGCGGAAAGTCGGGGTTGGTTGATTGGATAAGATGAATATCGTGTGGTTCCCCAAAGAACATGGAAATCTTGCCGTCAAGGAAGCCCTGCCTGACCTCTTCATAATCACGGGGACGGCTACTGGGGCGTGGGGCATATCCGTCTTTAACCAGGTTAATCAAAAAATTAAGAACATCAATATTTGTTTCCGTGGCCAGAGCGGGTTTATATTCTCCCTCAGGGTCAAGCTCGACTACATCACCACCAGCCGCAGAGACCCAGGCGTAAACATACCAGGGGTCGGTAGTCAGGCCGATTCCGTAACGCCCTTCATCTGGCCTGGATAAAACGACAGCCGCATTTTGCAGGTCAAATAAGTTATAACCCGCTTCAGGATAAGGCAGGTTTGCTTCATCAAAGTGGTTCCGGTTGTAAAGCAGAACCACCGTATAAACATCAATGGGCACCCCATAACGGATGCCCTGCCAGGTCACTTCATCCAACGCTGACGGCAAAAATTGCGATGTTGTTTCGGAGTCTGCCTCCTCCCATTCCAACCATCGTCGCTCCATCGGTTCAGCCAGGCCCAATGCCGCCGCCGTATAGACGTGTCCCTGAACGACGTTGGGCGGGAATTCATCTTTGGAGACATGCTCCATTCGTTGGAGAATACCCTCGCGCACAAATGAGTAAACCTCAACATCCACATGGGGATAAGCCTGTTCGAAATCTGCGGCCATCTCCTCAAAAAAGGTGTTGTCGCGGGTAAAGTCCAGATCAACCCATACTTCCAGGGAGATGGGGTCGGCAGAAATATCAGGGTTCACCGGCGGCAGGTCATCAGCAATAACCTGATTGGTTTCATCGGCTGCCGGAGTTGGAGGTGAAGACGCCAGCACACTGCAACTTACCAGCACCAAACCCAGCAGAATGAGAGGGATATGCTTTAACATCATTATCGGTCTGTGGTAATCCAACCATTACGGACCGCACACATCACCGCCTCGGTTCGGGAGTTGACTCCCAATTTAGAGAAAATATTGGATAAATGCGCCTGCACCGTGCGATCACTAATGAATAACTCTTTGCCAATTCGTTTATTGCTGAGTCCCCGGCCTACCAAACGAAGAATACCCAATTCTCGTTCGGTTAAACCACTGTACTGATCCTGGCTGTGAGGCAAAACATCATGCACAGTTTTACCGCCAGTAAATTGAGCCACCACCTTACCGGCCACTGTGGGGGCCAGGGCAGACTGCCCGGCGTGCACGGTACGAATAGCCTTGACCAATTCATCAATTTCTGCCGTCTTCAGCAAATACCCATTGGCTCCCGCTTGCAGCAGGGCAAACACATATTCATCATCATCGTGTGCGGTGAGCACCAACACCCGTACTTCTGGATACTCGGCCTTAATGCGACGGGTGGCTTCAACGCCCGAAATTTTGGGCATGCGGACATCCATCACCACCACATCGGGCTGGAGTTCCTGAGTCAGGCGCACGGCCTCTTCTCCATCAACGGCTTCGCCCACAATGTGCAGGTCGGGTTGTCGTTCCAATAGCTCCCGGGTACCGGCTCTTACCACGGCATGATCGTCAGCCAGGAGCAACCTAATCCGCTCGGTCGACTCTGGTGATATTTCACTCATTGGCTCTTTCCTTAAATTTTTTCTCTTCCAAAACCCAATTATACCATTTTTCGGAGAGGGTGACCAAAGTTGGGGTATGGAAAAAATAGTTAACTTTATTTTTAGCTTGGCAGGATAAAGTATCTATTGTATCATATATATCTATTGAGAAATCCCTCCTATGAGAGTGAAAACCAAAAGTATGAACAATCGGCCAGACAAACCCAAACTACGCGATGTCAATGTCCAACAAATCACCTACCAGGGCAAACCTGTATTCTTGCTGCAAGATAGCCTGAAACTCACCGAGGCGGCTATTCTACTCCCTCAACCTTTAGGTCCATTAGCGCTGCTGTGTGATGGCCAGCATACCGTGTCGGAAATAAGGGCGGCGTTAGAAGTACGGTTTGGCCTGCGACTGCCGCAAAATGTCCTGGAAGACTTACTTCAGCAGTTTGATAAGGCCCTGTTGCTGGAAAGTGAAACTTTTTCCCGGGCCAAACAACAAGCTATCGAAAAGTATCGGACGACTCCCTTCCGACCACCGGCTTTGGCCGGCCCCTCCTACCCTGCCGACCCCGATATACTGCGTCAGATGTTACGCGAGTATCTGGATCAGGCCAATGGGGTGCCTCTATCGCCTTCCAACAGCCAGGGCATTATCAGCCCCCATATTGACTACGATCGCGGTGGACTGACCTATGCCCAAGTTTGGGCCAGCGCGGCTGAGGCAGTGCGGCAGGCAGAATTGGTCATTATTTTTGGCACCGACCATAACGGTGGCCTGGGCACCATCACCCTGACCACCCAGAATTATGCCACGCCCCTGGGCGTGATGCCCACCGACAAGGATTTGGTCAATCGCCTGGCCGGAGTACTGGGGCCGGAAAATGCCTTTGCCGATGAGTTACATCACCGGGGTGAGCATTCCATCGAGTTGGCCCTGGTCTGGCTACAATACCTGCGTAATGGTGAACCTTGCCCCATCCTGCCAGTTCTCTGCGGCAGCTTTCACCATTTTATGACCAGCCAAGCCAGGATTGAAGACGAGGGCAAATTCAAAGTTTTCACCGATACCCTGCGCGAAGAAATAACCAGGCGACGCACGGTGATTGTGGCTGCCGGTGACCTGGCGCATCTGGGCCCGGCCTTTGATGGCTTCCCCCTCGATGCTGTCTCCCAGGCCCGGATGAAAGTTGACGACGCCGCTTTGATGGAGGTAATTTGCCAGGGCAATGCCGGGGCATTTTTGGATTTCATGAAAACCGAGCAATATAAACGTAATGTATGTGGCCTGTCTTCCTTCTACTTTATGTTAGATATTCTTGGCCCAAGCCAGGGACAAACCATCGCTTACGACCGTTGTCCGGCTGACCCTTACCATACCTCTTTTGTATCGATCTGTGGCATTGTTCTGCAACCATCCGCAGACAGAAAATCGGAAGCCGTAACCAGGGAGTGAGTTCCTCTCTATGGCTGAACGAACTCTCATCTTTTGCAAACCCTACCAGGTGCTGAGTTGTTTTACCGACCCCGACGGGCGCGCCACGGTGGGTGATTATGTAGACGTGCCCCACGTTTACGCCGCCGGGCGGCTGGATTACGACAGTGAGGGGTTGCTGTTGCTCACCTCAAACGGGAAGTTAGCTCATCGTATCACTCATCCCCGCCACAAATTGAACAAAGTATACCTGGTTCAAGTTGAAAACATCCCTACCGAACCCGCCTTGCGCCAACTTCGACAGGGAATTTTGGTTAAAGGCACTTCGACGCGTCCGGCCAGCGTTGAATTACTTGCCGCAGCCCCAGACCTCTTTCCCCGTTCCAGGCCTATTCGCTATCGCCAAAACATTCCCACCGCCTGGCTCGAGATCACTCTCCGCGAGGGCCGCAAGCGGCAAATCCGCCGGATGACCGCCGCCGTGGGCCATCCAACCCTCCGCCTGGTGCGGGTTGCCATTGGCCCCATTACTCTGGGCAGCCTTCTCCCCGGCCAGTGGCGAGACCTGACCGATGACGAATTGAAAGTTTTGTGGCAGAACTTGCGCTAAAACGCTTTCCCCCCAATTTTTGGTTAGTTCTCCCCCCCCAATTTTGAGACTCAAACTCCCCTTTTTCTTTGGCTTACCTAAAGGCTCAATTCGTGTTACCTTAAAATTATCAGGAACTTTTGGGCAAGAATACGCGGCACTTATGGATTGGTTTTCTAAACTTGCTACTCTCTGGATCAGTATCAGCGTTTTAATTGCTTTCCTGACCTTACTTGAATTGCTATTACGATAAACCGCTATCCGACAGGAGGCGCAATGATGGTCTGGTGGTTGAAGTTTGTAGTGCTCTGGCTCTGTCTCGACGTGGTGATTTTGTCCACCGTCTGGTATGCAATCAATGAAATCAGACCGCGCTATCCAAACTGGTGGAAACGTGTCATTGTGGATGACGACCCCAACCGATATTAATGTCCCCCAGCAGTCAACGTAGGCAAGCTGCGCTCCCTAATTTTTAACTATTTTATCCCCCCAAACTATTGGCTTTCAATTCCCTCCACTTCAGGGCTAGCACCAACCCCATATTGCCGTTATTATAAAGACAGTAATAAGGGCTGGGATGTATCCCGTGTTCAAGAACTTATCTCGTTTTCGCCACATCTTGCCTCTTTCCTGTTTAATTTTCGGTCTGAACCTGATCCTCTCCCCCGTTGCCCTGGGTGACGAGTTGAATCCGGCCAATGGCTCTTATCTATGGATTCAGGCCTCCAATCGGCAAACTCAACCCGACTCCCCCCTGATACCAACCTTCATCTTACTGACCGGCCACCAGCCCAGCCGGTTGGCCCAGATTCAGACGATCATCAAAACCAACGGCGGGCAGATTACGCATACCTTCCCCCATCAGGCCCTTATTGCCAACATGCCCGCCGCTATTCACCGGCAACTTACCGCGTTACCTGATGTCGCGGTTGTTCTTGCGGAACCGGTTGATCTGGCCACCATCGACATTTATGGTCCCGACGCACGCCGCTATGCCAGTGTGTGGAACAGCCTAGTTACGCCGCAGCCAGAAACAACCACCTCCCTCGCCTCGTTAGCGGCAGAACACCCTGCTGAATCCCACCCCGACGCGCTCACTGCCCCAGACCTGCCCGCAGATGGCGGGCTGGGTGTGGCCGCCACCTCGGTTACGCCCGGCTATTATCAAACCAGCGAATATATGGCCGGTTCCGTTGCTGTGGGTATAGTTTTGGTGGAAAGCGACGGCAGCCAGGACCTCTCCACCGAAAATTGGACCAACGACGAAAAACAGCAAGTCTTTAATGAGATTGTGGCGGCCTTCAACTGGTGGGCCGGGTTGGAACCCCGGGCCAACCTCAGTTTTGTCTACGATGACCACCTCAGCCAGCCTCTGCCCACCGGCGTCGAACCGATTACCCGGCCCTATTACCACCAGCGCTACTGGATTGGCGACGCCATGAGCACTCTGGGCTACAGCGCCTTTTCCTACTTTACCCAGGTTCGCGATTACAACAACGCCTTGCGGACAACCTATCAAACCGATTGGGCCTTTACCATCTTTGTGGTTGACAGTTCCGCCGACCAGGATAACCGTTTTAGCGACGGTTACTTTGCTTATGCCTATCTGGGCGGGCCATTTATGGTAATGACCTACGGCAACAACGGTTATGGCCCCGGCAATATGGACGCCATCGCCGCCCATGAAATGGGACACATCTTTCTTGCCCTGGATCAATATTACAGCGCTTACCAAAGTTGTACACTTCGATCCGGCTATCTGGATGTCGAAAACCAAAATAGCCAATATGGTGGCTGCGCCTCCAACGTAGCCAGTATTATGCGCGGCCAAACCTATCCTTACACCATCCGGGCAATTGACCCCTTTGCCGCCGGACAAATCGGCTGGCGCGATAGTGACGGCGACAACATTCTTGACCCCCTGGACACCGAGTTGCCCATCACCATCGACAACATCGCTCAAGATGAAAACAATGTTACCATTAGCGGCGCCACGCAAATCATCCCCTATCCCTCCCCCCGCCGCACCGATGTTACCATCAACACCCTCACCGCCGTGCAATATCGTTTCAACAACGGTGCCTGGCAATCGGCCACCGCCACCGATGGCGCTTTTGACAGCACCGCCGAAACTTATCATTTTTCCACATCACTCCCCCCCGGCCTGTACCATCTGGATGTCGCCGCCCTGGACTCGGCTGGCAACCTATCAGACGTGTACGCCACCGCAACCATCATCATTCCTGACCCGGTCGATGGCGGTCTCAACACCCAGCTCTACCCGCCGGATCATCCCCTGTATATCGACGAGCCCATCACCCTTGAGGGTTTGGCCTATCACCTGGCCGACGGCATTGTTACCCAAGTTGAGTATCAACTGGATGGCGGGGTTTTGCAGCCAGCCGAGGCTCAAGACGGTGCCTTTGATAGCGGTTATGAAAGCTTTAACCTGAATATCACCCCTCTTTCTGCCGGGATACATACCGTTGAAGTTACTGCCACCGACGATGAGGGCAATGTTGAAATCAATGCCGCCAGCCTGGAAATCCAGGTGTCCGAACCCCGCAGCTACCAGGTCCTCTTACCACTGATTATAAAATAATCAGGACTTACGCAAACATGTCATTTTGAGCGACCAGAGAGAGCGAAAAATCCCTAAAACGTGGTCTTGCCAATAGAATTTCTTGGGATTCTTCACTCCGCTTTAGCCACTTCGCTTCCAAGCTTCGTTCAGAATGACATGCGTAAGCCCTGATAATGATACCATTGGGGCGGTTGGAATAACTAATGACATGCCTGAGTCTTAAATTAGATTCCCTCTTGGGGAAGCATTTCAGTTTGAAGACAGCAACCATCTAACCCCAGAGACACCGATAGAAAAAATACAGAAAAACCTCTGTGTCTTCGTGCCTCTGCGGTGAAGTCTAGGCCACAATCAATGAAACTCGCCCAAAAATGAAATACCCCCTCCTCTTGTCCACTACTTTTGAAAAAACCAGTTGTTACATTATAATTGAGTCCGGAAGACAATTTCTGAAATCGGGTGTCAAAAATTCAAGCTACAATAGTGGAGAGATAATTGAATGTCTCTTAAAGCATCGGTTGACCCCAAAGAGGCCTACATTTTAGTAGTTGAAGATAATCTGCAAAATGCTGTGCTCATTTCCAGGCTATTGGATCGACTTGGGGTGAGTCACTATGAATGGAAATCATCCGGCTGGGAACTGCTGGAGGTGGCCAACAAGATGCCGCGTCTCGACTTGGTGCTGCTGGATTTAAATCTACCTCTGGAAAATGGGTACGAAGTGCTGGCCAAACTGCGCAACGACCCTCGCTTTGCCCAAACGCGGATCGTCGCCGTTACGGGCGACTCCGACCAGACCTCGATGGCTAAAGCCAAAAAAGCCGGGTTTGACGGTTTTTTGGGTAAGCCGATTGTGGTAAGTAAATTTCCGGAGCAGATAACCGACATCCTGCGGGGTAAACCCGTGTGGGACTTAGGACGCTAGTGCAGTTGGGCGTAAATACCCCCATAGTAATCCCAAGTTTCAACGCCCAACTGCCAAAGTGTTTCGCGGTAGATTAGCACCATCATAGGCGCTTAGCGTTGATAATTGGCAATCCTTAACTGTAGGCTTATCTACGCCGCGAAACACTAGAGAATCTACCAAAAACCTGGGAGCAAACCATGACGCCAAAAGTTGGACAAATCGCCCCGGACTTCACCCTGGAAAGCCACCTGGGACACAGAGTCAGCCTCAGCGACTATCGCGGCAAAAACAACGTGGTTTTGGCCTTCTTTCCGCTGGCCTGGACCCCCGTCTGAACCGGCCAGATCCCCTCGTACCAGGTCGCGTTGGACCGGTTCGAGCGGGTGCGGACCCAGGTTCTGGGTCTCAGCGTTGATAGCGTGCCTTGCCTCCAGGCATGGGCCGAAAGTTTAGGCGGCATTACGTATCCCCTGTTGAGCGACTTCTATCCCCATGGACGGGTGGCGCAACTTTACGGCATTTTGCGATCGGAAGGCTATGCGGAACGGGCCATCTTTGTGATTGACAAACGTGGCATCATCCGCTATGTGGACGTCCACGACATCGACGAGCAGCCCGATAACGAGGAACTATTCCGCGTGCTGGAGGAAGTGGAACCCAACCCAGTGG
The DNA here is from genome assembly GCA_016926805.1 of Anaerolineae bacterium. Taxonomy (GTDB): domain Bacteria; phylum Chloroflexota; class Anaerolineae; order 4572-78; family J111; genus JAFGNV01. The sequence goes on from JAFGNV010000063.1 coordinate 25,525, forward strand.
ATATACCCGTCGCCACCCCCCCGGCTACCGCGCCCGAACCTGCCCCCGAACCGGAGGCCGACGTGGTGATGTATTGTACGCCGTGGTGTCCGGCCTGCCGCAAAGCCCGAGCCTATTTGCACGAAAAAGGTGTTGAGTTTGTGGAAGTCGACATCACCCGCGACCGGGAGGCAGCCAAACATCTCCGCAATTGGACCGGCGGCTACGAAACTACGCCCACCTTCCGGATTAAGGGCGAGATTATTATCAATTTTAATAAAGAGAAGCTCGACATCGCCCTGACAGGTTAAATATTTGTTAGCCCTTACCCAAAGATAAAAACGGCTTAAAACCAAAAGGTAACCCACCACGATTATCATCTTTGGCTTACATGGGTGGCAGATTGAACTGGATTCAGGTCAATTTCACTGTCACGGCTTCAGCCGGTACAACATTTCCCCGGCTTTGGGCACTACCAGGATACCCTCGTCCTCGCGGCCTTGCCACGCCTCCAGGTTGATGCTGGCCGGGTCCAGATAACCCAAATTCAACCGGCGGCAACGTTCCTGGGGGATGCCGGTGGCCAGGGTAACCTTGATGCGGGGGGTTTCAACGCCTGTTGCCGCGTCATACTCCCCCATGCCCCGCAAATGGGTGCTGTGGGCCAGCACCCCGCCGGGATAACCCTTGAATTTATCCCACTGTTTCAAAAAATAATCCCGCACGTGATACCCTACCTCGTCCAGATATTTACCGTGGGTATAACTGACCTCGTTGATGTGCGGGGCGTAGATAACCACCTCCCCGCCGTCGGCGACGGCCGGTTCCATTTTGTACATGCCCTTGGCCCCGGTCCAGAGATCATCGTACATTTTGGGCATCACGGCCAGCACCCGCTGGTAGGGCCGGTCAACCCACTTGATATGCAGTTTGGCCGACAAATCCGCCGCCGCGTCGTAGGCCGCTTCGGGCGGGCCAATGTAAAGCCCGGCCAGGTTATACCCGGTCACGACCATACTGAAGCACAGCTTGGGCCGGTCGATAAAAGAAGCGGCTTTGTCAATCACCCGACGAACGGGGGTGTATTTAGTGCCAATCACCTGGTAATTAGTGATGACCGCACCCAGCCAGTGCGAAAAGTTGATCACCTCCGCGCCGCCAATGCCGGGGAAAAAATATTTGTTGCCCCCGGAAAATCCTACCACCTCGTGCGGAAAGGTGGGGCCGCAGATGATAATCTGGTCGTAAGCAAACACCAGCTTGTTCAACCGGACATCCACGGCCTGACGCATCAGCCCGCCCGTAATCTCTTCGATGTCCGCCTCGGCAATCTGCCCCAGCGTAATTAATGCCTCCGGCACGTCCCAGCGATGGTTGAAGATGTTGACCCTGGCATATTTACCGCTTCGTTCGGCAGGCGTCACCCCGACCAATTGGTTGATAGCCGCCTCACTCATAGCCGAATGAGTTCCCAGGGCAATCAGATAATCCAGCGCTGCCACCGTGTCGCCCAAAAACTCGAAAAACAGCCGGAACATCAGAGGGATGGGTGCGGTTCGCGTGCTATCGGGGATGATAATGAGCACCCGTTTTCCCTCCAAACCCGCCTGCGCCAGGGCCGACGACATCAAATTGCCAATTTCACCTTCGGTCAAGAATCTGTCTTCATAACCTTTACCAATGAGCATAGTAACCTCCACCGTTAATCATACCCCGCCTTCATCACCCCGGAAAAAGGATAATTCATCCTTCAGCCCTCAGACTACACGCCGCTAAAGGCGGCAAAACCACCATCAATGGGTATCACCACCCCGCTTACAAACCCTGAAACCGGCGAGAGCAGCCACAGCACGGCGCCAACCAAATCTTGGGGATCACCAAAGCGGGCCATGGGGGTATGGTCGATAACGGCTTTGCCGCGGGGCGTTAATTCGCCGGTTTGTTCATCGGTCATGAGAAAGCGATTCTGATCGGTCAGGAAGAAGCCAGGGGCAATGGCATTGACCCGGATCTGGGGCGAGTATTCCTGAGCCATGTGAACCGCCAGCCATTGGGTAAAATTGCTCACCCCTGCCTTGGCCGCCGAATAGGCCGCCACGCGGGTCAGGGGTCGAAACGCGCTCATCGACGAAATATTTAAAATGACCCCCTCCTTCTGCTCGGCCATGATTTTGCCAAACACCTGGCAGGGGATGATGGTGCCTAAAAGATTGAGGTCGAACACAAAGCGCAGCGCTTCCGGCGGTAAGTCAAAAAAGGGTAAATCAGGCGTGGTTGTGGCCCGGGGATTGTTGCCGCCAGCCCCATTGATCAGACAGTCAACGCGGCCAACTTCCTGCATAACCTGTTCGGCCGCCTGTTTCATCAGATCGGGATCGAGCACATCGCCATACACCACAATGGCTTTGCCGGAACAGAGGTCGAGCCGGTCCACCAGTCGTTCGGCCATCTCTGGATTGCGGTCAATAATCGCCACATCGGCCCCAACCTCGGCCAGGGCGCAGGCAATCTCTCCCCCCAAAATTCCGGCCCCGCCGGTAATCACCACCGACCGGCCGGTAAAATCGTACATTTTGGTGAGTTCTTCAAGATACATGCTTCACCTCCTGGAAAATCACAACGAGACGTGTTTCATCACCAACAGCAAATGGTTGTTTTTTGGCTTATGCACACGTGTGCATAAGTCGGCATTATATCGTATAATCAAAAGACTGTCAATCTCAACGCTGAGGGAGGTTGGAAGCCGGAACCATGTCCGTTCCTTCCGGCAGAATTTATCCCTTCAGGCAGAATTTATCCCTTCAGGCAAAGTTTGCCCCTTCAGGCAAAGTTTGCCCGTTATCACAAAACTGGTAGAATGAAGAGTAAGGAGTTGTTCAAAAACAACTCCCTAGCTTTGTTCGTAAATAACAAGCACAAAGTGCGAGCGCATACCATGCGGCGTTATTTATGGACAAAGCCTAACCATATCCAAAAATAGAGAACCGATTTTTGCGGCAATAAGACAATGGCTGAAGAGTCCAGTAAAGAAAATATACGCAATACAACTTTGTACACCCTGGTGCGACACGTTGGGTTTACCCCGCAAGAAGTGGCTCAACTCCGGTTGGCGGATCTGCACCTGGCTGGCAAAAATCCCAATATCAGGTTCACTCCCATTGGCAGGGATGAGACCAAAACCATAGACCTGGATTTAGACGCGCACCGGGCCCTGGTGGGGTGGCTGGTGGCTCGGCCGGACTCGGCGAGTGATTTTTTGTTTCCCGGTTCGGGCGCCGAAGCCATGGACTGGCAGGAAATTCAACAACTGGTAACCAAGGCCGAAATGGCCTCCAAAGTCTCTCCCAAGGAAGAACCAGGTGAGGCTGATAGTCGGCTGGCAGCCGAAGAACCAAAACCACCGCCGATTGCGCCTGAAGCAACCCCCGGTCAGGCCAAACCTACGCCGCCACGTTCTACACCAGAATTAGGCGCACCACCGCCGGGTATGGCTGCGGCGGTTGCATTCCAGCCGCCGCCACCCACCGCCCCCGAAGAAGAGCCGGTGAGTATTCCTCTGCCCTCTTCCGCTCCCAAACCTCCACCACCCTCCCGGCCCATCCCCCCGCCGACGAGTCGGCCGGGGCAAACACCGCCGCCAAGCAGGCCGGCTCCACCACGTCCGGTAACTAAAAGAGAAACCGCATCGGTCGAGAATCTGGCCCAAAAGACCGAACGACCACCCCAGAAAAAAGAACCTGTTTCCTCTCCAGCCACCAAAATAGGACAGCTCAGAGCGCAGGAGGCGGCATCCCAGGCAGCAAGTAAACGGTCGCGCTGGCTTGTTCCGGCAATGGCCATTATACTGGTTCTATTGTGTGCGGGCTGCGGCAGTGGCATCTGGTTTGTCTGGCAAAGCGACACCGGCCAACAGATACTGGCCCGGTTGGGGATGGCAGACATATCCGCGGGAGCTTTTCCCAGCGAGCAAGATATCATCGCGTCACTTACACCGGCGCTGACCCCTCTGCCCACTCCTACCCTCCCGCCTACCTCCACGCCGACTCCGCTGCCGCCAACAAATACGCCTCTTCCGACCGACACCGCCACGCCTGTACCCACCGATACCCCCGCCCCCCCAACCGACACTCCTATTCCCGCTGATACGCCTGTGCCCACCGACATCCCAGCTCCAACCAATACCCTTGCTCCAGCCGAAAGTCCAACCTCAGTCGATACCCCTACCCCGGCCATGAAGTACGACGCACCGGTTTTACTGGAACCAGAAGATAGAGCGCGCTTCAATGAAGGTAACCTGGTTGTGCTGCGCTGGCAATCAGTCGGTGAGTTGGCCTCAGATGAACAATATGCAGTCCGTTTGATCTACCAATTCCAAAATCAAACAACCTATCAGGGAACAAACCTTAAAGAGACAGAATGGACCCTACCGCCATCACTCTATGGGCAGATAGACGGTCCTGAATATCTTTACGAATGGTTTGTGGCCGTGGAAAGGCTCAACGACGACGGTTCTGGCACCCCTATTAGCCCTGAAAGCAACCGGCGCACCTTCATCTGGAAATAAGGTCTAGCAAGGGAAAGGAACGTGATTTTTGGCAAAAATAACCCTGTTTGACACCTGGCCCGCAACTTCGAGTAAGTCAGAAGGTACGGCCGAAAACTGGTATGTCGAGCCATTTACCAAACAACAAGGCTGCCAGACTCCCGGCCAATGCGGCGACGACTGCGATTGTGGTTGCCCTTACAACACCATGACCGAACTCGAAGGTCTGCCCCTGATTGAAGATATTGCCAAAATTTTCCCCAACGAATGGCTGGCGTTTATCACTTCTCCGGCAGAAGACGACGAGTACGAACCAATCCATGGCAAGCTCATCGCCCACAGCCCCAAACCAGATGAAGTTTACGATGCCGTGGACATCGTTTTGTGGAATCAGCACGTCTACGTTTTTTTCAACGGCAACTTTGAAGCAATGAAGGCCAGCTACGGCGATAGTTGGGATCAAAAACTCAACGTCAGCACCGCCTCATCGATCTCCCGGGTAAACTCCCCAGCTCCTCCTGATCTGTCTGATGACCTTGTCGAACTGATCTATAGCGCCATCGACCAATTGTCCAATACACCCAATCTCAACGAAGCGATTCGGCGGTTGCGCCTGGCCCGGACGCGGGCCGCTGCCGCAAACGGCTCATTTGTCGACATCCTGGATAGTGCGCTTAACCAGTTGGAAACGCCCTCACCCCGAATTGACGAAGTGGTGTGGCAACTTGAAGAAAGGTTGGCAGAGTAGAGGCTTTTCCTTAAATACCCCTAAAAATTGGGGGTTTTCATTACCCCAAAAATATGGTATACTAACCTGAGTATATCCATTTTAGCCCCTTTCTATCGTCAAAACCAACGTTCGACGCAATTCCCATACAGAAAACAAGGTGACATTAAAAACTAACTCTATGAGAGAGTAAAAACAACTTCAAGGCGTACCTGGCCGTCGTTTTGCATGTAAATAACCAGGCAAAACGGCGCAGGTATGGACCACCAGCACGATACTTCATCCCTCCGGTGCCGGGGAGCAGAACAATGGTTGCATAGAGAAGAGTAAGTTGGAACCTGACTTTGATCAGGTACCATTGTGGGGGAAACGTCTAATTTCTCTTCTCACTGGTTTTATCAAATTCTTCTAACAACGTTTTCAAAATAGAATATCTGTTTAAGGGGTAAACTTTTCAACGATGAAAAGGAGAAAACCATGAATGCTTCTTGTGAGATAAAGTGGCTGGGGCAGGTAGATTATGGGCAGACGTTGGAACTTCAAAAGGAATTGATAGCCAAACGGCTGGCTAATCAGATTCCCGATACCGTGCTGCTATTGGAACATCCTCCCACTTATACTATCGGGGTTGACGGCCACCGCCAGCACCTCTTAATCAGCGAGCAAGAATTTGCCCGCATGGATCTGGCCTGCTACCGGGTCAATCGAGGAGGGGGCATCTTTTATCACAGTCCAGGTCAACTGGTGGTTTATCCCATTCTGAAATTGAGTAGAAATTGCTGCAACTACCACGATTATATCAGTTTGTTGGAAAGCGTCATTATTCACGCGCTGGCGATGTTAAAGGTGCGCGCGTTCCGGCAGCAGGGCCAGCGAGGGATATGGGTTTTTGCCGGAAATGTTCCCGCGCCTGGCTCCGGCCAATTGGATAGCTCGGTGGCCAAAATAAGCTCAATTGGGGTGCACATTACCAGAGATAACATTTCCAGCCACGGTTTTTGGATAAATGTCAATCCAAATTTGCAATATTTCGACCTGATCGTGCCCGGTGGGGTCAAAGATCGCCTGGTAACCTCGCTGCAACACATTTTTCAGAAACCGGTTCAAATTGGTACAGTCATTAAGCCTGTGATACAATCCTTCTGTGAAATTTTTGAACTGGAACCTGTTACGGTTACCCCGGAACCGGCGTTGGCCAGGGGTCAGGGGCCAGTTCGGGAAGCCCTAACTTTAAGGCCTGATGACAAATTTAATTGATCCAAAGAGTATTCCCATTCAGAACAACTTGCCCAAACGCAAACCCGAATGGTTAAAAGTTCGCCTCCCGGCCAGTGATGGCTACAGCCGGCTTAAGAAATTAATGCGGGAGAACAACTTGCACACCGTGTGTGAGGAAGCCATGTGTCCCAACATTGGCGAGTGCTGGCACCGGGGTACGGCGACTTTTTTGCTGATGGGCGACATCTGCACCCGGTCGTGCGGCTTTTGCCATATCAAAACAGGCCGGCCCCCCGCCCTAGATGAGGATGAACCTCGCCGTGTGGCCGAGAGCGTGGCAACGATGAACCTGAACCATTGCGTGCTGACCTCGGTTAACCGGGACGAGTTGCCTGACGGCGGCGCCCATATTTTTGCCAACACCATCCGCGAGATTCGCCAGCGGCTGTCTCACTGCACTATCGAGGTGCTCATCCCCGATTTTAAAGGGGATGGCGATGCTCTACAAAAAGTGATGGACGCCCGGCCCGAAATTTTGAACCACAACGCTGAAACCGTGCCCCGACTTTATCGCACGGTGCGCCCCCAGGCCAATTATCAGCGTTCGCTCAAGGTGCTGGCAATGGCCAGAGAAATGGACCCCGGCACCATCACCAAAACCGGCATAATGGTTGGCCTGGGTGAAACCAAAGAAGAAGTTCTGGCCGTGATGCGCGATTTGCGGGACAACAACGTGGACATTCTGACCATTGGCCAGTACCTGCGCCCTTCATCGTTGTACCTGCCCATCTATCGTTATGTTCACCCCGACGAATTTCAGGAATTTCACGATGTGGGTATGGCTATGGGATTTCGCTGGGTAGAAAGTGGCCCGCTGGTTCGCAGCAGTTACCACGCCGAGGGACAGGCCAAGGCCATGGCCATACCGGCGCGGCAACTTTCAACATAGCCTCTCTCACATCGAACCGCGTTCCATCTCAAAACCGGCAGCGGCGAGCATTTGCCTGACCTGATCCGTCCCAACCTCGTCGGGAATTTCCCACACCTTGTCTAATATGTCGAACCGCCGCCCCCGAATATTTTTTATCGCGGCCAGCATCTCCTGAAAAGACCCGCCGGACACCACAAACGGGAACACGCCTACCCGAATCCGAATGCGGTCACCGCCAGGCCGGTTGGCCGGAGTTGGGGAACGGGTTGAACCGGCTAACGGCGCCACAACCGGCGCAGCTTCGTCGTTGGCAAAATCATCAGGAGGTGGCGGCGGCTCATGCTCCCACCAATCAGGGGGTTCGGGTGGGGATGGCAGGGGTTCATTTTTCAGCCAATCGGGAGGTTGAAAAGGAACGGCATCATCATCAATAAAGAAGTCTGGCTCTTCAAAAGGAGGTGGCTCATCGATCTCTCCAAATCGGAGTGGCTCCATGGGCGGCACCGGGGAGTGGGGAATTTTCTCCGCGCCTTCAAGGGAATATCCGGCGGCCTGAAGCATGCCCTGAACAACGTCCAGATCACCCGGAATCTCCCAGATTTTGGCCTCACCGTCATAACGGCGACCGGGTAAACTTTTGACCACGGCCAACATCTCCTGAAAGCTGCCGCCCACCACGGCTAGGTGATGCCCCGCCACCATCACCCGAACCCGGTCACCGCCAGGTTGAGACGGCAGGAACTGGTCGCCGGCGATGGATTCGGTTATCGGCGTTTCCCCTTCCAGAGAATACCCGCTCATTTCGAGTTGCCGCCGTACCTCTGGCAGCGGACCCGGTAATTGCCACACCTTCAACTCGCTCACAAAGCGACGACCGTTAATTTGTTTGACCGCCGCCAACATGTCATAAAATTCGCCACCCACCACATTGAAGGCTTTACCTTCAATATGAACCCGAATACGATCTTTATCAGCCATTTGGCAAAACCTTTCTACCAACCATGGATGCGGAAATAATTGGTCTCATTGCTATCAGAAGCGAAGCGCGCCCCCTGCTCAACTCTATTGATGTCACAATGTCAGCAGAACATATCCAGGCCCGTTTCCACCAGGGCCACCTGGCCGGACAGCCGGTTGTGCTGGCCGAAGTAGGGCCGGGCAAGGTGCAAACCGCAGCCGTTACCCAGCACCTGATTGACCATTATCGCACTGGCCTGATGGTGAGCTGCGGTTCGGCCGGTGCGCTCTCCCCGGCCTTACAGATTGGTGATGTGATTCTGGCCAAGCGCATAACCATGCACGATGTCGGCCTATACGCGAATAACAGGTTTCAACATCTGGGTTTTTACGACTACACTCACCCCGACGGGCTGCACTTCCACCGCGCCCTCGTTGTTGATCCGGCGCTGCTGGCCACAGCCCGGCAAGCTGCCGCCGCCCTTAACTGGCCCAGGACCCCTCCCGCAATCCACATCGGCGGTCTGGCCAGTGGCGATCAGGTGATGGCCGATAATGTCAAGAAACAGTGGTTGTACAACACTTTTGATGCGCTGGCGATTGATATGGAATCCGGCGCAATGGCCCAGGTGGCTTCTCTCAACCAGGTCCCCTGGCTGGCCATTCGGGCGATTAGTGACAACGCCGACGCCACGCTTGATTTTGGCCAATTAGACTTCATCAGCTATAGCGATGCGCCGGGCGGCAGATACAGCCAACTCCAAAAAGCTGCGCGGGTTATTGTTAACATGGCTCAAAAACCGTCCCGACTCACCTCGGCTTTAAAATTTCGACAGGCCATGCGGCGCGCTGCGGAGAATGCGGCCCGGGTGACCATCGCCACTATTGCTACTAAAAAACTGCCGGTGGGTGGGGGAGGTGTCCCCCCATCAGTTTCTTTTCCGATTGAATAAGGCCCCGCCTCAGATTCAATAAACTATAACAAAAACGCCCCGGTACGGGTTGTACTGAGGCGCTTGTGCTCATTTATCACCAACTCACTCCCACAAAATATATTTTCCCCAGGCCTGCTTGGCTTCGACGCTGGACAGGGTGGCAACCGCCAGGTAACGGGGTCGCCTGGGTGGGGCCGACAATTTCATGTTGGCCTCCTCCGGAGTCCGGTTGCCCTTGCGCCCATTGCATCTTTCACAGGCGGTCACCACATTTTCCCAGGTGGTCTTGCCCCCGCGAGATCTCGGAATAACGTGATCTACGGTTAAATATTTGCGCGGAGGCGTTGTGCCACAGTACTGGCAGGTGTAATAGTCGCGTGACAACACCCCGCGCCGGGTGACAGGCAGGGAAATTCGAGGCGGTATCTTGACAAAGTACACCAGACGAATAACCAGCGGCACCGGCAGACAGCAACTCTCCGAACGGAGTTTTGCTTCGGCCGCCTCAACCAGTTCCGCCTTTTCCTTGAGCAACAATACCACCGCCCGCTTCACCGAAACCACATTCAGCGGTTCGTAGGTTGCATTTAGAACTAAAACGTCTCCCACCAGAGTGCCTCCTTTATAACTCAAGGGGAGTAATCGGCTAACATTATAGCAAAGTCGATTTAAAGGGTCAAGTAAAATTTGTCAATTTATTACTACTAGATATGGATACTGTTACAGCTATCCCCCCTATATCTGGGAGACATCAGAAACAGTCAAAGACTGTCAGAGGCTTTGTCAAAAAAACAAAAGCCTTGTATATTTGGGTAAACACGGGTCTGTTCCAAATTTTGGATAGATCAGGGGGAAAACACCCCCCGGCCTGCGGCGCAATGCGTTCTAAAATTGGGGACTCATCCGTAAACACTCACTCAATTGATTGGAGAAAAAAATGGCAACTTCCGTACCTATCACCGATGCCAGTTTTGACGCCGAAGTATTGAAGTGTGATATTCCGGTGCTGGTTGATTTTTGGGCGGAGTGGTGCGGCCCCTGCAAAACAATTGCGCCCACCCTGGAAGAGATTGCCGCCGAAAATGAAAATCGGCTTAAGGTTACCAAGCTAGATGTTGACGCCAACCCCCTGGCGGCGAGTCATTACTCTGTGTTGAGCATTCCCACCCTCATTCTTTTCAAGTTTGGCCAGCCCGTTGAATACATCGTCGGCGCCCAACCTAAAAAGGCTATCCTGGATAAAATAACGCCTTATCTGGACGAATAAGCCTCATTCTTTGAACACTACCGGCAGGTAAGTTTGATAAGGCCCGGCGGCAATGCTGACCTCGTCGATAAAAATATTGGCCCCTGCGCCGCCGTTGTAACTGAAATTAACGCCGACACTGCCGGTATACACGTCAGTGGCACCCAATGCCATGATAAAGTGGGTCCACTCCCCAACCGCCTCAAGCGTACGGGTTTGCTGCGGGTTTAAATCTGTTGCTCCCAACCATGTTGTACCAACACCTTCTCCCAAAAATTCAACCGTAAATGGGACATCATTTTGGTACCACAACGAGAGCAAGGGCCGCTGCATGCCCGTGACCACCCCCGTCTGAGAAACGTTGACCGCGTTTGACAACCGCAAACTGCCATGGCCCGTGTGCCGGTCAAGCGTCGAAACGCCGGCCGCCGCGCCATCGCTCACGCTCCAGTCAGATAGGTCTGTTTCAAAATCGTTGTTGCGGATGGCCTGCTCAACGTCGGTGGGGCGGAGGGTGATGGTCAAATAACCTGCGCCACCGGGCGGAACTGTCACGGCGGCGGCAGGCGGGGCCACCAGACCGTTGAAATTGTTGGCGATTACCTCAAAATCGCCGGGGCCGGTAACCAGGTTAAACTGGCCGCCACTACTAATGGTGGATGTTGTTGTACTGCTCACCATCACCGTGACTCCGCTCAAACCCATCCCGGCATGGTCGGTCACTTGGCCGGTTACTACGTTACCCACCAGCACACTGGTTTCAACCCATAAGCCGGGCAAATCCAGGGTTCCATCGGTTTGCCAGGTGCGCGCCCGGATGGTGTAGGTATGACCGGCCTGTCCCATAAAAGAGCCGCTGGTGCTCTGATTGGTTTTGTCCTGCAAAGTGATCCAATCACCCCCGGCCTGATCCTGGTACTGCACTTCGTACCCTTTGATAGACGGGCCAGGGGCCGGGCTGGCCCAATTAGCATTTATCAGCAGGCCGGTAGTCGAGGCGTTCAGGGTGGTAGTTGGGCCGGGCAGAACATATTCCAGGCGAGCATCCTCAAAAAAGACCATGTCCAAATCGGTATGATTGTAAGAGTCATTTTCAGGGGCATCCACTTTGGCAAACACGGTCATGGCGTTGCCTTCGGCCGTTGCGGCCACCTGCATGCCGACCCAGGCTTTATCATCGGCATCGGTATTGCTCCAGATAACATCGGGACTGGTAGGGTCGGTGCCGCCGTAGGGGTCAATCCCTACCTGCTTGACCATAACCCCATTGGTGTCGGAGTAACCCGGCCCGCGCCAGAAGGTGGCCATTTTGATAAAGAATTTATAGCCATTGCCACGGCTCAAACTGCTAACCTGCTGGTAAACCCCGGCGTCGTACTCGTAAGAAGACCACATCACCTGGGAGGCATCGCCTTCGATAAAATAATCATACCCGCCAAAGGCACTGGCAAATTGGGCCGAACTCATCCAGTGCAGTTTGGAAGCATTACCACTGCCGGGATAGGTAGTTTCATCAAGGTAAAAATGGGACCAACCGTCGGCAATTTTTTCATACTGGCCGTTCCACACCCGGTCAGGAATGTCATTAAAGGGTTTGTTGAAACCGCCGTTAGTCAAAAGATTGGTGGCGATAATGGTGAGGGGCAAAATTCCGAGGAGAATCAATAAACTACTGAGAACAACAATAATTGATTTAAGACGCTGCATAAATCTTCCCTTTTGCCTATATTGCTTCCCTCCCCCTTCCGATATTTTTACTGAGTATCCTATGTGATACGCTTCCGAAAAACAATGGGACTTCTCTCCTTTTTAGCATAGTCTTTTCGTCCTATAAAAAACCGCCGGCAATTGCCAGCGGTTGACGTTTTTTCCAGAGTCCAGCCAGTTATAACACCAGTATCGGCTCATTGGCGGGGATGGCCACCAGATCGTATTCCAGCGCACCGGTGACCAATACCGGGATCATTTGCCCCACCGGCAATTCTTTTTCCACCATCACCAAACCATCGATTTCCGGCGCATCACGATAACTGCGGGCCATACTGACTCCATCACCCATACCTTCAACCAGCACTTCCAATTTTTGGCCGACCAGTTGCTGATTGCGGACCAGTGAGATGGGCTGCTGCAGGGCCATCAACCGTTCCCAACGCGCTTGTTTGGTTTCTTCGTCAATCTGGCCGGGCAGGTCAAAAGCGGGCGTCCCTGGCTCCGGCGAAAAGATGAACGCGCCAACCCGGTCGAACTGGACTTGCTGCATAAAATCGAGCAAACCTTGAAACTCGGTTTTCGTTTCACTGGGATATCCAACAATGAAGGTGGTGCGCAAAACGGCGTCAGGCATGATCTGGCGGTAATGTTCAATCCAACGCAGAAGTTTGTCTACGTTGTGGGGGCGGCGCATGCGTTTGAGGGTGTCGGGATAGCCGTGTTGCAGCGGCAGGTCAAGGTAAGGAATAATTTGCGGATGAGTCGCCATCACCTCAACCAGCCGGTCACTGGCATGGCCGGGGTAGGCATACATCAGACGAAGCCATGTAACTTCCGGCGCGGCAGCCACCATCTGTTCCAGTAACAAAGGCAAACCATCCAGCTCACCCCAATCGCGGCCATAAGCGGTGGTATCCTGGGCAATGATGATGATTTCCTGAACGCCCGCCGCAACCAATCGCCGGGTTTCGGCCAGAATGTGTTCACGGGGCCGGCTGCGATTGAGGCCCTTGAAGCCGGGAATGGTGCAAAAAGCGCATGGCGCGGAGCAGCCGTCGCTGATTTTCAGGTAGGCGCTGGCCCGGCCAAATGCCACCTGCTGCCGGTTAAGGGCGATAGTTTCCGGGGCGACATCACCCGTTTCGGGCAGGTGGTAAAGCGGCGCAGGACGTTTCTTGGCGCGCAGTTTTTGGATGAAGGGTACAATATCGGCCCAGGCCCGTGTGCCGATGAGACCATCCAGACCTCTAACCTGCTCCGCTACCTCGCGGCCAAAACGTTGGGCCATGCAACCGGCGGCAATGAGCAACTGGTTTTTCCTTTTCCGGGCAGCCAGCGCTTGCAGCGCTCCCATCGACTCGTCTTTGGCGGCCTGTAAAAAGCCGCAAGTGTTAACAATTAACACATCGGCCCGGCGTGGGTCGGCGGTGTAGCGATAGTTGGCTTGCCCCAGCATCTCGGTGATGCCTTCGCTATCGTATTCGTTTTTGGGGCAACCGAGGGTCAAGAGAAAAAAGGTCGGTTCTTTTGGTTTGTTTTGTTTTTTGGCCATCAGTAATTGAAAAACAAAACCGGGCGTGGCCCGGCAAAGAAAGTGATGAAGCAAACATACCATAAAATTCAGTTTTGACAATTCTGCAAAGCCAACTTATTTTCTGTCCTACTTCAATTGTTTCTCAATAAAAAGCCTCTGACAAGCTGGGAACAGGCAAACTTTATAAATTGAACCTTAAAAAATGTCGGAGGGTATTGATATTCGTATTAATCTATGTTAAAAATATTAATGTTTATTATTAGTTGATGTCAGGAATATTTACGATGATCAGTACCAGAACAAGGTGATTCAATGAAAACAGCCAAAACTTACAAATTCAGTCAAATCACGCTCAACCAAATTAGCGACCTGGCCAAATGGTTACCCGCAGAAAGCGCTACCCACGCTATTGAGATAGCCATCTCTAATTTGCACTCGCAGATTAGAACAGAAGTTGAATTGGACAATGACGAATTAAGTGACCTGATTGGCTTGGTTTCGCAGGAGCTACAAGACCGGCGAAAAATCACCAACCCTCCCCTTGATACCACCCACGAAATATCCCAACTGAAGACATTGCTGGCCAAACTCAATGCCTGCTTTGGTGACTATGCCAACTTGCGCCGGCTCTAATGTAATTGAATTACTCTCCCAAATGTACTATCACAGGTAACTGTTTTGCCCTATCAGGCAACCAAACCACTGTCGCAAACAAGGTAAGTATGGCTGGCCCAACCGCAATGATGAAGACAGGTCCAAATTGGCCGGTTGAGCTGTAAATAATTACCGCCAACAATGGACCGATGAACAACGAGAGATCCATTAAAGAGTCAAACGCGCCCATCGACACGCCGATGTATTTGGGGTCAAAGGCGTCGGTGGCGTAGACAAAACTGAGCAAATAGCTGATGGTTTCACCCACGCAAAAGAGGGCATACCAGATTAATATCCCCGCAAAGCCGTGACTGAGCCAGAGGCCCATCCCGGAAACCACTATAAATACCTGAGCTACAATCGCAAATGCCCGGCGACCCCACCGGTCTGATAGCGCGCCAACGGAATATGAGACAAAGCTGAAAATCAAGGCGCCGCTGCTCAAAATCAAGCCAATGTGCCAGGCAGATAAACCAATCACCTGTGATTTGGTCGGCACAAAACTGTAGAAGATGCCAAAACTGAACATCCCGGAGATACCCAGCAACAAATAGAGATATACCCGCTTGTCGGCAAAAACCGAGCGCAAACCGTAAAACACGCTCAGGCTATGTTCCGACTTTACCCGGCCGGTATCTCGCAACAACCCTATTGCGGCCACAAAGGCCACCAACGAAAACAACCCATCTACCACAAACGGCGTTCGCAACGAAACGAGTGAAAACACACTCCCCAGGGCCGGTCCGGCAATAACGGACAAACCCTGGCTACCGCGCAGAATGCCGAAGAACTTCCCCGGCTGGTCCGTTCCCAATGTGGCCGTAATGGCCAGCAGGGCGGGCATGGCAATGGCATCGGCAATGCCACCAGCGACGCGCAGGGCGGTCAATTGCAGCCAATGCGTCGCCACCACGCAAAGCAAGGATGAAACCGAGCCGATGAGCGTGCCGATGAGAATGAGCGTACGCCTGGCGTAGCGGTCGGCCAGGATGCCGGTAAAGAATTGCACCAATACTACCGTGGCCAGCGCCGCCGACACCACTATTGGAATTTCGGCGGAACTTGCGCCCAATTCCCGGGCCAGTTGCGGCAGCACCGGCACCGCCACCAGATTGCTGAGGAAGATGATGAAGGCCATCACCCCAACGCCGTACATCCGGGTTAGATTTTGTGGGTCAGCCTTAGTTTTTTGAGCCTGCGCCATGATTTCCCTCCCCTGTTCTCGTTTCCAAACTGCCAAGGAAAACGCCGTAGACCAGGGGGCTTGGGGATAGCTCCCCCCAACTTGCTCCCCCTGTTTTCTTTACTGAAAGAACGATGCAACGCATCGCGGAATGTTGAGTTTGGAAACAAGAAAAAATAGAGCATACCACAAAACCAAATTTTGAGACAAATCAGGATGAGACCCAAAATTCCTCAACCCCTTAGCCCCTCAACCCCTTGCCCTCCCTCCAAAAAAAGGTATAATGCGGCTACCCTCGTAACACACCACGCCTGGCTGATGGGGTAAACTTTTTACTAGCCAAAGGAGTTTTTTATGAGCGTAAGAGATTTAAGTATTGTTGCCCTTCCCCAAACCACCGTTGGAAAAAAGGTGATTATGGCCCTTTCCGGCGCTATCTGGATTGGGTATTTACTGATGCACATGTACGGGAACTTAAAAATCTTTACCGGCCCGGAACACTTCAACGAATACGCCGCCGGTTTGCGCACATTGGGTGCGCCGATTTTTGGTTATGCTAATTTACTTTGGGTGGCCCGAATTGTGCTCATTCTCTCATTTGTGCCGCATGTTTGGGCCGGCCTTGTGCTTTACTTCCGCAAACGGAAAAGCCGTGGCACCACCAATTATGTTCAACGCAAAAGTCTGCGGGCCGGGCCGGCCACCCTGACCATGGTTTTTGGCGGCATTGCCATTGGTTTATTTATTATTTATCACTTGTTGCACTTTACCTTTGGCGTGACCGGTATCCATCCCGACTTTAGAGCCCACGATGCCTATCATAATGTTATTATTGGGTTCACCTCATACGCCTATATCCCCGCTATTATTTACTTAGTCGGTCTGGTGGCAGTGGGGTTTCACTTATACCACGGTGCCTGGAGTATGTGGCAAACGTTGGGATTGAACAACAAAGCCTACACCGGTTTGTGGCGCGGATTGGCCTGGCTGCTGGCCCTGGGTATTCCCCTTGGCTTTGCCCTGATTCCCATTGCCGTTATCTTCGGTATTGTGAGTTAAGGGGGAGATGATGACATTGTTTAAAAAAGGTTCAATAAAATTGGATGCCCATATCCCCACCGGTCCTATTCAGGATAAATGGGATAAACACCGCTTTGAGATGAAATTGGTCAACCCAGCTAACAAACGAAAGTACAAGATTATTGTGGTCGGCTCCGGTCTGGCCGGTGGCTCGGCAGCGGCCAGCTTGGGCGAGCTTGGCTACCATGTTGACTGTTTTTGCTACCAGGATAGCCCGAGACGCGCGCACAGCGTAGCCGCGCAAGGTGGCATTAACGCAGCCAAAAATTATCAAAATGACGGCGACAGTATCTTCCGCCTCTTTTACGATACCGTGAAAGGCGGTGACTACCGCTCCCGCGAGGCCAACGTGTACCGGCTGGCCCAGATCAGCAACGCCATCATCGACCAGTGCGTGGCCCAAGGCGTGCCTTTTGCCCGCGAGTACGGCGGCATGCTCGACAACCGTTCCTTCGGCGGGGCGCAGGTATCGCGCACATTTTATGCGCGCGGGCAAACGGGCCAGCAGTTGCTGCTGGGCGCGTACCAGGCGCTGTCCCGACAAATTGCGGCGGGCACGGTCAACATGTACACCCGCACCGAAATGCTCGATCTGGTGGTCATCAATGGCCGGGCGCGCGGCATTGTCACCCGCGATATGGTGACCGGCGAAATTCGGGCACACATGGCCGATGCGGTGGTGCTGGCAACCGGCGGCTATGGCAACGTTTTTTATCTCTCCACCAATGCCAAGGGGTGTAATACCACCGCCATCTGGCGAGCCTATAAACAGGGGGCGTTGTTTTCCAACCCCTGTTTTACCCAAATCCATCCCACCTGCATTCCTCCGGCGGGCGAGCACCAATCGAAACTCACCTTGATGAGCGAATCGCTGCGCAACGATGGCCGCATCTGGGTGCCCCGGAAACAAAACGAAACCCGCGCGCCCAACAACATTCCCGAAGACGAGCGCAACTACTACCTGGAAGAAAAATATCCCGGCTTCGGCAACCTGGTGCCGCGCGACGTGGCCTCGCGGAATGCCAAAACTGTGGTTGACGCGGGCTACGGCGTGGGTGAGCAAAAGAATGGCGTTTATCTGGATTTTGCCGAGGCCATTGGCCGGCTGGGCCAGAATGTGGTGAAGGACCGCTACGGCAATCTGTTTGATATGTATCAGAGCATCACCGGCGAAAATCCGTACGAAGTGCCCATGCGCATCTATCCGGCCTCGCACTACACCATGGGCGGGCTGTGGGTAGATTACAATCTGGAAAGCACCATCCCCGGCCTGTTTGTCATTGGCGAGGCCAATTATTCCGATCATGGAGCCAACCGCCTGGGCGCCAGCGCCTTGATGCAAGGTCTGGTCGATGGTTATTTTGTGGTGCCGTATACAATGGGCAATTATCTGGCCCAGGCCGAGTTGGGTCAGATCGACACGAGCCATCCGGCGTTTCAGGAAACCATGGCGGGGATCAACGCTCACATCAGCCGCTTGCTGAGCATCGACGGCAACCGCACGCCCGACTCCTTCCACCGGGAATTGGGGAAGGTGGTGTGGGATTACTGCGGCATGGAGCGTAACGAGGCCGGACTGAAGAAAGCGCTGGAACGTATCCCCGAAATCCGGGCTGAGTTCTGGGAAAATGTCAAAGTGCCCGGCGAAAACAACGACTTGAACCAAAGTTTGGAAATGGCCGGTCGCATTGGCGATTTTATGGAACTGGCCGAACTGATATGCCTTGACGCCCTCCACCGTACCGAATCGTGCGGCGGACACTTCCGGGAAGAGAGTCAAACCGAAGAGGGCGAGGCCCTGCGGGACGACGAAAACTTTGCCTACGTGGCCGCCTGGCAGTATGACGGTGATGACAAACCACCCCTACTCAACAAAGAATCGCTAAAATTTGAGTATGTGGCCTTAACCCAGCGCAGTTATAAATAGGGGATGAAAATAACATGAATCTGACCTTAAGAATATGGCGACAAAAGAATGCCCAAACGCCAGGGCAATTGGTAACCTACCAGCTTGAAGACGTTAGCCCCGACTCCTCGTTTTTAGAGATGCTGGACCTGTTGAATGAAAAACTCATTTTGCAGGGCGACGAACCGGTAGCCTTTGACCACGATTGCCGCGAGGGCATTTGCGGCATGTGCGGTTTGATGGTCAACGGCGTGGCCCACGGCCAGGACCGGGAGGATGTGAAGGCCATTACCGTGTGCCAGCTTCATATGCGCCACTTCCATGATGGCGAAACCATCACTATTGAACCGTGGCGCGCCCAGGCCTTTCCGGTACTCAAAGACCTTATTGTGGATCGCAGCGCCTTTGACCGCATTATTCAGGCCGGCGGTTTTATCTCGGTGGGCACCGGCAGCGCGCCCGATGCTAACGCCATTCCCGTTCCCAAAACCAAAGCCGACATGTCGATGGATGCAGCGGCGTGTATTGGCTGCGGGGCGTGTGTGGCGGCGTGCCCCAATGCCTCGGCCATGCTTTTTACCGCGGCCAAAGTGACCCATCTAGGCACGCTACCCCAGGGTGAAACCGAACGCTACCAGCGGGTGGTGGATATGGTGACCGCAATGGACCAGGAAGGTTTTGGTGGCTGCACCAATATAGGCGAGTGCGAAGCGGTTTGTCCCAAAGAGATCAGCCTGGATTTCATTGCTCTTATGAACCGAGATTTGATCAAAGCAACGCTGCAGGGAGTAAAAGCCAAAAAATAAACCTCAAATACCTGCTTCAAGATGAATGCCTGAGGATAACATCCCCGGGCATTTTTTATAACACTCTTAAAATCTGCCACATAAGCGTATCCTTATTCTTTTTTCTTAGACTCATAACTGGGTTCTGTTGACATTTGCCGATTTCGCCACCTCAATACGTCTTATGCGAAAGCGGCTCCAAAAACGCATCCTGAGTAGGCGCTAATGCAGTTGGGCGTAAGTAACTCTATAATAATCCTAAGTTTCAACGCCCAACGGCCTGAGTGTTTCGCGTCAGCCTACGGCTTATATCAGGCATTTAGGTTAGGTGCTTAGAGAAACAACTATCGATCTATTTAACGCCGCGAAACACTAGCCGTATCGAAGCTGTGCCCTGAGCTTGTCGTAAGGAGGGCGTTTTTGGCTAGCTTGGTAAAATATCAACAGAATCTATGAAACATCGGGACCGAGCAAATTCGAGTCCTGTCTTAACAAAATAGGCCTGGCAAAATTGACACAACCCCTGAGGAGGAGGATTTAATGTCGACCATTAAGACCCGCCCTGATGGTTTGTACATTTCAACGCACACTACCTGGCCCCAACTGGCCACCGATGAAACGCTGCGTAGCTTTGCCAATGGGCTGATTCCGATGGCTCTCAACGGCCATCAGGAGACGTGGACCCTGGCCGAGTTGCTGCATCACTCGGGTCCCCAAAGTTATCCCCTGCTAACCACCTTACTCGTTCTTGACGCCGAAGTAAATGCCGTGGTTGAGGACAAACAACCTGTTTTTCCCTTGCCGGGATTTCTTGCCTATCGTTCCCGTCTGTCTCCTGACAAATTTCCTCTCAGTGCCGTTCACCTCCCACCACATAACCGTAATGGACACTACCTGCTGAGCCTCGCCAGCGACGGCTTTTGTTCCGCGGTGCGTCTGGATTTGCACCCGAAATTCAAAATAGCCGGACACGTTCGCCTGGCCATCAGTAGCCCAACCCGTTTGCCGGTTCGTTTGCAGGCAACGGAACATCGCCTGGAACGACAGCCATTAACTGAAGAGCTTATCCAAACAGCCATTGCGGTTGGCAGCAAAGATTTGCCGAAACCCCTAACCACAGCAGAACAAAGTCGGGTGGCCGAAGTATTACAGGGGTTTATTGGTCATTGAGTAGAGAAAATACATTAACACCATTAAATTCTGAACATATCCCGTAACTTTATCTCCCATATTTTGGACATATTAAACGGAATGTGAAATAAATAACACTAATGGGGCAGATCAGAATACCACGTTATCTTGACAAAGGAGGATCATTTGGCGGCAGCAACAACTGGCGCAGATGGATCGTCTATCTCTGCCCGCACGCCAAGGCCCCAACTGATAACTAACAAAAAGCCACATCAATTTGAAGATGGGTTCTCTGGATCCTGGCCGGGCTTCTCCCCCGCACTGCCCCCCAAACTATCCTTCCCTATCTCCTGTAACATGATAACAATATGCTGCATGGTTTGTCGGTTAAGTCTTGTCCCTGCTATTCAAGGAGGTTGGCATCAACCCCAACATCCTGGCTTCCTTACAGTATGAAGACCAAGATTTTTGAAACCTTTGAGGTCTGGATTGGCTACTCTAGAAAAGATTTATCTTACAAACAATAATCACCACCCTTTTCCCATCAGGAGGACTTAATGACCTGGCGGCGTGTGTTTATTATCACTTTTCTTACCGGTATTTTTTTCATCCTTGCCACCAGCCTGGGGCGGGCGCAGGGCGGCACCACCTATTACGTATCCGCTTCCGATGGCGCAGATACCAACACCGGTTTAACCCCAACACCCGGTTCCAATGGTCCTTTCAAAACCATCGCCCACGTAAACTCGCTCGATTTAGAACCCGGCGACCAGGTATTGTTCAAATGCGGCGATACCTGGCGCGGCGAACAATTGATCATCAGCAAGTCCGGCACCTCAACCGATCAGATCACCTTTGGCTCGTATCCCACTACTGACTGTGCCAATAAACCCATTATTTCCGGCTCGCTGCCAATTACGGATTGGGTCGATCAGGGCGGTAATATCTATCAGGCCGACCTTTCAGCAGGGGACAATGCGGGCAAATTTCCTGATGGCATCAACCAGCTTTTTCGCAATGATGAACGCATGATGATGGGGCGTTGGCCCAATATTGACGCCCCCAATAGCGGCTACTCGTTTGTGGATAGTCACACTGCCGATAGCAACCAGATCACGGATAACGAACTGCCATCCGGCGTGAACTGGACCGGGGCCATTATCCACCTCAAGAATATCCGCTGGTCGATGATTGACCGCCAAGTGACCGGTTCCAGCGACCATACCTTAACACTTAACACCGACTTTTCTTGCCTGATCTCGGGTTGGGCGGATTGCATCGGTTGGGGATACTTCATCAACAACCATCTGAGTACACTCGACCAGGAGGGGGAATGGTATTACGACGCCCCTACAAATCAGGTATATCTATTTTCAACCGGCGGCATGCCGAGTAACATTGAAGGGTCGGTTGTCAAAGAAACCGACCCCGATCCTGCCGCCATCAGACACGGCGGCATTATGCTCAGTGATACCCCTCCCTCCAGTTATGTCACCATCGACAACCTGGAAATCAAAAACTGGTTCAATCACGGGATTAGTGCTTTGGGAAGTATCAGAGGTGATATCTATCATCATATCACAATTCGCAATAGCACCATCAAAGATGTTGAGGCGGCTGGAGTCAGACTCAGTACCTGGGTTCGGAGTGCAAACAATGGTCGAGATGGCACCCGCGGCGGGCATCATATGACCTTTGCCAATAATATGATTGATGGGGCCAATCATTTTGGTATCACCGGCTACATGGCCGAATCTACGTTTGAAGACAATGAAATAAAGAATATTGCGCTCATCAAAAATCTAAACAAATCGGGGATGGGGTGCGGCATTACGCGCGGTGAATGTACCGAAAATGGCGATGGGTTTCGGATCAGGGTGTACAATGTTTTAGACTCCGGTTTTAGCAACACCCTGCACTACAATCGTTTTGAGAAAATCGGCTATAACGGCATCGACATATTTGGCCCCCATAACACCGTTACCAACAACTTCATCACCCGGGCGTGTTACTCAAAAGCCGACTGCGGGGGTGTGAGAACGTTTGGCGGGTCTACCCTATCCTCCACCAATGTGCACGATGTGAGCCTGGTTAACAACATCATTGTTGATATTCCCGGCAATGTGGACGGCTGCCACGCCTCGCGCCCCGCGTTTGGCATGGGGCTTTACATTGATCATTATTCCCGCGATATGGAGGTGCGGGGCAACACCGTAATCAGCACCACTATCACGGGTATCCTCTATCAAAATTCCACCGGTGAGATTCGCGATAATACGGTATACAACGCTTCGTCGGGTACGGCGTTTGCCGGCCAGATTAATGTTGCCGATAGTGGCAGTGTCAGCGTCGCGCGGGCCAGCCTGAGTAATAACATTATGTACGGTCTGGGCGATTACGCCTGGCTGCTGGTGATGGATGAACGGGCCAACATCACCGCCTCTGATAACAACTACTTTTTCCATCCCTATGAGCACACGGCCTATGAAGACAAGAAAATTATTGTAGGCGGCTGGAGCGGTCGCCGCAATCTGGCCGAATGGCAGGCTTACAGCGGACTGGACAACAATTCCAAAAAACATTGGTTCACTTTAAATGCAGGTGATCCACCACTTTCCACCATCTTTTATAACGATACCACCACTTCCCAAACAGTTGATCTGGCCAACCGGAAATATCTGACTTTGGATCAGCAAGAGGTCACCGGAAGCATTATCCTGGCGCCCTTTACTTCCAAAGTATTGATTGACAGCGGTGAGGTGGCACTGGCACCAGCGAGACTGGTGTTTGATACTTCCTCAAGCCCGCCACAGATTGTCACGTTGAAAAACATCACAGACAACCCGCTCCAGATTACAGACATCAGCGTGACCGCAGGCTTTTCCATTGACAGCGAAACCTGCCCGGCAACTCTGGCCGTTGATGAAACCTGTACCATTACTATCAGTTTTGATTCAGCTGAAACCGGAGTCACCGGCACGTTGAGCGTTACCCACGATGCTGGAAACCCTTACACGGTCACCCTGACAGGTGGGCTGCTAAAAAACTACCTGCCGGTTGTACTCAAGTAGGCATATCCAGGACGATAGATGTGTATTTACCCGTAGTACTCAAGAATTGATGGGGGCGACGATTATTGAAGGAAGGACGAAACATGGTAAAAAAAGGTAACCACTCTGATGAAGGAACTACACAAACTATATGGGAAGCTTTTATCAACTACCAAAACTAAATCAAATTCCTGGAGGAAATATGAAATGAAAACCCAAAAACTATTTAATCACTTTTTCTTATTTATTCCATCGATAGTCATCGTCGGACTCATTATATCATTCACCTTTGGCTCGCAAGCAAACGTGGTTGGCGCGGCAGAAAACAAAAAGCCGCTTCCCGAATTCAACAGCCAGGCTACAGCGCCCATTATTGTTGACCACACCACTACCGACATTACCGCCATTCCCCAATACTGGATAGAAGAAGCCAAACGCACCCTGCACATTGGCTACGGACACACCTCGCACGGTAGCCAACTGACAACCGGCATGTCGGGGTTGGTGGGCTTTGCCAATAATGGTGGCCTAGGACTTTCGCTCCCCAGTGATATTTTTCAGTTCAATCACAATGGGAATAACGGCGGAGAGTATTTGCATCTCTTTGAAGGAGATGGCTACGGCTCCGGCGATTTAGATCATGACTGTGGTTATTTCCCCAATTGGATTGACGAAACCAGAGCATATCTGGGCGCGTCTGATCCCTCTACCGGGCGGGGGCAATCTCATCCCGAAATCAATGTCATCATCTGGTCCTGGTGTGGTCAGGTGGACGAAAAGTATGCGGCGGGAACGCTGTATAGTGAGTATCTGGACCCGATGACTCAACTGGAAACGGAATATCCAAACGTCACATTTGTTTATATGACCGGGCATGTGGATCACTGGGACGATGCAGACAATAAAGCGGCCAATCAGGTAATTCGGGATTATACCAATGCCAACAACAAAGTATTGTATGATTTTGCCGATATTGAAAGCTACAACCCTGATGGCACTTTCTTCGAGTTTCCCCATGACAATTGCGATTATTACGATGCTGCTGATGGAAACCTGCTGGGTAACTGGGCCACAGAATGGCAAGCCTCACACACCCAAAACACCGACTGGTACAGTTGCTCCTGCGCTCACTCCCAATCATTGAACTGCAATCAAAAAGCGTACGCTGCCTGGTGGTTATGGGCCCGTCTGGCTGGCTGGGATGGCGAAATAACGGGTCAGAACACCGCCCCCAATACTCCGGCCAACCCCAACCCGGCCCACCAAGCCGCCAACGTTTTCTACAAAAAGAACCTGACCTGGCAGGGCGGCGACCCCAACGGCGATCCGGTGACCTACACCGTTGCCTTTGGAACGGTGAACCCGCCGCCGGTTACTGCCACGGTCACCACACCGCTTTACGCTCCAACCATGGCCACCAGCACTACCTATTACTGGCAAATCACCGCCACCGACGGCATCAGCATGGCGGCCAGCCCGCTATGGCAATTTACCACCTCCGCCGAAACCACGTTAAAACTGCACCTGCCCCTTATCCTCAAAAACAGCGCCGGTTCAACGCCCTCCGGCAGCGCGCCCCAGGTGGCCGGGTGCGATGTTTTTCCCGCCGACAACATCTGGAACACGCCCATCGACACCCTGCCGGTCCACCCCAACTCGGCGGCCTACATCAATACCATTGGGTACAACACCGGCCTGCACCCCGACTTCGGTTCCGGCACCTGGGAAGGGTTTCCCATTGGCATCCCTTACACCACTGAAACGGGCACACCGGTAGACGTTACTTTTGATTACGATGATGAGAGTGACGACGGTCCCTACCCCATCCCGCCTAACCCACCCATTGAGGGCGACCCCAACGGCGACGGCGACCGCCACATTCTAATTGTGGATAGCGAGACCTGTACCCTATACGAGCTTTACGCCGCTCACCACGAAACTGACGGCTGGTACGCCGGTTCCGGCGCAATTTTCAATCTGAGCTCGCACGAGTTGCGTCCTGATACCTGGACCTCCGCCGATGCGGCGGGACTGCCCATCCTGCCCGGCCTGGTGCGCTACGACGAAGTTGCGGCCGGAGAGATCAAACACGCCCTGCGTTTTACTGCGCCGCAAACCCATGATAGTTACGTGTGGCCGGCGCGCCATGAAGCATCAGATTTAACCGGTTCGCAATACCCGCCCATGGGCCAGCGATTTCGTTTGAAAGCCGATTTTGATATCTCCGGTTTTGATGAGGATATGCAGGTCATCCTGCAGGCGATGAAGACCTACGGCATCATTCTGGCCGATAACGGCAGCAGTTGGTACATCTCCGGCGCGCCCAACGAAAATTGGATTAACGACACCCTGGTGGAGGAGTTCGGCTGGGTGCATGGCCACGACTTTGAAGCCGTTGATGTCTCATCATTGATGATCGACCCAGATTCGGGCCAGGCTCGGCAGTAAGCAGCCTGTTGAACTATTTGCAAATGAAGTAAAATTTGACGCTTCTGCCGCTTTATCTATAATTACTGCCCAGGAATAAAAAAATGTTTTTCCAAAATCCTGCGCTCAACACAACCGTGAATACAAGCTATCAAACTTCCACCAACGTGGACGCCCCAGCGTAGTGCGTCCACTTGCCAGATATTATGTAAACTTAGAACCGTGGACGCCCGCCTGTCCACGGTTTTTTGATTCTTTCTCCAGGATGGACAGGTACCTGTCCCGGTTTTTTGGATCACAATGGAGGAAAATCAAATGATTGTTTCACGTCTGGATAATCTTACTTTCAGCCATCCCGACGGTCTGGTGCTGGAAAACCTGAGTTGGGCCATTCAAGATAACGACAAAATTGGCCTGGTCGGCCCCAACGGCGCCGGTAAAAGCACCATTTTAAAGCTGCTCACCGGCGAGTTAACCCCGGACAGCGGCCTGGCGGTTGCAGCCAGGGGAGTCACCGTGGGCTATCTTCCCCAAGAAGTAGACTTTGACCCATCCCAAACGGTGCTGGCCGAAGCCCTGACTGCCTCGACCCGACTTGCTGAACTTGAAAAAACGCTGCACGAGGTTGAACACTCCCTGGCCAATCCGGCGGTTTACAACAACGCAACCACCCTGAACAAAACCCTCGAGCAACAGGCGCGATTGCTGGAAGCTTACAAAGAGGCTGGCGGCCTGAGCTATGAGAAAACCGTCCGGGCCACTCTGCGCCAGTTAGGGTTTACCGACGCCGATTTTGACCTGTCGACCGCTGTTCTCAGCGGTGGACAAAAAAAGATGCTGGCCCTGGCCAAACTGGTGGTCAATAGCCCGTTGGTATTGTTGTTGGACGAGCCGGATAACCATCTGGACCTGGCCGGTAAAAATCTGCTGGAGCAATTTATCCATCGGTTTGCCGGAGCCGTGGTCATTGTCTCGCACGATCGTTACCTGCTTGATGAAGTGGCCAGCGGAATTATGGAACTTGAAGGTAGCAAGCTGGACTTCTACCCCGGCAACTACTCTGCCTACGTGGCCGAAAAGGAATTGCGGCAACTGCGTCACGCGCAGGTATACGCTGCCCAGCAAAAAGAAATCGCCCGGCTGGAAGCAGCCATAGCTCGCTTTGAGTTGTGGGCCAGTCTGGTGGTCAACGAGCGCCATATCAGGCAGGCCCGCAACAAACGCCGC
This sequence comes from Anaerolineae bacterium, assembly GCA_016926805.1. GTDB lineage: Bacteria > Chloroflexota > Anaerolineae > 4572-78 > J111 > JAFGNV01. The sequence goes on from JAFGNV010000063.1 coordinate 52,748, forward strand.
CAAATCGAACAGATGGACAAAGTGGATAAGCCGTTTGAACAAAAGAATATGAGCCTGCAACTGAACGGCTGGCGCGGGTCGGACAAGGTGTTGGAGATTGTCGACCTGATCAAGGCGTTTGACGATAACCTCCTCCTGGCGGGTATCAATCTGACTCTCTGGCACGGCCAGCGGGTCGGGCTGATTGGTCCCAACGGGGCGGGCAAAAGCGTGCTGTTTCGCTGCATTACGGGGCAAGAAGAACCAACCGAGGGCATGATCAAAATCGGTCCCAGTGTGAAAATGGGGATTTATACCCAGGAACATCAGAACCTGGATTATCACAAAAACCTGGTAGAAACGGTGCGCGAGGTCAAACCGATGTACCGGGACCAGGCTGTGGCTTTTTTGGGTAAGTTTCTGTTTCCGTACCAGCAGGCAACCACTCAAACCGTCGGTAATTTGAGCGGCGGCGAACGCAGCCGGTTGCAAATGGCCCTGCTGATGCTCCAGGAACCCAACTTTTTGTTGCTGGACGAGCCGACCAATAATCTCGACATCCCCTCGGCGGAGGTGCTGGAACAAGCCCTGGATGACTTCAACGGCACAGTGCTGGTCATCTCACACGACCGCTATTTTTTGGACAAGGTGGTGGATAAAGTGGTGGAACTTGACCCCGGCCGGGGCGAGTTAGCCGAATATTTGGGGGGCTACACGGATTATTTGGCCAGTAAGCAGGGGTAAGGTGTGTTGCGCGCCTGCCCGATTTTCCGACCCGGATAATTTGATTAGCGCACTTGCAACCCCGATAATTGCAGGGGCCAGGTCTGATTCTCTCAAGAACTTGATGTTATGTAAGCTACACTATAGAGTCGCCGGATTGAGCCAGTCAATCCCCCTTGCCAACATCTGGATTTGTGGTATAATGGCTACAAGAAATGCATTATGTCGAGTTAACCGGATTTACGTGCTAACGAGAAACGGGGGTGTTTATGGCCACGTCTCTGGAATTAGCCATTACGGCCATTCGCTCAAACCGCAAGGACGAGGGGCGACAATTATTGAATTTACTCATCCAGGAAAATCCCAACAATGAGCTGGCCTGGTTGTGGATGAGCAGCGTGGTGAATACCGACGAACAGCGCGCTCGCTGCCTGTACCACGTGCTGGCCATCAATCCCGATAATGAAGCTGCCCGGCGCGGTTTGCAACTCCTGGGCATTGTGGTCTCCGACTCGCGACCGGTCAAGGTGCCGCGCGACTCGCAGCCCATCCAAATCCCAAAACCCTCGCCACCCAATACGCAATTCATTCCGGATACCAAACCGCTGGAACAACCGTCGCCGTCCCCCCCCGCTCAAGCACAACCCATCTCAAGCGCAGAGCGACGGCCGTTCCGCCTTGATCGCCAGGCCGTAGTAGAGGAACTTCCGTTTAAGCCTATCACCAAACCTTTTACCGATATCCAGCAGTCGGGTGCGGCAACACCACCAGCAACAACCGCCGAACCGGCCCAACCGGCCGTTCACCCCTCCGAGCCGGTGCCGGTAGCTCAAACCAATGGCGGTTCAGCCGCCGGGGAATCCGGGCCAATGCCGGCAGCGGCGCAGGCCAACCAACCTTCGGAGCCAATGCTGGCGGTTCAAACCGGCCCGCTGCCGCAACCGACCGTTCAGCCACAAGCCGTGGCTGGAGGTCAACCTGTGGCGCAGCCCACGCCATACTATCTTCCTCAGCCTGCGCCTGCCTCGCCGCAATATTTTGCCGGGGCAATACCCAGCCCAGATACGCGACCCTCGCAGCCAGTACCGGTAGTTCAAGGGCCAAGCCCCTCCCAACCGATGTCGGTGGTTCACGCCAATGTGACCATGGGCATGCCCACTCAATACGGGCAAATACAGGGCTACGGCCAGCCGGGAGCGCCAATCCATTCCGATACAACTATGATGATGCCCCCTCCCAACCAGCTACCCTACGGGAATGCCCCCTATCCTTCCGAGCCGGTACCTGCGGTTCATTCTAACCCAACTATGGGTATGCCCACTTACGGACCAGCGCAGGGCCAACAACCCTATCCCTATTATCAGGCCGGGCCTTCAAACTCAACCGTGATGCCGGTTGGCGGAGGGCAATTCTTCCCGGAAGGTCAGCTTGATTACCGCGTGGCCAACGCTCCCCAGGCAGCCAAAGGGTCTCGCTCAAACCAGGCCAAAAACAAGAACGAGGATGAAGAGGAAGAAATCAACGTGCTGGCTGTTGTCATTTTTGGTTCGCTCTCGGTTACTGCGTTGGGCGGGTTGGGAATGCTCATTCTCCTGATGTTTGCCACCTGATGCGTCCTGTTCCCTCACTTTGATGACTTTGCGTTTTTTACCTCGTTCTGCCGTTTTCTGTGGTTGGGGTCTGTCCCAATTTTTAGGTCATAGGGTAGGGACAGGACAATGTCCTGTCCCTACCGCCAAAATTTTGGGACGCACCCCTGTGGTTGGTATGGTTCAACGTAGTCACGCTTGCAGCGTGACGTATTCCCAGAGAAGTCACGTTAAAAACGTGACCTACGGGTTTGAAACCACAGAATCCCACAGAACCAGTTTTCTACAGTGCAGAGCACCCGACCCGTGTTCTGTTTTTTTGTCCTCTGGCTAACTTCGAGTAAAATCAGTTTGTCCGGCCAAAAGAGAGAGGTAACAGAAAACAATGACCCGCTCCGAACTACTCAAACAACTGGTTCAGCAACTGTTGGCCATCAAACGCCCCCACCCCATCCGGGTAGCCATTGATGGGGTAGACGCGGCAGGTAAAACCAACCTGGCCGATGAATTGGTTCAACCGGTTCAAGACCAGGGCCGGCCTGTCATCCGAGCCTCTATTGACGGCTTTCACAATCCCCAGGCCATCCGGCACCAGCGAGGCTCCATTTCGCCCGAAGGGTATTATTTTGACTCCTTTGACTACCAGGCGGTCAAATCGCTCCTGCTCGAGCCGCTTGGCCCCCAGGGCAACCGGCAATACCAAACCGCCATGTTCAGCTTCCGCGCCGATGCGCCCATTCTCTCCCAAATCCGCACGGCACACCCAGAATCGATACTTCTCTTCGACGGTGTCTTCCTGCTGCGCCCGGAGTTGTCCAACTGCTGGGATTACAAGATATTTGTGGATATAACCTTTGAAAATTCGGTGGCCAGAGCTTCGCGGCGAGATCAAATGCTGTTTGGCACAGCAGAAGCGGTGATCGCCCGCTACCAACAGCGTTACGTGCCCGGACAACATCTCTATTTACAGAGTTGCCGGCCCAAAGAACGCGCCGATGTGGTAGTCGACAATAATAATTTTCTGAACCCAACCCTGATTTTTCTAACTGGGAATTCATAGAAAAAAATCAGGGCGTAGCCAATGTTGGTGAGGCGTCCGTGTCAACATCCAAACCCAACCCATTGACTTACCTCATCACCGGGGGGGCCGGTTTTATTGGCTCCCATGTGGTCGATGCGCTGCTGGCCGCCGGGCAGCGGGTATTAGTTATTGACAATCTGTCAACCGGGCGTTTAGCCAACATCGCCCACCAACTGGACCATCCCGCCTTCCACTTTGCCCGGGCCGACATCACCGACGGCATTGTCATGGACCGGCTGGCTTCAGACGCCGACATCATTATTCACCTGGCGGCGGCGGTGGGGGTCAAACTCATTGTCGAACACCCGGTTCATACCATCGAGACCAACGTGATGGGCACGGAGGCGGTGCTGCAAACTGCGTTGCGCTACAATTGCCGGGTTCTGCTGGCCAGCACCTCCGAGGTGTACGGCAAAGGCAGCAAGATACCTTTTAGCGAAGAAGACGACGTGTTACTGGGCGCCACCAGCAAAAGTCGCTGGTCTTATGCCGCCAGCAAAATGGTGGATGAGTTTCTGGCCTTTGCCTATCAACGCGAGTTTGGCCTGCAAGTGGTTCCACTCCGGCTGTTCAACACTGTTGGCCCGCGCCAGACCGGACGCTACGGCATGGTGGTGCCGCAGTTTGTCCGCCAGGCCATCCGGGGGGAACCCATCACGGTTTATGGCGACGGCTCGCAAACTCGCTGTTTTTGCCACGTGCAGGATGTTACCCGGGCCATCATCGGTTTGGCCCAACACCCGGACGCGTTGGGACAGGTGTACAACATCGGCAGCACCGAAGAAATAACCATTGGTGAGCTGGCGGAGCGGGTCAAAACTATCACCCACAGTCAATCTCCAATTATCACTATTCCCTACGCCGAGGCCTACGCACCCGGTTTTGAGGACATGCAGCGCCGGGTGCCCGATACCAGCCGCATCCAGACCCTGCTGGGCTGGCAACCGCGTTATTCGCTGGATGAAATCTTGCGCGCAGTTATGGAATACGAGCAGAACAGGCTCAAGGAAATAACAGGGGGAGAATAAAACAGATGGCCCAATTAACCCATACCAATCCCTTCCGGGCGTTTGCCCGTTAAGGAACAGAAAGCGGGGCAGCGGTGCGTATCCTTTTTATCAGCCCATATTTACCTTCGCTCATCCGGGTGCGCCCCTATAATTTGATTCAGTATCTGGCCCGGCGGGGCCATCAAATTACGCTTTTGGCCCTGGAGCCGCCCCACGAAGACCGGAGCGGGCTAGACTCGCTACGCCAATGGTGCCAGCAGGTACAGACGGTTCCCCTGCCGCGCTGGCGTACGTTATGGAACGCCCTGCAAGCGTTACCCGGCCGGACACCCTTGCAGGCGGCCTACTCCCGCTCCCCGGCCATGAGCCGTCTTGTTGAAGTAATTCAGGCCAAAGCAACCTTTGATGTGGCCCACGTGGAGCATCTACGTGGCGCCGAACTCAGCCCGGCGGTGCGAGGTATCCCCATTGTTTTCGACTCGGTAGACTCGATTGCCCTCCTGTTTGACCGGGTGAGTCGCTCCGGTCCAACCTGGCGCAGCCGGCTTTTGGCCAGGCTGGACCTGGCCCGCACCCGCCGCTACGAGGGGCGTTTGTTGGAACGTTATCCCCGCGTGCTGGTCACCTCGCCCCACGACCGGGAGGCGTTGGCGGACCTCTCCACCATACCGGACGCTACCGCCCGGCTGGTGGTGTTACCTAATGGCGTCGACCTGGCTTACTTTACCCCCTTGAGTGTGCCCCGCGACCCGGCGACGCTCATTTTCACCGGGAAGATGAGTTACCATGCCAACCTGGCCGCGGCAAAACACCTGATAACTGAAGTGATGCCCCTCGTCTGGCAACACCTGCCAGAGGCCCAATTGAAAATCGTGGGCAAAGACCCGCCCGACCACTTGATCTCTCTGGCCAATGATTCTCGCATTACCGTTGCTGGCACCGTGCCTGACCTCCGTCCCTATCTGACCCAGGCTACCATCGCCGTAACCCCCATGCGCTATGGGGTGGGGATTCAGAACAAAGTACTGGAAGCAATGGCCATGGTTACGCCGGTCATCAGCACGCCGCAGGCGGTCAGCGCCTTGCAGATACATGCTGGCCAGGACGTGCTGGTCGCCGACACTGCCGGAGCCATTGCCCAGGCGGCGGTTACCTTGCTCGCCGACCACACCCTGGCCGAGCAAATTGGACAGGCAGGTCGCCGCTATGTTGAAACATATCACGATTGGAAGGTGGTGGCGGAAAATTTGGAGGATATCTATGGCGAGGTGATCGCAGAAGCCAGTCAGTAGAAGTGATTATTGACGCGCCGAGAGACGCTGAGCCATCTCACCCGCGTAGATCGACAGGTCTTCCCGATTTTGCGTGCCCCACCACCAGACTAAATAGTTGAGTTCATCCAGTAGATAACTCTGAGATTCAACTTCACGAAAGCGCGCTTCAGCCGCATCTAGCTGCCCAGTCCAAAGATAGGCCAAACCCAGGGCCTTGATAACGGCCTGATTTGTCGGTTCCTGGGGGTAGGCCCGTTCCAGGTAGGCTCGCGCGCCCTCAAAATCCTGTCGCTCCAGGGCCAGCATGCCCAACCGGCGATTGGCCACGGGGTTTACCGGATTCAGGTTAAGGGCCTGGTTAAAATACGTTACCGCTCGACCCGCTACAGTTTCACGGGCTGCCTCGTTTAGATTGGGGGCCAGGAAAGCCCGGGTGTCGTAAACAGCCCCCAGGTTGGCATACCAGGCCGAAAGCCAAGGTCGCCCAAAAACCACGACCAGCGCCGGGAAGACAACAAGGGCAACAACCAATCCTATCCAGTACCGTCGTCTATTCCCCCGCGAAGTCTCATTTTTGGGCGTATCCGCTTCCAGCCGCAAGGCTGGGCGGCCTGTGGCTACCGCCAGCCCGCCCAGCGCAAACAACATCGGCATGGTCCACCAGGCCTGGGAGAACTGAACCGCATCCGTCAGACCGTGTACCAAACTAACGTTCACTCCTAACCAGGCAGCCCGGTACAGGGACAACGACTGTTTTGGCAGACCAACCCGTTCTACCCGCATAACAAAAACATAAAAGGCTAAAATCAACCCAACTAACGCCAACACGCCTAACAACCCCTGTCCCAACCCTACCGACAGGAACAGGTTGTGGGCATAATAGAGGTACGGTACATGCATGAGCAATTGGTAGCGAGAATAGACCATGCCAAAGGTGTCGCCCAGGCCAATCCCGGTGAACGGGTAATCCTTTAACAATTGCAGACTGTTATGGTACAAAGTCAGGCGACTGTGGGCCGTGTCCAGGGCCGAACTGATAAATAAAATTTGCCGACCTGGTGAGGCCAAAAGCATTACCAGGTAAAGGCCACCCAAAATGCCAACCACGAGTCCAAACCCGGCCACCAGCAACTGTAGCGCTCGCTCTCGAAACGCCAGCAGCGCCCAAATTCCTACGGCCACAACTACCCCTAACCAGGCCCCGCGTGATCCGGTTATTAACAAGGCGTAAACGATGAGAACGGTGATGATGCCCCATATCCAACGGCTGATACCCCGCGTCTCACGGGTCAAAACCAGGCTGAGCAGTAATGTACCCTCCACAAATCCGGCGGCGGCATTGGGATGAGGAATAAAAAAGACCAGCTTGGGCATCACGGAGCCGGTCATCCGGCCCAGGTCGGCCAGCAGACCGACCTCACCCTGGTAGTCAAAATGGGCGTATTGGCCGACAAAATAGAGTGCAAACAGACCGGCAAGCACCACCAACACCCGGCTCACCCCCCAAGGTGAGATAGCGGCATAAGCAAGGGCCACAAACAGGCTCACACTGAACAGCATGCTCAACAATACAGGCCAGCTTAGCGAGGAATCATACGCAGCCCACATCCCTACAACGGCACTGGCCACAAACAAGCACAGCATCCCGCCGGTAAAAATGCGTTGGGCCGGTTTACCAAGAAAAAACAAAGACGTAAACAAAAACATCAGCTTCAAAAGAGTTTTTTAGGTTGAATCTGGGAAGATGAATTGGAGCGACGATTAAAAAATTAGTAATGGAGCCCCAAAACTAAACTTGGGGCTTCCAGTTCATTACATATCATTCATAGGACTTGCGCGGTTGGTGATTAAAATGTCATTTCGAGCGACGAAAGGAGCGAGAAATCTCTAAATAGGCGTTTTGCAGGCAACATTTTAGGGATTTCTCGTCGCAAGCTCCTCGAAATGACATGAACTGCGTAAGTCCTAATTCAATCAAAGCCTGAAGCATCTACTCAAAGGCAGTTACTTGGCGGCAAACAGGCGTTGCCACCAATGACGTTGTCCGGTACGATGTATTCTATTTGCCATCCCATATTCACTGCGAGTGTAATAGGATTTTGATGAGTAGTAGCCCCCCTCCTTACCGGAAACCTGATTAAGGACGGCACCCAGAATATTGGCCCCAACCTGATTTAAGCGTTTCATCGCTTCTCGGGTGGTATCCCGTCGGGTCTGTTTGGCCTGAATTACCAGAATGACACCATCAACCCGATTGGCCAGTACAGAGGCGTCGGTTACGGCCAGAATGGGAGAACTGTCAAAGATGATGACATCGGCCATTTCTCTTAAGAGCCGGACCATGTCGGTCATCCGTTGCGAACTCAACAACTCTGCCGAATTGGGATGTAAGGGGCCACTGGGGAGAATTCTCAGATTTTCGATGCCGGTTTCTCTCAGATGGCCCTCAATTTCAAGGCCGATATTTTGTGATCGCAACAGATCGGTTACCCCTTCCAGGTTAGGCACCCGGAAGATCTTATGCAAGATTGGCCGTCTCAGGTCGGTATCTACAATAATGGTTCTAAGATTCGCCTGGGCCATAATTACACCCAGGTTGGCCGCCGTGAGACTCTTGCCTTCGCCGGGGTTAGGGCTGGTAACCATAATAGATTTGGCTGGTTGGTCAACGGCCAAAAACTGGACATTGGTTCGCACCATCCGATAAGCTTCTGAGAGAGGGGAATAGGGGCCATGCGCGGTAATTAACTTGTCATTATGATCGCCGCCCTTGATTCGACCAATACTACCCAAAACCGTCAACCCCAAGGTAGTCCCCAGGTCTTCGGTTGACCTGAGGGTATCATCCAGGTATTCCAACACCAGAGCGGCGCTAACGGCCAAAACAAAACCTACCGCCGCTGCCAGGAGAACATTCATCTTGACATTGGGGCTAATGGGGCTATACGGCAGTTGGGCCGGTTCGATAACACTAAGATAATTGGGGCTATCACTGCCGGTAAGAAAACCTAATAACCCCAGATAATCCTTTTGCCAATCATTAATCAACGTTTCCAGGCTGGTAATTTCTTCTTGTAAATCTTGAATCTCCCGGGCGCTCATGGCGGTAGCCAATTTTGCCTCCAGTTCTTCCACTCTGGCCCGACTTGTACTGATTCTTTTCTCCAGATCATCCAGTCGCTCGTGCACAAAGCCGCTACGCTCCTGGCGCTTCTGGTTTTCCGGCGAGTTTGGACTCTGCAAAACCAATTGATAGGCGACCTGATCGGCAATCGCCACCGCTCGTTCGGGCGAAATATCCTCTACCGCAATGGCCATGAGCTGCGTTCGAGGGATAGAATAAGCATAAACTTGCCCCCTCAGTTCCTGCCAACTCATGTTCAACCCCAGGCTGTCAACCGTGGCCTGCAAAACAGGTTGCCGGACCGCCATTGAAGCATACGATTCGGCCAGCATCTCCGTAGTGGCAAAATCCGAACCGGTAGGATTCTCTTGCTGCATCACCTGTCCTACAATGAGGGTGGTTGTAGTTTGGTAAATGCGGGGCATCTTTGAACTGGCATAGTAGCTTGCCCCCGCCGCCAGACAGGTACTCAGCGCAATCAACCACCACCACCTGAAAATTCCCCTGACATATTGACGTAACTCTACCATAAGATTCTCACTTTCCTCTATTAATTTCGCGGTGCATCCTCAGGCGGAGCCGGGTTGGGATATTTAACCCAGACGGGCGCCCAATCATTGTAAGGGGTCCAGTTGTCCCACCCCAGTAACAGTCTTTGGTCGCTGCCATCGGCGTTCATGATCCATAATTGTTGGTTCCCGGTACGGTTTGAGGCAAATATGATTTGTTGGCCATCCGGTGACCAAGAAGGCGATTTGTCCCACTCCCAGGTGTTGTGGGTCAGTTGGCGAACGCCGGTGCCATCGTAATTAATGACCCAAATTTCATCATTTTGACTTTCAGTAGCCACAAAGGCAATTTCATTGCTCACCGGCGACCAAGCCGGCCCATATACAATGCCGGTCCCCATCCGGGTTACAATTTTCTCCTGTTTGTATTTGTAATCATAGTAATGAATCGCCAATTCGATGGTAGGGGTTCGCGATCGTCTCCCATTCGACTGATCCACCTCCAACAGGTTCGTCCATAAGAGTTTCTTGGTATAGGCTCGATAGACTGTATCTGCCGATAACATATCCCGCTCCCGGGCCATCAGATAAGGCCAGGCGCTGGTCAAGCGGCCCAACTCGCCGGTTTCAGGATCATAAACATAAACCACCTTCTCGCCCTCATTCTCGTCCCCCCCCAGATTCGAGCCTTCCCGATCCGACAGGAAAAGAATCGTTCCAAGCAATTCGGGAGGCATAGAACTGGGCGTAGGAGCAGCTGTTGCGGTTGGGGTTGGCGTAAGCAAATGGGGAATTAAATTAAAAACGGGGGTCGGGGTGGCGGTAACCACGTTTGAGGGTGTCGGAGTAGGCGTGCCCGTGGTCACGGCAATGGCCGTAGCCAAATCGGCGATGGCCTGCACGGTGGCTTCATTAATCGGCGTAGGGGTTTCGGTCACCACAATGGGAGTAACCCAATTGAGCGGCAGCGAGGTTGGCGTGCCGATGTTACGCGCCAGAGCCGTCGCCGCGATAGCTTGGGTTGCCGCGGCAAAGATTGTTTCGGGTGTAGGAGTCGAAGTGATCAGAATGTAGTTAGCCGGGGTAACTGTCGGGGTGGCGGTTGCAGTAGGTGTAGGGGTGGCTGTAACCGCATTGGTAGAAATTGGCGTAGCCGTACCGGTGGTCAAAGCCTCGGCCGTAGCCAGCGCCTCCAATACTTGGGCTGTCACCATGTTTTCCGGCGTTGGGGTAGGTACAAGTACCAAATAGTCGGGAAAAGGAGTGGCGGTAACCATATTGGGGGGGACCGGCGTGGCCGTACCGAATTGTACAGCGTCAGCCGTAATTTGCATCAACATAGCGGCGGCTGTCATTACATTCTCAGGGGTTGGCGTGCTGGTAATAATCACATAATCGTAGGGTGGGGGAGTGGCTGGCGGCGGGCCAACCTCGAGCAACAAGGTCACTTTATTTCCCCGGCTTTGTGGACCGTAGCCGGTATCCCAGCCAAACAGATTATCCGGTCCTACCAATGGCCCTTCTACTCGAAAGGAAATGACCGGGTTTTCTTTATCAACAATGCGGGTTTCGAGGATTTTTATCTGGGCCGGAGTCAAGGCAAAAGTATTGCTTGTATTTTCGGCCAAATCTTGGGCGCTCAGAATCGGACTCAACGTCTGTAACGCTGACGCATTGAAAATTTCTTGAAAATTGCGTCGGTGCCAGTCTTCATCAATGTCAGAATCCAACAGCCGAACCGTCCAGACCCCGGCAGCATCGGATTGATCATTTTGTACAGCCAGGCGATCATCACGCAGGCCGGTCATCTGCAAAACAGCGGAGTAAATGGGCGCGCCTCGCGGAACGGAGGCCAAATTAAATTGAAAAGCGCCATTATAGATTTGCCCTTCAGCTATGCCGGCATAGAGAAAAGAATCACCAAAATGATTACCACGTTCTTCAGCGTCGGTTAGCCAGCCAATATCGCCCAACTCGGCTGACAACTCAATAGTACGGATGTCAGGGTCCGGCGTAACCGTATAGGTGGGGGTAGGCAACCCGGCGATGGCAGCCGGAGTGGGGGTAGCTTCGACTACAGGCTGGGTGGGAGCAGGAGCTACGGTAGGCGCAAGGGCTACCGTAGGCGCAAGGGATGGGGTGAGGGAGGCCACGTCACCGGGCTGAGTGCCCTGGCCAATAAAGCCACTCACATAAAAAAGGCCCAAGATGATCAACAGCCCCACTAACAAGCCACCCAGGCCCAACCCAATGGTTGGCCATAGGCCAAATCTTCTGACCGGTCGTTCGGCTTCTAATTCGGAGGGCAGGGGAAAAGCCGGCGCAGCCGCTTCTGGCTCGGCCGGTGGTTCAACAAAACGGGGACAGGTCGGGTATCTCTGGGTCAAACAAAAGGCGGACTGGTGCTCTAACTGAATGACAGCTTCCTGGCCCGCCGAAAAACAGCGATGGGCCGGATCACGATAGGCAAAACGTGCCTGGGAGTCACCGGCCAAACCCAGAAAAGGACATATCTTTTTGATATCGACCTGATTGGACATACTACATTCCAGAATAGTTTTTTAAAACAGGATGGCTATTCTATCGGCAGCAAAGAGTATACTAAGATTTGATAATAAAAGAGTGAGAGGTTTCTAAGAAAAAAGTTAGAAAGAATTGGAGGAAAACCTGCCATAGTTATATGGCCAGCTTGAAAGTTGGGCGGAAGGATTTGAAGCGAAACTTGGCCCAGGCCAGGGAGATGCGGCAGAACTTCTGGCCGTCTGGCAAGGGCGAGGGAACCCGGCAGACAACCTGTCTTGCCAACATAAATTCAATCCGAGTTACCTCGCCCCTACTCTAAAGGTGGGTCAGTGAATTAATTGAAGCATTATAACCCTTGCGCCAGGTGATAGTAGATCTCGTTCCAGCGCAGCTCTTTTTTAAATTCCCGCAGGTTGGTATTCTCATCAATAAGCAAGAATTCCAGACCGACCATTTCCGCAAAGTCTTCCATGTGTTCGGCGGTAACGGCCTGGCTGAAGCCGGTATGGTGCGCCCCACCGGCCAAAATCCAGGTCGCTGCTGCCACCTTGAGGTTAGGTTTGGGCACCCACACGGTTCGGGCCACCGGCAACTTGGGCAGCGGCGCGTCCGGCGGAACCACCTCGACCGTGTTGACCAGCAACCGGAAGCGGTTGCCCAAATCTATAATCGAGGCGTTGAGACCCGCCCCAACCGGCGTATTGAATACCAACCGCACCGGGTCGGCCTTGCTGCCGATGGAAAGCGGATGAATCTCCATCGAAGGTTTTCCGTCGGCAATTGACGGGCAGATTTCGAGCATATGCGCGCCCAGCACTTTCATGTCTTTAGGGTCAAGGTGATACGTGTAATCTTCCATAAAAGACGTTCCACCGGACAGGCCGGCAGCCATCACCTTCATCGCCCGAACCAGCGCCGCCGTTTTCCAGTCACCCTCGGCGCCAAAGCCATAACCCCCGGCCATAAGACGCTGCACCGCGATTCCCGGCAACTGCTTGAGGCCGTGCAGGTTCTCAAAAGTGGTGGTGAAGGCCTTAAACCCACCCGCTTCCAGAAAAGCTCGCATACCCAGCTCGATCCTGGCCGCATCCCGCAACGACTCGCGCTGGCTGCCGTTGGGCTTCAACGGCCCGGCAACAACGTACTGCGCTTCATACTCGGCCACCAACCGGTCAACCTCGGCCTCCGTTGCCGCGTTCACATATTGAACCAGGTCGCCAATACCATATCCGTTAACCGCGTAGCCAAACCGGATTTGGGCCGCAACTTTATCGCCTTCGGTCACGGCCACCTCGCGCATGTTGTCCCCAAAGCGGGCAACCTTGAGCTGCTGGGCATCGTGCCAGGCAGCGGCGGCGCGAATCCAGGTATCAAGTTGACCCAACACTTCCTGATCCTGCCAATGGCCCACAATCACCTTACGCGTGCGACGCATACGGGTGCCGATAAAGCCAAACTCGCGCCCGCCATGCGCGGATTGGTTCAGATTCATAAAATCCATATCAATGGTCGACCAGGGAATGTCCTGGTTAAATTGGGTATGGAGATGCACAAAGGGTTTGCGCAACGCGTTCAGCCCGGCAATCCACATTTTGGCCGGGGAGAAGGTGTGCATCCAGGTAATGAGGCCAATGCAGTTTTGGGTGGTATTGGCCGCCAGACAGAGCTGGTGGATTGCGTCCGGCGTGGTCAACACCGGCTTGAAGACCACCTTGACCGGAATCTTGTCGGACCGGTCCAAAGCCGCCGCAATCTTTTTTGAGTCCTCATCAACCTGCTTGAGCACTTCTTCACCGTACAGGTTCTGACTGCCGGTAACAAACCAGACTTCCAATTGTTTGAGATCTATCATCGTTTAAACCTCCCTAAAAATAATGTAATCTAATTAGACTTTTCAGTAGTGATCAACAAGTAAGTGCTCATCATGTCATCCTTCGGCTTCGCTCAGGACAGATTTCGAACGAACATAGTGAGAGAGAAATCCCTCAACCCTGGTCTTGCCCACATAATCCTGAGGGATTCCTCGTCGTGTTACTCCTCGGAATGACATATCAAAAAATCCTCATCACTTATAATATGACCATTACCGAATTTTCTACAACACCTGCTTCCAGGCAGATGAAATAAACACAGAGATTGATGAGCTATTGCCAAAACTGCGGCAGATATTGGCGATAGGTTTCCAGGTAATCGTCAAGAATCTGTCTGGCGATATCCAGATCGGTAACCACCGGGTCGAGCAGCAAACATTGCAGGGCAAGCTGTCTATCGCCAAACACGGCGGCGTCTACACCTAACTGGGCCACCGTTATCTCCCGGCGACACAATTCAGCAATGCCCTGAGGCAAATCACCAACGGTTACCGGCTGCATGCCCGCACCGGTAGAGATGCCCGGTGTTTCCACAATGGCCGCCATAGGCAAATTGGCAATTTGGCCCTGGTTAGGCAGATTCACGGCCAGGTGATAATGATTTCCGGCTCCAGCAATATGCTCAATCACCTCCAGCGCGCCCTCGCTATCGGCCTCACGCAACGGAGTGATACTCTCCTGGCCATCGGCCATTTGGGCTATTTTTTTGTGCCCCTCGTCACGCCTTCTGCCCATTCGTTCCCAGTCGTACAGGCTGACCTCGTACTTTTCCCACGGTTTGGTACGGGGGTCGCTGAGCCAGGGCAGGTATTCACATAAGTGCTCGTCGCCAGGGATAGGGAACCAGCCAAACGCGTCAAACACCCGGCGGGTCAGCGGTTCAAAGGCCGAATCTAAGGCGACCCAACGTTCGGCAAAAAGGGGGTACAAGTCTTCGCCCGTACCCTGGCGATGAAGAGCCAGCATCCAGGTGAAGTGATTGAGTCCGGCGGCCAAAATATCAACCTTTTCCAGGGCCTGGTGAGCCAATTTCCCCAGCCGCGGCCAGATGTCCGGGTCGGCGTGGGCACTGATGGTACCGGCGGGAACTTCAATGTCCAAGTCATCGGCCAGGGTATACCCCACCATCCCGTAACCGGCGCGAATTTGATGGCACAGCCCTACCACTTTGATTTCACTGTAGCGATGGATGGCATCGCAGATGCGGAGCATGGGATTGGTGAAGTTAATGAACCAGGCCTCGGGGCAGGCCCGCTCCATATCATGCGCAATATCCAGCACCGGGCCGATGTTCCGCGCGGCATGAGCAAAACCGCCCGGCCCGCCGTTTTCGGCGTAAGGCTGGCGCACGCCATATTTAAGGGTGATTTCATAATCCTGCCGCCACAGGATTTCCCGGGGGGGCACCTCGATGGCCGAAACTACAAACGATGCGCCGTCTAGCGCCTCGACATGGCGGGGGTGGGTGGTGATGGTCATTTCCGATTTCCACTCCCGATTCAAACGCTCGGCCAGCCTGGCCATCAGGGCCAGGGTTTCGGCATTAAAATCAACCAGGGCCAGATGACTGCCTTTCAGCCGGTCGCTGTTCATTAAGGCGGCTACGGTGTTCAGGCCAAAAATGGCGCTCCCCGCGCCAATAACGACTATTTTTGTGGGTAGCATATACTCTCTCCTTGACCTAAATATTTTGTGGGAGAAAATCCACAAATTAACCCGAATCAGCCCTATTTTCCTGAGTTATTTCGGGTTAACCGGTGGAGAAAACCTGTTGGATTAAGGCCGGGAAGTAAAGCAACTTTATCCGGGTTATGTTTAACACAGAAGTAAGCGGCTGTCAAGCTAGAAACCACCAACTTTGTCCGTATATGGACAAAGCCTTATTCCCTCTCCGGCCTAATCTGTGCTAAAATACTCTTACTATGGATTTGTTTGACTACTCTCGCCAGCAACAACTGGAAAAGGAAGCCCCTCTGGCTGCCCGGATGCGCCCGCGTACGCTGGATGAATTTATTGGCCAGGAGCACATTGTGGGGCCGGGTCGTTTGCTGCGCCGGGCCATTCAGGCCGACCAGCTTTCTTCGGTGATTTTTTACGGCCCGCCGGGAACGGGTAAAACCACGCTGGCCCGGATTATTGCCAACACCACTCACGCTCATTTCATCGCCTTAAACGCCGTCCTGAGCGGAGTCAAAGATATTCGGGAGGCCATCCAAGTTGCTCAAGACCGGCGGGGGATGTTCAGTCAAAAGACCATTCTCTTCATCGACGAGGTGCATCGGTTCAACAAGGCCCAGCAAGACGCGCTGTTGCCGCATGTTGAAAATGGTACGGTTATTTTAATCGGCGCCACCACCGAGAATCCCTATTTTGAAGTCATCAAGGCACTGGTGTCCCGCTCGCGTATTTTCCAACTGCGGAGTTTGAACGAGGACGACCTGCGGGCCATTGCCTGGCAGGCCCTGGCCGACGAAGAACGGGGCTACGGCAAGCTCAAGGTCAATCTCACCGACGCGGCCCTGGACCACCTAGTCAACGTGGCCAACGGCGACGCCCGCGCCGTGTTGAACGCCATCGAACTGGCCGTGGAAACCACTCCGCCCGACGAGTACGGCGTCATTAATGTTACCACCGAGGTGGCCGAGGAATCCATCCAGCGCCGGGCTGTGCTGTACGACAAAGACGGCGACGCCCACTTTGACACCATCTCGGCCTTTATCAAATCCTTGCGCGGCTCCGACCCTGACGCAGCCCTTTACTGGCTGGCCAAAATGGTTTACGCTGGCGAAGACCCGCGTTTCATCTTCCGGCGAATGATTATTTTTGCCGGGGAGGATGTGGGCCTGGCCGACCCCAACGCCTTGCGGGTGGTGGTGTCGGCGGCGCAGGCGTTTGATTACGTGGGCCTGCCCGAGGGCCGGTTCCATCTCTCCGAGGCTTGTCTTTATCTGGCTACCGCGCCCAAGAGCAACTCGACGATGGCCTTTTTTGACGCTCTATCTGCCGTCGAAAAAGAACGCGAAGCCCAAGTGCCCAATCATCTGCGCGACAGCAGCCGCGACTCTCAGGATTTTGGTCATGGCGCGGGTTATCTTTATCCCCACGCCTACCGCGATCATTGGGTAGCCCAGCAGTATTTGCCCGACAGTCTGCAGGGCCGCGTTTTTTATCAACCCAGCAACCAGGGCTACGAGGCTTCGATTCAGGTTCAGGTGGCCCGGCGACGCGAAGAGCAGTTGGCCGCCATGCTGGAAGCGGAGGCGTCGCCGACCCTGGAAATCGACCGGGTAGGGAAAGGCCCGGCGGCGCAGAATCGTTGGTTGCAGCGCACCTTGAGCAATACGGGCCAACAGTTGGGCCAGGTGCGGGATAAGGTTTTCGCCCTGGCCAGAGTCGAGCGGCACGACTTGGTGCTGGATTTGAACGCCGGTACGGGTCTGCTAACCTGGGAGGCGGTGCGCCGCGCCGCAGCAGGGGGAGTGTGGGCGTTGGCAACCAATGAACAATCGGCCCGGGCGCTGCAGCAGCAGGCCAACAACCTGAACCAACTGGAACGCCCGGTCATCCTGACCGGCACAATTCAGGAGTTACCTCAACTCATCAAAGCGGCCCTGGCCGGGGAGGCGGAACACTTGGGGTTTGATGCCGTCATTGGCCGTAACGTTTTCACCCGGCTGGCCGACAAAAGTGACGCTGCCCAAACCATTAAGGGATTATTGAGGCCCAATGGCCGTTTAGCGTTGGCCGAAACGGTCCCGAAACACAGCCAGCGTTTACACCGGCTGGCCGATCTGTCCTCGCTGGAACCCAAATTGGCGAAACGGATAGTGGCCGCCGAAGAAGCCGTCTACAACAATCCGGCAGACCCGATGGTCAATTGGGATAGCTCGGATCTAAGAACACTACTGCAGGACGCCGGTTTTTCCGAAATCGAGCTGGTTCAGGAACCGTTGGCTTCCCAACGTCGGTTGGGTTCCGAACAGATAGAGCGCTGGTTCAGTCAAAATAGTGAAAGCGACCGGCCCACTTTTGCCCAACATCTAATCGAGGCGGGGGTGACTGCGGCGGAGTTAGAAAATTTAAAGCAACTCCTGGCAAGCCAATTATTGGAGCAGGTGGTTACCTGGCAATCAACCATAGTTTATATGGTTGCCTCTTAAGCAGGATTACGTTTTATATTTTTGACAATCCGGGCAGTATCCATTATTCTTCTGGCGATGGCCCAAATACGCGCCGACAACGGTTTTGTCTAGCCTCTCATCGTTTTCCCATAGGGATGTTTTTTAACGATATTTTGTTTTAACCGGAGACATCAATGATGATGACCCAACCGATGTGGTCCGGGTGGAGGTAGAGATTTTGACCCCCGAAATAGCGTTGGCCTATGCCATTCTGATCGGGGCCTTGATTATCTTTGCCCTTGATCTTTTCCCCATTGATTTTGTGGCTTTTGGCATGATGGCCCTGATTCTGGTTTTGGGGCCGGTGCTGGGGGTGGCGCCGGAGGAGGCTATTTCCGGCTTCAGTAATCCGGCCACCATTACCGTGTTGGCCATGTTCATTCTCAGCGGCGCGGTGTACCGGACAGGGGTGATTAATCTACTAACGCACCGCCTGGTTCGTTTTGCCGGAAACAACGAAATCAGGCAATTGCTCACGGTAATGTTAATTATTGGCCCTCTTTCGGCCTTCATTAACAACACGGCGGCAGTGGCCATTTTAATCCCCTCGATTATTACCCTGGCCCGCGAACACAAGCGGGCGCCCTCCCGGCTGCTGATCCCTCTTTCGTATTTCTCGCAATTGGCCGGCGTTATCACCTTAATTGGCACTTCAACCAATATTTTGGCCAGCGCCCTTTCGATGCAAGAGGGTTATGGCGCGTTTGGGATGTTTGAGTTTTCCGCCATTGGCCTCATGATTTTTGTCACCGGGGCATTGTACATTTTATTGATTGGTCGCAAGTTACTACCGGAGCGACGCGACGAGCCAGAGATTGCCGACGCTTACCAGGTTAAAGACTATCTTTCTGAGGTTATTGTGTTAGAAAACTCACCGCTGGTAGGGGTGAGTGTCAACAGGAGTCGCTTGCGGGAGCAGTTTGACATTCATGTGTTTGAGGTGCTCAGAAACGGGCAGAAATTGGCTCACCCTCTGGGACAAAAGATGCTCCAGGCGGGCGATATTTTGTTCATCAAGGCCAATACCAGCCAACTGCTCAAAATCAAAGACATCGAGGGGTTAGCCATTGAACCCGAAGTTCGACTGGAGGATCAGAGTTTGCAGAGTGACCGGCGCGGGCTGATGGAAGTGGTGATTGGTCCTAACTCGGACCTGATTGGGGGCACGGTGGCCACCACCAATTTCCGCCAGCATTACAGCTGCACCGTGATTGCCATCCGCAAGCATGGCGAACTCATTCGTGAGCGTCTGGCCAATGTCAGGCTGGGTTTTGGCGACACCTTGCTGTTGCGTGGGTCCAAGGTGGCCCTGGAACAAATTAAACGCGAACCGGGCTTTATTGCCACAGAAGAAGTGCAACAAGAACGGTTTCGCACAAGCAAGATACCCATTGTTTTGGCCATTGTGGCCGGGGTGGTTATTATAGCCGCCTTGGGCGTACCTATTTTAGTAACTGCCGTTGTCGGCTGCGTGCTGATGGTCTTGACCGGCTGCCTGAAGGTGAACGAACTGCATGAGTCGGTGCGGTGGGACGTGATTTTCCTGCTGGCCGGAGTCATTCCCCTGGGATTGGCTCTGGAACGAACGGGCGGGGCACAGTTGATAGCCGATCTCGCCGCAAACGCTTCCGCCTATGTTCCACCGCTTTTTGTCTTGAGTATCTTCTATTTGGCTGCAACGATTCTTACCGAACTCATTTCCAACAATGCTACCGTGGTAGTTCTGGTACCCATGGGGGTGGCCACAGGTCAGGCCTTGGGATTAGACCCCCGGGCGTTCATTTTAGCGATTATGTTTGCTGCTTCAACCAGCTTCTCAACACCGGTGGGGTATCAAACCAACACTATGGTTTATGGGCCGGGAGGCTATAAGTTTCTGGATTTCATCAAGGTTGGACTTCCCCTCAATTTACTCCTGGTTATGGTTACACCCATTTTCATCAGTTTGTTGTGGGGGCTTTGATCTCACCCGGCGATCCACCTTTAGATAATCTTTTTGGCTTGCAGCAAGGTTGCCAGCGACGACTTTTTAACCCCGCTGGGGTAGCAGGGTGGGGCTGGGACTAATGCTGCTGTATTTGCCTTTAACGGTAATTGCGCTACCATTCTTCGGGTCATTGTATTTGTAAACGAGGGTTGTATGCCGCCAACTATCATTCAAGTAGACAATGTGCATAAAAGTTATTTAATGGGCAAAGAGGCCGTACCTGCCTTGCGTGGGGTAACAATTACGGTAAGTGATGGTGAAATGTTGTGTTTGATGGGGCCGAGCGGCTCCGGCAAAACCACCCTGCTCAACCTGCTGGGCGGTCTGGACGAACCCGGACGGGGGCACATCATTATCGATGGCGAAAACGTTGTGTCAATGAAAGAAGAGCAGGTGGCCCGGTTACGGCTGGAACGATTGGGGTTTATTTTTCAGACCTTTAACCTATTGAACAATTTTACCGCCTTTGAAAATGTCGAAGCGCCAATGGTGCTGGCCGGGCGACTCCGGCGCAAAGAGCGTAAAACCCGCACCACCACCCTTTTGGAACAGGTAGGGCTGGCCGACCGCATGGACCACTACCCCAGCGAGCTATCCGGCGGGCAACAGCAGCGAGTCGCTATTGCCCGCGCCCTGGCCAATGATCCGCCCATCATCATCGGCGATGAAATCACCGGCGATCTGGACTCGGAAACCGGCTTTGAGGTAATGCGCCTTATCCGGCAGCTCAACCAAGAGCAAGGCAAAACCGTCATCTTTGTAACCCACGATCCCCGTATGGCCGAATTCGCCGATAGAATTATTTATTTATTAGATGGAGTCATTCATAAAGAGGTGGTCAGAGAGGAATAGGAGATCACTTCAAAATATAATACGTTCCTTTTTTATCCCCAATTTTTAACAGCAACCCCTTCTCTATCAAATCGACCAGGTCCAGGCGGAGCGTTTCCGGGTTAACGTCGGGACAAAGCTGGTGATAATCCCGGTTGGTAATGCGGCCATACTCCTCGACGAAACTCATCGCTCGCATCTGGCGCTCGTTCATGTTGCTGGCCCACCGTTTGACCGGCGTGCGCTCCAGGGTGTTGTGCAGGCGCACCGTAAACGAGTAAGGTTTGGCCTCGAAATCCGGGGCCGGATGACCTCTTTCCAGCATCTCCTCAATCATCCGGTCGATGCCCAACCCCAACTCCTCAATGTAACCCCACTGAAACAGTCCGGCTACCAGCCGGGGATTACGGGAGAAATGCTCATCCACAATATTGTCCAGGGTAATGTAGCCGGGCAAACCACCGGGACTGATGACCTCCAGCCGATTTTCATACATGCGAATCTCAACCCGGCGGCCACTCAAACGATAATCGCGATGACAGACCGCGTTGACAATCGCTTCACGCACGGCAAATGGGGGATACTCCGGCACTTCCTCTCGTTTTAAACCCGTAACTACTGCCTCGACCCGCATCTCATCGGTCACCAGATTCCAGGCCCGCTCGATAATACGTGCCAGCGGCCCTTCTATCTCTACCCGGCGACCATACCCGGCCATGCCATCCCGGCCCCGGGCCTCGGTACTCAAGAACTTTACAAAAATAACCCCACTTTGTGGCAAAAAAGCCTGGGGCGTTTTGCCAAACAACAGCATCCCGGCCATTGTCGGCGTGCCATCCTCAAGCATGGCCCCAATTTCCACCAAATGATCCTGAAGCATGTTTTTAAGCGGACGGGCGCCCCGTTCGGCGCGGTTAGCCAGGTACTCATCCAATACATCTTTGTCAAGGTCCACCAGGGTTGCCCCGGCCACCGGCTCGCCTTCAAAATCGCCGCTTGATTTGGTGGCAGCCAGGTGCCGAATGGCTTCGCCGCCCAGAGGCGTATTTTTGGTCCCGCTGCGGGTCAAAACCCGGCCATCGGCCAGGGCATGTAACTCTGGACTGCGGGCGATTTTCAGGGCTACCACAATCCCGCCGGGCAGTTCACACTGTTCCCAATGGGTCACCACCGGCGGGCGACACATCACCAAGGCCTGAGCCAACTTACCTTCCACTTCCTCGTCCATCATATAGTCAACCACTTCACCTTGTTGGTCCAAGCCAATCAAAATGGTGCCGCCATCGGTATTGGCAAAGGCCACCATCGTTTCGGCCAGCAGATTGACCTCAGGATAAGGAATAAAGGCGACTGTTTGTCCCGGCCCGCGTTTGATCAAATTCTCAATCATAGTCAAGATTTTACCACAAGCAACCGGGTTTTATCAATCTTTGAGGTGGGCATTATCAACTTTTGGGGGCATCTCAGCCGGTTACGGCAATTTTACCTCCGCCATCCATAAAAAATGCCCGCCCCGGTAAGACCCGGAACAGGCATCCAATTTCTAATTTTTTGCTTCTAATTTCCTATATCTTAACCCACAAATGCAACTTGTGTCCCTCTTCCACCGTTTCCCAGCGAACGGCCACAATAACCAACTCGCCGCGGGAGCCTTCGCCGGTGGGAAAATCGAGCCGGGCCGGGCGCCCTTCGCGCCAAGCTTCCTGGCAACGTTTGACCAGTTTGGGGCCATCAAAAGTGCGCATCTCGCACATGGCAATATCGCTATTCTCCCATCCTTCCAAAACGCCATAGGCCCATTCATTGGATACATCCCGAAACTCCGGGGGGGGACCTTCCACAATTGTTATATAGGTTGGTTCGAATTTTTCTATCATTTACAATAGTCCTGAATCAATTGGTCGGGGTAAAACTCACCAAAATCTATTGACAATATTTTACACGAAAAAGATTGGGTTGCCAATTACGGGCAAATTCCTTGACTTCTCAGCGGCCAACAGCCAGGCCGTTCTGTCCTTTTTTTAACAGTAGTGGTATAATTCACGAGGCTTGCCAAACGCTTCAGTGTCAAGAAAGGTCGATGTTATGAGCAACTACGATACCATTGTGATTGGCGGCGGGCCGGGTGGTTACGTGGCCGCCATTAGGGCCAGCCAGCTAGGTCAGCAAACAGCCGTGGTGGAAAAGGAACACCTGGGCGGGGTCTGTCTCAATTGGGGGTGTATTCCCACCAAGTCGTTACTGCGAAATGCCGAGATTATTAACCTGCTCAAAGAGGGTAAGACCTTTGGCTTTAATTTTGACAATCTGAGCGTTGATTACAGCGTGGCTCAAAAGCGCAGCCGCCAGGTGAGCCAGCGACTGGTCAAAGGTGTTGGCTTTTTGATGAAAAAGAACAATATCGATGTGCTTGAGGGCATGGGTAGGCTCAGGAGCAAAACCGAGGTTGCGGTTAACGGCGAGGTTCATACCGCCAAAAACATCATTATTGCTACCGGCAGTCGCGCCCGCGCCATTCCTGGCGTGGAGATTGACGGCGACAAACTGCTGACGTATCGCCACGCGCTGGAGTTAAAAGAAGTCCCGGCTTCACTGATTGTTGTCGGCGCGGGGGCCATTGGCATGGAATTTGCCCATATCTTCCACAGCTACGGCACCGATGTAACCGTGGTGGAGATGTTGCCGGCCGTGTTACCTGCCGAAGACGAAGACATCAGCCAGGAACTGGAAAAGCAATTCGCGCGGGCCAAGATCAAGGTAAAAACCGGCGCCAAAGTAGACAAGGTTGAAACCAATGCTGGTGGGGTTACCATCAGCGTGAGTAAAAACGGCGAAACCGAAACCCTTCAAGCCGAAAAAGCCCTGATTGCTATCGGCATCGCCCCCAACAGCGAGAATTTGGGGTTGGAAGAAGTCGGGGTCAAAGTTGAGCGGAGTTACATTCAGATTGATGATAAAATGCAAACCAACGTGCCGGGCATTTATGCCATCGGCGATGTCACTGGCAAACTGGCCCTGGCTCATGTGGCCAGCGCTCAGGGCCTTGTGGCCGCCGAGGCGATTGCCGGACACAAAACCCGCCCCCTGGACTACCGCAAGCTGCCGCGCTGCACTTACACCCATCCCGAAGTAGCCTCGGTGGGACTGACCGAGGCTCAAGCCCGTGAGCAGGGTTACGATGTGAAAGTTGGTATCTTCCCCTTCCAGCCCAACGGCAAGGCGTTGGGCCTGGCCGATAACGTGGGTTTTGTAAAAATTATTTCCGAACATAAATACCACGAAGTTTTGGGCGTGTTTATGATTGGCCCCCACGTCACCGAGTTGCTGGCCGGTCCCACCGGGATGATTGGCCTGGAAAGCACCCTGGAGGAATTGGCCCACACTATTCATCCCCACCCCACGTTGAGCGAGGTGATTATGGAAGCGGCCCACGTGGCGTTGGGGCAGGCGATACATATTTAATTATTATTTTTGAAAGGAGATTTTTAATGGATAAGCAAACGCTGATCAAGCATCTAAACGAGGATCTGGCCGGTGAACTGGGCGCAATTATTCAATACATCACCTACGCCGCCAAAGCTACTGGCCCTTACCGTCCGCAACTGGCCCAGTTTTTTCTGGCCGAAGTTGCCGACGAGCAACTGCACGCGCAATTCCTGGCCAATAAAATTGTGGCGTTAGGCGGGGAACCGATCACCCAACCACGATCGGTTCCGGCGGCAGCCACCAATAAGGAGATGCTCCAGGCCGTGTTGGAAGCCGAAATTCAGGCAGGCAAGGATTACACCCAGCGGGCCAAAGAGGCGGAGGAGTTTGGCGATAAGGGCCTGGTGGTACAACTGGAAGATATGGTCCGTGATGAGATGGGTCATTCGGAAGAAACCGAACGTATGTTGCGTGATTGGCCGCTCTGAGGGTCTTCCTCGCGTTAGACCAAATACCCATCATCTAAAAAGAGAGGCGGCCATTGTGGCCGCCTCGAAATTTATACCATAAAAAATTGTAGTTCCCGCTCCTTCACCCGATCGCTCTCCGGCACTGATCCGTCAATCGGAGCCGCGGTTTTCACATCGAGTTCTTCTTTTTTGATGCCACTGTCGATAAATGGGCTTTGGTGATGATATAACGCATCCCCAAACCGGCGAAGTCTACACCTTGACTGGATAAGACAAGAGTCAAGGGGTAATTTGAAGAATTCTGGCAAAAGGCCGTGCTTATTTTTGTAAAAAAAATTAAAGCCCGGCTTTCAACCGAGCTTCTTTGGGCCCAAACGGGAGTGAATGGGAGTCGAACCCACCGGCGCCTGCTGCTCGCAACCGCCCACTGATTTTGAAGACCAGGGCCGCCACCGGACGA
>JAFGNV010000064.1 GCA_016926805.1 Anaerolineae bacterium
ATAAAATGGGTGCCCATAAAATGGGTGCCCATAAAATGGGTGCCCATAAAATGGGTGCCCATAAAATGGGTGCCCATAAAATGGGTGGCCCATAAAATGGGTCTTAGGCTGGTTCCATTTCTGCCCACTGATTCAACAATTCTTCCAGTTTGGAGGCGTTCTCCTGGTAGTCCAACCCCAACGTTTGAATTCTGGATAGATCCTGGGTCTGACTGGCCTCCTCTAACTCCTGCGCCAGTTGGGCTAGTTTGGTCTCTGTAGCTGCAATAACCCTTTCGATTTCAGCAATCTGCCGGACTTTTTTGTCCGTCTCTCGCTTTCTGGCTTTGCTTTGTTCACGTTTGAGCTGCTGCTCTGATTTTGGTTTTGATGCCTTTTGGTCGGTTTCACCTACCGTCTCTTGAGTTTTACAAATAGCCAGATAGTGACTGTACCCCCCTTCGAGCGCTATGACTGATTTGGTGGCAGGTTCTAAGGCCCAGGTATGCGTGGCCAGTGCATCAATAAAATAACGGTCGTGCGAAACCAGCAGGATGGTGCCGGTAAAGTCGGCCAGCACTCCTTCCAAAATCTCCTGGGAAGGAATGTCCAGGTGATTGGTCGGTTCATCGAGAATAAGGAAATTGGCGCCAGTTAAAGTCAACTTAGCCAGGGCCACCCGGCTGCGTTCTCCGCCGGAAAGGGACCCGACCGGTTTGAAAACATCGTCACCAGAAAAAAGAAACCGACCCAGATAATTACGCGCTTCTCCAAGGGGCAGGTTTTCCACCGACAGGATTTCGTCCAGAACCGTGGCCCCAAGATTAAGGCTGGCCTGGGTTTGGGCAAAGTAACCAATCTCCACCCCGGCTCCAAGCCGAACGACCCCCTGCTTTGGCTCCACCTGCTCCAAGATGGTTTTGATAAACGTTGTTTTGCCCGCCCCATTTGGCCCCAACAGCGCCACCCGATTGCCACGCCTGATTTCCAGGTCCGGGCAGGTGAACAGCGGCTCATCATCGGGATAGCCAACCACCAGACCGTGCGTTGCCAACACCAAGTCGCCGGAACGCAAGGTGGCCTGTAGCGGCAGGCTCACGTTTTTGTGCTCGCGGGGACGGTCTAATCTGGCCAAACGCTCCAATCGTTTGCGACGTCCCTTGGCCTCTTTGGTGCGCTGTCCGGCCAGATTACGCTGGATAAAATCTTCTTCCCTGGCAATCAATTCTTGCTGCGCTTCGAATTCTTTTCTCCGGCGCTCAAAACGCTCGGCGCGTTGGGCCACGTAGTGGGAGAAATTGCCCCGGTAAACCTCTACCGTGCCAAAGGCCATCTCCCAGACGCGGGTGGTCACTTTATCCAAAAAGTAGCGGTCGTGGGCCACCACCACCAACGCGCCAGGCCAATTTTGCAAGTAATTTTCCAACCATTCCACCGAGGACAGGTCAAGGTGGTTGGTTGGTTCGTCAAGCAGGAGCAAATCGGGCTGCTCCAACAGGAGTCGGGCCAGATGCGCCCGGCTCTGTTGTCCCCCACTTAACTGCGCCAGAGGGGTGTTATATTGGTCGGGCTTAAATCCCAACCCGGTCAGAACTTGGTCAATGGTGTGTTCGTAGTTGTAACCACCAGCATACTCAAATTGCGCCTGGGCCTCGCCATATTTTTTCAGTAACCCGTCGTGGCGAGAAGCGTCAGTTTCTTCGGCCAGAGTTGCTTCCAGAAGTTTAAGTTCGACCTCTTGTTGTCGCAAATCGGCAAAGGCATTCAGCGCCAGCGCCCACACCGAACTATCGGTTGAGATCAACGAGGGGTGCTGTTCCAGATAGCCGATGCGCAACCCGTTAGCCGCGTGGGCAGTGCCTTCCGATGGCAACTCCAATCCGGCCAGGATTCGCAACAGAGTTGTTTTTCCCTCGCCGTTGGGACCAACCAAAGCAATTCGGTCGTTATGATTGATAGAGAGGTCGAGGTCGGAGAAAATATCCTGCCCGCCAAAATACTTGCCGAGACTACGGGTTGTCAGAATTGTCATGGTGGTGTGATAAATAATGGATCGTTTAAATTACCAGAAAACCAAAAAAACAAGGCTCCAAAATTTATGGTGAGATACCGAAAGGAACGGCAGGATGCCACAATTTTGGGAGTTCTAGCCAATTATACCATAATGAAGATAAGGGGAAAAGAATTATATCGGTTGCAAGTTGGAATTGACCCGGCTTTTGGGATTGCTTGGGGCAAAAGTACCAGGAGGTAAAAAACAAGATCGTTGGGCATTCGTAGGGGAAACCCATCCTAAAATCTATTGACTCCACCCCCATAAATATGGTATATTAGTACTAACAGAATCAACGGTGGTTCTGTTACTAGCAGCCGAAAGGAGGTCCCTATCGAGGTGCCAGATTGGGAAACAAAACGGCTAGCGGGAAGCCATAGATGGTAAAAAGGACCTGAGATAAAAATTTCCAGGCCAAAGCGCAACTGGCGAAAACAGTACTTGTATGGGTTCCGGCTGGCCCACAAGAAAACAGAAAATCTGACGGTAGTAGAAGTCTGATAAGGCTGAAAGCGAATAAATACTTAGAAAGTTGAGATTTTGATGATGAACCCGATGCAGAAATTGCATCGGGTTTTTTACATTAATAGGGGGGAATCTTTGTGCTATTTGCTCTTCGCCTTTGAGCGTGATATAATTCTTTAGTTAGTAAGTTATTCTTGCCAAACATCTATACCGTATTTTCTGGCAGGAAGGGTGAAAATTCAAATCTATCAAGACATCTAGAGGCCTGAGCACGATGCGTAGCACCGGCTCATCGCCCGACAAGTAAGGAGCAGATTCGATGTCACTTTCAGCAGAAGAAAAACAAAAAATTATTAAGGAGTTTCAAATCAACGATAAGGACACCGGCTCGTCGGTAGTGCAGATTGCCTTGCTGACAACCCGGATTAACCAGCTTCAAGAACATTTAAAAACTTTTAAGAACGATAACGCCTCGCGGCGTGGTTTGTTAAAGCTGGTTGGCCAACGACGGCATCATCAAGAATATCTCAAAGGCAAAGACCCCGCTCGTTACCAAGAGGTCATTGAGCGGCTTGGCCTGCGCAAATAAAACAATTGAATATGCGGTTAGAACATTAACAAATATTCAAACGAGTAGATGCAATGTTCGCCTACTCGTTTGTTTTATAAAAACAACATTTTAGAAAGGAATTGATCAACTGTAACTCTCCCAGGAGACCAGGCATTGGCGAAAGCCTCTAAGACAATGAACTAAAAAGGGGTTTTCATTGGAAAATTGTTCATTGTTTTGGTGTTTTTCTCCAGTTCCTGACCTCCGGGAGAGGCAATCTCAAGGAGGTTATGTTACAAATGTCTAAACCACAACCCCAACGTTTTGTTGCCAAATTAGGCAACGATGAAATTATCTTTGAAACCGGTGTGTTAGCCGGTCAGGCTGGCGGAGCCGTTGTTGTTCGCTCCGGCGATAGCATCTTGCTAACGGCGGCCACTGCCTCTAAATCTGCCCGTGAGGGCATGGATTTCTTTCCCCTTAGCGTAGAATTTGAGGAAAAACTGTATGCCGCCGGGCGCATCCCCGGCAGTTTCTTCAGACGCGAAGGTCGGCCCAGTGAAGAAGCTATTCTCACCTGCCGTTTGGTCGACCGCCCCCTGCGCCCTCTCTTTGATAAGAACTCTCGCAATGAAGTTCAAATTATCATCACCGCGCTTTCGTCGGATGGTGAAAAGCATCTAGACATTTTGGCCATCAATAGCGCCAGTGCAGCTTTGATGATTTCCGACATCCCCTGGCCCGGGCCGGTGGGCGCAGTGCGGATTGGACTCAGGAATGAAGAGTTCCTGGTCAACCCCTCAACCAGTGAAATGACCAATAGTGATCTGGATTTGCGCGTGGCCGGCACGGAAGATGCGATCTTAATGGTCGAAGCTGGCGCAAGCGAAGTTTCCGAAGCAAAAATACTGGAGGCTCTGCGACTGGCCCATGCCGAAATTCAAGACATTATCCGTGTGCAAAAGGAAATGCAGGCTCAGGTAGGCAAACCCAAACGGGAACTTATCACGATCCAACCGCCGCAAGAGACGGTGCAAAAAGTAATGGCCTGGCTCGATGGCGGTAAACTCGAACAAGCTTTGAGCATACAGGGAGGTAAAGAAGAACGCGAAGCGGCCATGAATGCCGTGCGCGACGAACTGGTGGCTCATTTTGAGGCGGATGAAACCGTAACCATGCCAGATGTTCATGCCATTTACAGTGACGCGCTCAAAAAGGCGGTGCGCTCGCGTATTTTGAACAAAGGCGTTCGCCCCGATGGCCGCGATACCAAAACGGTTCGACCCATTTGGTGCGATGTAGGCATCTTGCCTCGCACCCACGGGTCGGGACTGTTTACCCGTGGCGAAACCCAGGTACTGACGATTACCACGCTGGGCACGCCCCGGGATGAGCAACGTCTGGACACGCTGGGCCCAAAAGATTTTAAACGATACATCCACCATTACAACTTTCCCGCCTTCTCCACCGGCGAAACCGGCCGGGTTGGCTCTCCTGGCCGGCGGGAAATTGGGCATGGCGCTTTAGCCGAACGGGCTTTGCTGCCAATGCTGCCCGGAACCGATGTGTTTCCGTATACCTTGCGCCTGGTCTCCGAAGTGATGAGTTCTAATGGTTCAACGTCAATGGCCAGCGTATGTGGCAGCACGTTGAGTTTGATGGACGCGGGAGTGCCCATCAAGGCGCCGGTGGCTGGCGTGGCAATGGGTCTGGTACAAGAGGGCAACCAGTTTGCCGTGTTAACCGACATCCAGGGCATCGAGGATGCTTTGGGCGATATGGATTTTAAAGTGGCCGGTACGCGTCAGGGAATTACCGCTTTACAAATGGATATCAAA
Source organism: Anaerolineae bacterium (assembly GCA_016926805.1). Taxonomy (GTDB): domain Bacteria; phylum Chloroflexota; class Anaerolineae; order 4572-78; family J111; genus JAFGNV01. The sequence goes on from JAFGNV010000064.1 coordinate 4,886, forward strand.
ATCAGTGGTTTGCGCTGGGATGTGATGGAACAGGCCCTGGCCCAGGCTAAAGAGGGCCGGTTCCACATTCTCGATGAGATGCGCCAAACCCTGGCCGAGCCTCGAACCACTCTCTCGCAATACGCGCCCACCATCGAGACCATCCACATTGACCCGGATAAAATTGGCAAGATTATTGGCCCTGGAGGCAAGGTCATTCGAGCCATTCAAGATGAGCTAGAGGTTAAAATTGACATCGACGATGACGGCACGGTATACATTGCGGCCTCAAGCCATGAGGCTGGTGAGTTGGCGGTGGCCCGAATTGAGTCCTTGACCGAAGAGGCCGAATTGGGCAAGATCTACACCGGCAAAGTTGTCCGCACCGCCAACTTTGGCGCGTTTGTAGAAATCTTACCGGGTGTCGATGGCCTGGTGCCTATCTCTCAATTGGCCGATTACCGTGTACCTTCGGTGGAAGATGTGGTACAATTGGGTGACGAGATCATGGTGATGGTCACCGACATCGATAGCGAAGGAAAAATTCGCCTGTCCCGTCAAGCCGTGTTGGAAGGTTGGTCTTTAGAAGAAGCCCGTCAGAACGATCGCCGGCCCAGCGGCCAGCGCAGTGGCGGCGGCAGTCGGCGTGGTAGCGGCGGCCAGAGAGACAGAGACCGCCGCGGCGGCGGAAGCAACAGGCAGCGCCAGCGCTATTAAATGTAACAGGAGTAATCTTTATGTACCCTGGTCAATTTGAGCCTGAAGAAAATTGGGGGCCAGAACCGGAACCCAAAGCTTCTTTTCTCAACAAGGTTCTGCACGTGGTTCGGGAAGTTTTAGAAACCATTGTGCCCGCCGTGTTAATTGCCTTACTGATTAACCTGTTTCTGGCCCAGGCGACTCGGGTGTACGGTCAGAGTATGGAGCCAAATCTCCACACCGACCAACGCCTGATTGTGGAAAAGCTTTCTTACAATCCGTATCTGCGCCAATTTCTTGGCTCCAATGGACCTCAGCGCGGCGATGTGGTGGTCATTCGCTTATCTACCCAGGGCGATGAGTTGCTTATTAAGAGAGTCATCGGCCTGCCGGGTGATGTTGTCGAAATTCATAATGGTCAGGTATTTGTCAATAATCAAGCATTGAACGAGCCTTATCTGGCGACCAACACTCCCGGGATGTATGGCCCCACCACTGTTCCGCCCCTTCACATATTTGTGTTAGGGGATAATCGAGGCTCTTCTAATGACTCACGCAGTTTTGGAACGATAAATTTGAAGAGTGTCGTTGGTCGGGCCTGGTTTTCTTATTGGCCCCCCAACCAAACCGGCTTTGTGCGATAACCAAATTTAGTCTGAATAGCTATAGTTAACTTGCAGCGAGTCAGCGGATCAAATCGTCGGTGAAGTTTATCATTGGCTGATTCGCTGGCTTGTTTTTTGTCAGGGAGGAAACCTTGCCAACTACACCCAAGTGGACGCCCGCTACAAAATGGGTCATCCTGGTTATTTGCCTGATTCTGATTGGGCTGGCGGTGTGGCGATTCAGCATTGTGTTGGCCCCGCTGATAGTAGCAGTTCTCATTGCTTATATTCTCAATCCGGTGGTCAACTGGCTCACCGCCCGCACCCCTCTGAAACGAGGCCTGGCCGCCGCTATTGTTTACCTTATATTTCTTTTCCTTTTAGCCCTTATTCCTACCGTCGGCACGCCAATTTTGGTGACCCAAATCAGAGCCTTGAATGTTGATGTGCAGGAACTGACGAACCAACTCAATGAGGCTATGGATTATCATATTTCCATTGGGAATGTGAGAGGCAATCTGAGTTCGTTGATTGAGCCGGTGACCGGTGGCCTTGACCAGGTTTTCTCGCCTATGGCTTCTTGGGCCGCCAATCTGGCCGTGGATATTGCCGGGGGATTCATCTGGGCTATATTCATTTTTGTGGTAGGTTTCTACTTTTTACTGGACGCCAATCGTTTTATCGACTGGATCGATAGCTGGATTCCACCAGATTATATGAAAGAATTTAGACAACTTCGCCGCGAGATGGACGGGGTTTGGAAGGCTTACCTGGTGGGGCAGGTAACGTTGGCCATTATTGTGGGTATTATCATTGGGGTAGGTACGGCCCTGTTGGGCATTAGAAGCGCGGTTCTCTTGGGTCTGGTGGCGGCCTTACTGGAATTGATTCCTAATTGGGGTTACAGTATTTCGGGCTTTGTGGGGGTTATCTTTGCCTATTTTCAGGGGTCCACATGGTTACCCCTACCCCTGTGGGCTTTTGCGCTATTAGTGGCCGGCTTCTATTTTCTGATGTGGCAATTTGACACCAATTTTCTGGTGCCGCGAATCCTTGGCTATCGGCTGCGTTTACCCCCGGCCCTGATTATTGTGGGGATCATTGCCGGAGCCAGCGTGGGTGGGGCGTTGGGGCTGCTTTTGGCTGCGCCAACCATTGCCACAATCCGGGTTTTGGGAAGTTATCTCTACCGGCGGTTAATGGATATCGAGCCGTATGTGCTGGTTCAAAAACCACTTCCGCCGCCCAAAGAAGAAGAGCCGGTTATTGAGAGTTTGCTGTCTGTTTCCAACCAACCCAAGCCTGAAGAGTGATGCTGGTGATACCCAAATTCTATCTCTAAAGGTTTTCAAATCCTGGCCTGAGCAAGTATAATTGCCTGGCAAAGACGCGCAAATGCAAAGGCGCAAAGTATATCACATACCTTGCGCCTTTTTTCTTGGTAACAAATTGTTTCGGCGACTACTTGTTAATTTGCCGAAAAGGCAGGTACCTATGGAACTTTACCTTATTCGTCACGGACAATCGACCAACAATACCCTGGCTAACATGCGCGATAGAGTATGCGATCCTCATTTAACCGAATTGGGGCATCGTCAGGCCCAAATTGTGGCCCAACACCTAACCAATGGCCTCACCCCGGAACTCACCAAATATGGCTCGGTAGAGGATACTCAAACCAACCAGCGACGCGGTTTTGGCCTCACCAAACTGTATTGCAGCCCCATGCGGCGAGCACTGCAAACAACCCGCCCCATCAGCAAAAACCTGGGCATAACGCCTGAAGTGTGGATTGACCTCCACGAAAAAGGTGGTATCTATCTGGATCATCATGAGCAAGAAGGAGTGCGGATAGGGTATCCTGGCATGACTCGCGCCGAGATTCTGGCCGAATTTTCCGGCTTTGAATTGCCGGACGAAATCAGCGAACAGGGTTGGTGGAATAAAGGTTACGAAGACTGGCCTGCCTGCCAGGGGCGGGCGATCAAAGTGGCCGGTCAATTACGAGAGCGAGCCAACCATGATGGTCACGAACGGGTTGCGCTGGTATCACACGGCGGTTTTATTGACGCCCTACTGAAAGCGCTATTTGACCAACTCCCCAGCCGCCATTTGTGGTACCATCACTACAATACCGCCATCACCCGGGTCGAGTTTCGGGAGGATGGCCATTTGGGGCTGCGCTATCTGAACCGGATAGACCATTTGCCGCCGGAGTTGGTTTCATAAGACTACGGCCGATACATCACCACTGGCCTGGCCTGGGCATCATCACCAACAGTCTGAAAAAGCATTTCGGTGTGAAACGCCTTGTCCAGGGCCTGGGCCAGATCGGCCAGCAAATCATCCACCGACTCGATGCCGACGGCCAGGCGGATCAGGCTATCGCTAATGCCGATTTCGGCCCTCTCTTCGGGCGAGAATTCGTAGTAAGTCATCTGGGCCACCTGCCCCACCAATGTTTCCACTCCGCCCAGGCTGGGGCCAATATAGGGAATCTGCAACTGATCGATGAACCTGCCGGTGCCCTCTAAATCGGCTTCCAACTCAAAACTGACTACCCCGCCAAAGCCCGACATCTGGGCGACGGCCACTTCGTAATCAGGATGGCTGACCAGCCCGGGATAATAGACCCGGCGCACGGCGGGATGCTTGACCAGAAAATGGGCAGTCTTTTCGGCGGTTTGGTTTTGACGCTGTACGCGCAACTCCAGCGTTTTTAAGCCCCTCAGCAGCAGGTAGGCGGGGTGGGGGTCGCTCACATCACCGAGCATGGCCTGTGTTTCTTTGATGGCCCCCATCAGATAATTGGAACAGACGACCACTCCGGCCAGTAAATCGTTGTGGCCGCCCAGATATTTGGTGGCTGAATGCACCACAAAGTCAACCCCAAACTCCAACGGACGCTGGTTGATGGGCGTGGCAAAGGTGCTGTCAACCACGGTTTTGACCGTATGCTTTTGGGCAATGGCCACCAATTTCTTCAAATCCAGCACCCGTACGTAGGGGTTGGTGGGCGATTCGGAGAAGATGACTTTGGTGTTGGGCTGAATGGCCGCCTCCAGGGCCTCGTAGTTGCCCATCGGCACCTGAGTTGCCGTCACACCAAAGCGGGCCAGGAACTTGGTCACAAATTGCCGGGTCCGGCGATAAGAGTCGTCGGTTAGCACCACGTGGTCCCCCGCCGAAAGTAGACTGAGCAGGGTAGACGTTACCGCTGCCATTCCGCTGGAAAAGAGGCAGGCAGCCTCCCCACTGTCCAGGTCGGCCAGCTTGGCTTCTGTCGCTGCCACGGTGGGATTACCATAGCGGCCGTATTCTTCTCGCCCGTTCTGCTCACCCCACAGCTTGGCTTCCTGGAAGTCAACCAAGTCGCGGGTATTTTCAAAGGTAAACGTGCTGGTTTGCACAATAGGGGTGGTGAGCGCGTGATGAGGCTTCACACGTTCTTCACCGGCATGAACAACTCGAGTGCTTAAATGTTGATGGGTCATGGGGCCAATCTCCTTACAGAACTGCTAAGAAACTTCAAGTTTCTCGCCAGATGAAGACCTTTCGACCTATTGCATAGGTCGAAGAATTCCCCGAAGGGGCGGGGGGGTGGGGGGTAGTTCCCCCCATTATCCCCCCTTCTCTGTGCCGCTATTGCACAGGTACAGACCTTTAGGGTTTTTGAAACCCTAAAGGTCTGATTAGCTGGTAAACAAAACATCTTTTATAACTCCGCAACTGCTTCCAATAAGCTCAGGCCCGCGGCCTCTCTGAGTAGATCGGCCTTGTCGGTCTTCTCCCAGGGAGCATCGATGTCGGTGCGACCAAAGTGACCATAAGCCGCGGTAGGGCGGTAGATAGGGCGGCGCAAATCGAGGTCGCGAATGATGGCGGCTGGACGGAGGTCAAAATGCTCTTTGACCAGTTGGATGATTTTGTCATCCGGCACCTTTCCCGTGCCAAACGTCTCCACATTCAACGACAGAGGATGGGCCACGCCAATGGCATAACTGACCTGAAACTCAACCCGGTCGGCCAGACCGGCCGCCACAATATTTTTGGCAATATAGCGAGTCATATAAGCCGCCGAACGGTCCACCTTGGTGGGGTCTTTGCCGGAGAATGCGCCGCCGCCGTGCCGGGCCACGCCGCCATAGGTATCGACAATAATTTTGCGCCCGGTCAGGCCGGCATCGCCCATCGGCCCGCCGGTAACAAAGCGACCGGTGGGGTTGACGTAAATTTTGGTTTTGTCGTCAATCATATCTTGGGGCACAACCGGCGTAATCACCTCGCGGATTACGTCGGCTCGAATCTGGTTCTGGTGCACCTCGGGGCTGTGCTGGGTGGAGACGACAATAGTGTCCACCCGCCTGGGCTGGCCGTAGGCATACTCAACCGTGACCTGGCTTTTGCCATCGGGTCGCAAGTAGTCAACGGCGCCGTTTTTGCGCACGTTGGTCAGTTGGCGACACAGGCGGTGCGCCAGCGAGATACTCAAGGGCATTAACTCCGGGGTTTCGTTGCAGGCAAAACCAATCATCATGCCCTGGTCGCCCGCTCCAATATTCAGAGTATCAACCAGCTTGCCTTCTTTGGCTTCAAGGGCTTGATCTACTCCCAGCGCAATATCGGCAGATTGCTCTTTGATGCTGACAATCACCCCACAGGTTTCGTAATCAAACCCATATCTGGCCCGGCTGTAGCCGATTTCTTTGATGGTTTTTCGGGCGATATTGGCAATATCGATACTGGTGGCGGTGGTGATTTCGCCCATCACGCAAACCAGGCCAGTGGTAATGGCAGTTTCACAGGCCACCCGGGCATAGGGATCATTTTGATAAATGGCGTCCAGTACGGCATCGCTAATCTGGTCACACATTTTGTCGGGATGACCTTCGGTTACCGACTCGCTGGTAAAGAACAGTTGTGGTGAAGCCATCAAGGTTGTAGTCATAGGTGTTTCCTCCTCAGAAACAAATTTTTATCCATCTCAAACAAAAAAGCCTCTCACCGGCAGATGAGGGGCCTGTTACAAGTTCAACAAAAAAGCCCCTTCCAGAGAAGAGGCTTGTTAGCTACGTTGCAACGTTCGCTCTCATCTTCCAGAAGTTGAATTCTGCCGGAATTGGCACCGAAAATTGGAAATTACCCAATAAGGTTGCCGGGGCTTCACAGGGCCGGTCCCTCCGCCCCTCTGGATGAGCACAGAGTGCTGGTTCAGTTGTAAAGAAATCAGCAATGATAATAGCGTATCAGCCAGGATTTGTCAAGTCTATTTCAAAAAATAGGTCTGTCCGAACTTACTGGATCTCGTCAAACAGCTGGGCATTTTCTATGGCAATGGCAGCTACAACAGCAATGGGTTCTATCAACTCCAAATTGTCGGTAGTGAAACGGCCTACTTGCGTGTCGACCAAATTTAAAACGCCGATGATTCTGTCTTTGGTTTGCAGTGGAATGGCCAGGATGGAGCGCATTTCTACGCCAATCTTCTGATCGACCTCCTTAAAATGACGCACGTCGGTGCGGGAATTGGATACAACAATGGTGGCGCCGGTTTGGGCAGCATGTCCGGCCAGCCCCTGCCCTGGAGCCAAACGCCAGCCGATCACTTTGTCGCTCTCAGGGCCGGTAGCATGTTGGCAAATCAATTCACCCGTATCTGGCAAGAGCAGCCAAAATGATGTGCCGGTAATATCCAGCAGTTGGTGCATTTCGGCTAAAACCGTTTGGAGAACACGATCTAATCGCAGCGAAGAATTGAACACGCGACTGGCCCGGTTGATGAGAGTCAACTCACGACTGCGCTGCCGGAGCTTCTCTTCAATTTGTTTACGTTTGGCAATTTCATGGGTTAATTCGCTGTTGATTTGTTGGAGTTGTTCATTAGCAACCAACAATTCCTTTTGGGTTTGGCGCAAGGTAAGATGAACCCTGATACGGGCCATAATCTCATCAATGTGATCCGATTTGGTAATGTAATCAACCGCCCCGGCCTTAAATCCTTTGACTTTATCGGCTACTTCGGCCAGGACCGTCATAAAGATAATCGGAATATCTTTGGTGGCCTCATCCTCTTTCAGCCGCTGGCATACTTCAAACCCATCAAGGTCAGGCATCAACACATCTAGAAGAATGAGATCGGGGTGGGTATGCTGAATTTGGGCCAGGGCTTCTGCTCCACCGGAAGCCACCAGAACTTTCATACCGGCAATGTACAGACGATCAGTCATGATTTCCAAGCTAACGGGATCATCATCAACAACCAAGATGATACCTTCGACGTTTGCTGTATTCACGATAAAAGACTTCCTTTCATCTCATCTTACCGGCCCTCCCCTTGAAGATTATATCATAAAGTTTGGCGATAAAATACTGGACTCTTTGCCTATCTTGCCGCAGCAAACCCGGAAAACAACGCCTTAAAAAATTTCGACCTGTGCAATAGGTCGAATAATTCCCCAAAGGGGCGGGGGGTTTGGGGGGTAGTTCCCCCCATTATCCCCCCTTCCCTGTGCCGCTATTGCACAGGTACAAAAATTTTGTTTCAACAGTTCAAACCAGGCCGCACTTTTGACAGATTTGTATCGGCACTTACAATAATCGCACTAAAAGACCTATGGGCGCTATAACAATCAACCATCAAACCACCATTATCCGGCCTATCGTTGCGGCAGACATTCAGGCCATTGAAAAAATGATGGACTCGGCACGCCGGGTCCATCTCCGGATTCCGCGAGTCAGCTTGAAAGCCAAAGTAAAAACAAGCACCGGCTTTCTGGCCGAAGACGGGGTTGGTCTGCGTGGATTTATAATGCTAGAACCGCAACCGCCAGATACCACCGTGATTATTGCAGCGGCTCTACGCGACACCTGGGGGATAAGACCCTACCTTGACTCGTTGCTGCCAGAAATTGAACAGGACGCGCAGCTTCAGGGTTTAACCACCCTGGCGCACATTGGTTACGAGGATTGGTTGAATGAGGGACTTCTGGAACGTGGTTTTGAAATTCGGGAATGGATTGTGAATTTCGAGCGACTGGGTGCCTGGCCCCACACCATTCCGGCGATGCCAGCAGTCGTGCGAACCGCACATTTACACGATCTGCCAGCCATCCTGACCCTGGACAGGCTGGCCTTTGACCAATTCTGGCGCAAGTCGGCGGGGAGCCTTAGTGAAGCTCTGGCCCGGGCGGTTTCGTTTGTAGTGGCCGAAATGGAGGGGCAAATTGTGGGTTACGAGTGGTGCGAAATTTATCGCCAGCATGCCCACCTGGTCCGGCTGGCCGTCCATCCCCATTACCAGCGTCGTGGCCTCGGCGCGCAGTTGCTTTACCAGGCCATTCTTGATACTCTGAGTCGGGGCGTCAACCTGATTACGCTCAATACCCAGGAGTCCAATCACCGCTCGCACGCGCTCTACCAACGCTTTGGTTTTGCGCAAACCGATCAGCGAATTCCGGTGTTGGGCAAGGAATTAAAACCATCTCGTTGAAAAAGATCAGGGCGGTTCCCCCCCGCAACCGCCCTTAAGAAAAAGGCTCAGTATGGATTCCAAGGAGCTTTAAATATCTTGGTGATGAGACAAGCTTTCGCCACTATATGTTGGATATATCGAGCCTTATA
>JAFGNV010000065.1 GCA_016926805.1 Anaerolineae bacterium
CCGGTTCACATTCACCAGGACCATATAATTCCGCACCGCGTTACCCACTTCAAAAACACCGAGTAGCAAAAAAATCAGCAGCGGGGTGATAATCGCCATCTCCACCAGACTTTGACCCTGTTCTTTTCGTTGTTGTGATCGCTGGCGACGATGAATGAATTTTGATACTAGATGGTCAAACATGGTTATTTACTCCTTTCGAGCTACATCATAAATAATTATTTACAGTCTATCAAACTCGACCTGGGCAATAGGTCGAATAATTCCCCGAAGGGGCAGGGGGTTGGGGGGTAGTTCCCCCCATTATCCCCCCTTCCCTGTGCCGCTATTGCACAGGTACATCAAACTTGGATAAAAATAAATGATTCCAACAGGCTTATCAGCACGCTGAAAACGAACATCACCTGTAATTCTTGCTGATCCAGATCATCAGAACTGGTGAAGATACCATTCGTTGCCCAACCGAGCAACCACGAAGCGGCCAGGCCCGACAAAATGGCAACCCCGGCAAAAAAAACGGGAACAGGCGAGAAGACACTCGCAGGAAAGACCAACCATTGCACCGCAATGGCCAGGGCGAAGGTCAAGGCCACACCGATAGCGCCGCCAATCAAACCCAAACCGGCAAAAATTGCGTAGCGAGCTAATTTCTGCCAGGTTACTTTGGCTCTTTCACTCACTTTATCAGTTTCAGTTGTAGTAAAGAGGGTATTTTGTAAATTCATGATTCCCATCCAAGACCATACCAAAGTGTTGCCAGACTCGTCATCACTCGAGTCCGGCAAACACTCGTTTGTTTATTTGTTTGATTTCAGTTTTTTTGCCAGTTTTTACCTATTTGTTGTTACCTCTTCCCTTGCCGTTATCCCTACCATTTCCATTACCGTTAGCGTTACCATTTCCGTTAGCGTTAGCGTTACCGTTGCCATTTCCGTTACCGTTGCCGTTGCCGCCCTGGCCGGTCAATTCCGCTGGATCGGCGTTTTTCTTGGCCTGTCCCGGCGGGCCATCATCAGCTTTAGGACCGCCCGGTTGGCCATTACCGGGCGTGGCTCCGGCTTCTTTGAAAACCTTACCCCAACCACCTGAGCCGTGGGCGTAATCCAGTAAGGCCGCAGCATCCATACCTTCAAACCTGTCAGGGAACTGACTGGTAAAGAAGTAGGCCCTGGCAATGTTTCCAAAACCATTACCGGCTTCATGCAAGCCCATCACGTCCTCGTAGGGAACGTCAAAGAATTCGGAAAGGGCAAAAGCTACCGGATGCTGTTGGACCATCTCATCAGTACCCTCGTCAACGCCGTCGTCGATATCATCGTCCGTGCCATCATCGACATCGTCCTCAGAACCATCCTCAGGCTCATCGACGTCATCGCCGATGCCATCATCAGCATCTTCAGGGTCGTCGGTCTCACTCCCGCCCGACATGACGGTGCCCAGATTCATTTTGCCGCCTGGGTCATCAACCTCATCCATATCGATGGTATCACCCACCGAGGCGTCCCCCCCATCCGGGGTCTGCATCGGAGGGGCGGCCTGAACCACAGAAACAACAGCCAGTAAGAAAATAAATGATAATATCAAAATAGGATTAATCTTTTTGCAAAACATCTTGATGCCTCCTGGTCACTAAATAATGTCTCCTAAATCTGGAAACTGGATATGGGGAAAATTTTAAATATTTACTACAATGGGAATAAAATACCAGTTATACAGTGCTCAAATAAAGTTGATTCATACCGGGGCTGATTAATTCTTCATTGGCTTCTTCTCCATACACCATAACATGCCATCCCTGACACGACGGACAACGCCACCAAACCCCCTTTCTTCCCTGAATAGAGAAATGAAGAACTTGTTCACCCAAAACTTGTTCTTTTGTTCTTGGACAACTGATTAGAATTTGAAAATCCTGCTTACGGGCAGACATAAGTCTTTTTCCTCCCCTGTTTATAGATTCGTCGGATAACTACTGTAAATTTACTATCAGAAGAACAAAGGTCGTCCTTCCGGCTAGTTGTTTTTTCCACCACCTTTGTTATCGCCTCCCTTACCGCCACTCTGACCTTGTTTGTTGCCGCCAGCATTGTCCGTTCCATTACCCAGACCAACGTCGTCACTCCTGCCGGGGTTGTCTTCATCAATACCATCGGGGTCATTGCCATGCCCTCGATCTTGGTCGCCCTCTCCAGGCGCATCATTATCGATGCTACTATGGTCAGAATCCCCACTTTCCCCATCGCCGCCAATGACGTCATCGGGATATTCACCCGCCTCGGTTGTCGGCTCAGGAGTTATGGTCGGAATCACAACCGTATCCCCTCTTGGCGACGTTGCCGCCGGAATCGTATCACTTTGGGGGGGGGCTATAGGAGGAACAATCTCGGTTGGCGAGACTGAAGCCGCCGGCTCGGTGGCTTCGGATGTAGGCATGTCCGCAGGTTCCGACGTGGTAAGAACAGGCATCTCGGTTCCATCTGAAACAGGCGAGGTCTCGTCGGTTTGGGTGAAAATTACCCCGGTATAAATGGAACCGACCAACACAATCAGGCCAAGCCCAATCCCAACCGCCATCAAAATGATACTGATGAGCCAAAACAGGCCTTTGGACACTCCTAAAATCGTCGGCGGAACTGCGCCGCTTCCTACGGAGCCAAACCATCCAGCCATTTGACTCTGAAACGCGGCCTGGGCCACCGGCCCGGCCCGGAAATTAGCCTGCGCCAACTGTTGCCCCAGGTTTAACAAGTCCGACAACTCCTCAACGGGAGGGGTGGGGGAAACCTCCCCGGCCAGCATGCGGTCGATGTGTTCACAGAAGAGATCAGCTAATTGCTGTTCATTCACGGCGTGGTCCTTCACGACGCTGTCTCCTCTAATTGCTTTTGCAAACGACGCATGGCGCGTAATAACACTACACTCACCGTCTTTTCCTTCAAATTCATAATCTGGCCGATTTCTTGATGACTCAACCGGCTGCCAAACTTAAGGCTAATCACTTCCTGATCCCGTTCACTTAACCGGGCTAAACCTTGTAGCAATTGTGAAATTGCTTCTCGCTGAATAATCTGCGTTTCAGGCGATGTCTCAGACGTCGCCAAATCGTCGGCTAGCTCCCCTGTAATTTCCCACCCCAGGCGACGCTCGTGGGTTCGATAGTAATTGGCCAGGGTGTTGTGAGCAATGCGAAGGAGCCACGTGGCAAAGGTTCCCCTGGTCGGGTCAAACCGCTGGCGATGGGTATACGCCTTTTCAAAAACTACGCTGATTAAATCCTCAACATCTTGCGGCGAACCGACCCGATACCGCAGATAGTTGTATGCTCGCGGATAGTTCTCCCGAAAGAGTTCGGCAAAATCAAGTTCTGCTGAGGCATTATCTGCATCTTCTTGGACAACTGCCGCAAGAATAATCGCCAGTAAAAATTCCATCTCGCGCCCGGGTCCAGGCCACGGCGTTTTCTTCTGTATCTATATACACCGTACCTGGCAATATACTACACTTGGGTCAAAATTTATTTCACCAAAACAAGACTTGCCTCGTTCCCAGACCAAATTTGGAACAAGGTCAGCCTCTTTCTAAAGGTTATCCCAAAATCTATCTCCTGGGAATCCCTCAAAGGTACGGGATTATGAAATCCACCTGTACGCACCCAAGATCAACCTTTTAAGAAGCCATCGTCTATCTTGACCAATAATAAATTCTCTCCCCAAAAGGGGTTGACATACCTCTATTTCCGAGGTATAATACCTCTAAATTCGATGTATATAATTCAAAATCTACGAGGTAATTATGAACATGAAAGGTAGTTTACCCCTGCTCATCCTCAATGAACTTTCGGTAAAACCGGGCCATGGTTATTACATTGCCAAACAAATTCGACAGAAATCAAAAGGTGTATTGGATTTTGCCGAAGGCACGCTTTATCCCACCCTACACAATATGGAACAACAGGGTCTTATCGAAGCATTTGAACAAGAGGAAAAAGGGCGGATGCGCCGTTATTACCGTTTAACAGCAAAAGGACAATCGACTCTGGCCAAAGAACGAACCGCGTGGGAACAATTCAGCACCAGCGTTAATGCTATTTTAGGAGGCCTCTCGTGACTACATCCATTCATCCCGATTTGAGTCGCTGGCTCGACGCCGTAACCCGGGAGTTACCCGCCGAAGCAGCCGCCTATACGCGCCACGAATTGGTGGCCCATTATGAAGATGCCGTAACCGACTATACCGCCGCCGGTTTAGCCCCGGATGAGGCGCATGCTCAGGCCATGGCTAACTTGGGCCAGGACGAAGTAATTTCACGCGGCTTGAAAGATGCCCACCTGGGATACCGGCGTTATCAATGGGCCATGCTGGCCAGCTTTTCCATGCTAATATTTATGCTTGGTTTCCCCGTGATTTATCTGGCTCTGAGATTAAAAGATGGTTCAAACCAGGCCATTGCCCTGTATTTGCTGGACGACCTGCTGTTTTACGGCCTTACCACGTTTGTGCTGCTATCAGCCAGGCAACTTTTTACCTGGCGTTTTCATTTGCTTAAGGCTGGCAGATTTATTCAATTAAGTGTCGCCGGGTTGACGCTGCAAATTTTGGCCGACATTTCCAGTGTGCTTTTATTTGGCTACTCGCATAATGTCGGCAACAAGTACGTTACCATTTTTCAAACCAGTTCCGGGTTGGAAACCGGGTTGCACTTGGTTTCTTTGGTTGGCTTTACCGTCATCGGGGTAGGACTGTTAGGTTTAGCCCACCAGATTCTAAAAACTAAAATCGACTTGTATGGTTTAGGCGTTCCCCTGGCCGGGTTGCTCATCGTCATGGGCGGGTGTTTTATCAGTAGCTGGCTTTGGCTTAATATCTCCTCGGCCGTTTCCCTACTGATCGGCGTGGTCGTCCTACTGTGTCATTTTTTGATGTGGCCATTACTTACCTTGCTGTTTTTCCGAATACTCTACCGTCCCACCAGTCAGCCCACCCGGCAGGCGTAGCGAGAGATTGTTTTTTTATTTCTAAAAACCGTTTGACAAATCAAAATATCCAACTATAATCTCACGAACCTGTGGACACGAAATTTCGGTTAAAAGGCTACAAGTAAGGACACAATCTTGGAGCGTGAGAACGCAAGACAGGCTCAATCACATCGTCGCTTAATCTCTTTAATGCAATGCGTCTGTATCAGGCGGGTGCCGCCGATTGATTCGGGCTGCTTGCCTGATCAGACGTAATCGATTGCGCCCGCCGCTCACCCAATTTCGCGATGAGTCGCGCCGGTTGAGCGAAGCTGCCCTTCAGGTGTCCAGAGCTAAAATTCCATTAACCACCTCTCCTCCGCTTTTTTAATGGGTGGTAGTTGTGTTCAACTACGTCAGACTCGTCGTCAGGACATTCGTCCGCCGGTGGGTCTTTTTGATTCTTAAGCGCACCCGGCAAATCTCTCCGGTCGTTATCATCTCAACTGACAACCACAATTCAAAATACAGGGGGAAAATTATGAAAATTGCAAACGATGTCACCGAATTGATTGGCAATACACCACTGGTTCGCATCCGGCGTTTATCCAAGGGCTGTGTAGCCGACGTGGTAGCCAAACTGGAGTTTTACAATCCGGCCCACAGCGTTAAAGATCGCATCGGCGTGTCCATGATCGACGCCGCCGAAAAAGCAGGTCTACTTAAGCCGGACTCCATTATCCTGGAACCGACCAGTGGCAACACCGGCATTGCCCTGGCTTTTGTCTGCGCCGCCCGTGGCTATAAATGCACCCTGATTATGCCCGACACGATGAGCATCGAACGGCGTATGCTGTTACGAGCCTATGGCGCGGAACTGATTCTGACGCCCGGCAGCGAGGGTATGGCCGGGGCCATTCGCAAAGCCGAAGAACTGGCCGCTGCCGACGCGCGGTATTTCGTTCCGCAGCAATTCCAGAATCCGGCCAACCCCGAAATTCACCGCCGCACCACCGCCGAGGAAATCTGGCGAGACACCGAGGGTAAGGTTGACCTTCTGGTTGCCGGCATAGGCACAGGCGGCACCATCACCGGCGTGGGTGAGGTCTTGAAGGCCCGCAAAGCCTCTTTTCAAGCCATTGCAGTAGAGCCGGAGGCTTCGCCCGTACTTTCCGGTGGCGAAAAAGGGCCACATCCCATTCAGGGCATTGGGGCGGGTTTTATCCCTGAAATTCTTAATACCAAAATTTACGATGAAGTAATACGAGTCAAAGCTGAAGATGCATTTACCACCGCTCGTCGGATGGCCACCGAAGAAGGGTTACTGGTGGGCATTTCTTCCGGGGCCGCGGTCTGGGCGGCCTTGCAGGTAGCGCGCCGTCCAGAGAATGAAGGCAAACTCCTGGTGGTGATTATTCCTTCGTTTGGAGAACGATATTTGAGTACAGCTTTGTTTGCAGATTTAGCAGAGAGATGAACAAAGGATGAAAGACGAAGGATGAGGGCTTTCCCTGAGCGAAGCCGAAGGGATGAGGGAAGCACAAGGCCAATCTCATGCTTATTCCTTACTTTCTCCTGTTATGCCCAAAGGAGCAGAATATGTTTGACACCATAAAACAAGACATCACAACCATTTTCGAACGCGATCCAGCAGCGCGCAGCGTCCCCGAAGTTTTACTATGTTATCCGGGCCTCCACGCCTTGTGGGGACATCGTTTGACCCACTGGTTGTGGCAGCGCAAGATCAGGCTACTGGCCCGATGGCTGTCGCACCTGATGCGCTGGCTGACCGGCATCGAGATTCATCCCGGCGCGCAGATTGGCTCCGGTTTTTTCATCGACCACGGCATGGGGGTGGTTATTGGCGAAACCGCCGAAGTTGGCAAAAATGTAACACTGTATCACGGTGTCACCCTGGGTGGGGTCAGTCTGGAAAAAGACAAACGCCATCCCACTCTGGAAGACGGGGTGGTAATTGGCGCGGGAGCAAAAGTGCTGGGGCCGATTACCATTGGGGCGTGCAGCCGGATTGGCGCTAACGCAGTGGTCGTCAAGCCCGTACCGGCTAACTCGGTGGTGGTAGGAGTGCCGGGCCGGATGATCGAGCGTAGTAAACCCCACACCCCTGAAGAGCGGCCCGACCTGCACCACGACCGCCTGCCAGACCTTATCTGTTCTGCCCTCGACGCCGTCATTACCAGGGTGAACGCGCTAGAACGGCAAAGCAACAACGGCGACGGCAAACCCCCCATCCCTTTTGCCACCAAACAAAACGTTTGGCTGGGCGAAGACTTTTCAATTTAAACTCGTACTGTCTGCTGCCTATCCCGTAGCTTAGAAAAAATCTTTAACAACCTTCAGTTCGTTTATAGGTGACAGTCACTTTTGATAATTTGCGCTTGAAGCGACTGTCACCTTTTTCCCGAACTCAGGTTAATACGCAATACGAAACACGCTTTACGTATTACCTTTTATTCACTAAAAACTACTGCACAGAGGAGGGAAAAGTCCTATGTATTTTAAGACACCGACCACGCGGCGAGGCTCTTTGCGCCGCAAGAATTTGGCAACATCTACACTCGTATTATGAACCCTGCTACCAACTCGCGCCCGCTCACTCACCGTACGCGATTTTGGCGAGTTGTGCCGACACCACTACATTCGCATTACCACCCAAATCTATCTCCAGGGACCACACCGGATTCCCGATCGCCGGGATAAAAATCTACGGGCCACAACAGCCATCTTTGAGCTAGGGTAAATTTTCAAAACTCTTCCAACCTGTACCCCAAAATCATCCCTACCCTCTCACCGGATACACAAAAGCAAACCTGCCTCTCATCACCTGTTTCAATCCGTTTTCTGGTCTCACCCGTATATTCAAGCACAAGGTATGAGATGATATCGAATTATGTTAATCAGAGAGCATCCCTAACAGATTTACGACGCCGCTGGTGGATTACCGTCCTCTCGTTTATCCTTGCCCTCTGGTCCGGTTATTACCTTCTCCAAACAAACTGGCATTCCTCCTACGCGACCCGGTGGCTCATTGTTGCTGCGGTGGCACTGACCTTTGAACTGTGGTTGGTCCGTCGCAACCTCCAGCACAACCACCCCCAGGGAGAACCCACGCTCCTTCCTACTCTGGGCGCCGGCAATGTCCTCACCCTGGCTCGCGGACTCGCCATCGGGTTACTGGCCGGTTTTATTTTCGCTCCCTGGCCGCCGGGCGCGTTGGCCTGGCTGCCAGCTTTGCTCTACACCCTGGCCGCCATCGCCGATGGGTTGGATGGCTATCTGGCCCGTCGCGCTCATCACGTCACCAAACTGGGCGAAATTCTGGATATGGAGTTTGATGCGGTAGGAATACTGGTCTCCACCATGTTGGCGGTTCATTACCACCAACTGCCCTGGTGGTATATCATTCTGGGACTGGCCCGCTACCTTTTTGTTTTGGGTAGCTGGTGGCGCCAGTGGCGGGGCAAGCCGGTGTTTCCCTTACCCTTCAGTATCACCCGCCGCCTGCTGGCCGGTTTCCAAATGGGATTTACCACCGTGATGTTCTGGCCCATCGTTTATCCCCCCGGCACCACTCTGGCGGGCATAGTCTTTGCCGTTCCCTTTCTCACCGGCTTTACCCGCGACTGGTTGATTGCTAGTGGGCGTATTGACCCTCTTTCGCCTCAATATCTGGCCCTCAGACGCAACCTGGTCATTATCCTGACTTACCGGCTGCCGCTTTTGTTGCGGCTGCTGGCCGTCGTCACCACCGCCAACATTCTCTGGCTCCTCTGGGAAACCATTGTCGGTCCGGCCAGTCTTTTTGTTTGGATAAACGTTCCATTTTCCGGCCCAATAGCCTGGTCCATCGTGGGGCTGGCCCTGGTTGCTGTAATAATGTTGGCCGCAGGTGTGGCCGGGCGACTGGCGGCGTTTGGCCTGGTTATTGTGGCCAGCGCCAATATCCTCAGCACTGGCTTGCAAATAAACAACGGATTAATGTTGGTTTCAACAATTTCGGTTATGCTGTTAGGAACCGGCGCATTCTCCCTGTGGCAGCCAGAAGATTGCTTCCTCAGTCGCCGGGCAGGGGAATCATGAGATGAAACCTTTTTTCCAGCTTCGCTATCTGTTCTGGTTGGTTGTGCCGGTTTTATTGGGATGGGCGCTGCGCGATACCTCGCTGCCGGAGATAGGGGTTGTTTTGGGCCGGTTGACACTAACCCAAATCACGGCCTTGATTTTGGCTAACGCCATGGTGTTGCTGCTCTTCAGTGCCCGTTGGTGGCTCATCTTGCGGGCGCTGGGTCATCCTATTCCCTATCTCACCCTGACCGGCTACCGGCTAGCAGCGTTTGGGGTAAGCTATTTCACCCCTGGCCCGCAATTTGGCGGCGAACCCTTACAGGTCTATCTGGTAGAGCGCCAGCACGGCGTTCCCCGGCCTCGGGCCATCTCGGCAGTAACCGTGGATAAAACGCTGGAACTGGTATCAAATTTTTCGTTTCTCCTCATCGGCACTGCAACCATGCTCCGGGCACAATGGTTTGGCAGCCTTAGCGGCCAATCGGCCATCTTTTTTGCCCTGGCCTTGTTAGCCCTGGTTACAAGCTTTTTGGGAGCAATTTGGGCCGGGCGACATCCGCTGTCGGGTTTATGGAGTATAGCTATTAATCTGCTGCCTCGGTCCTGGCTCAGAAACCATAACCGCATCTTGTCGATAAGCCAAACCATCAGCGACAGCGAACGGCAAGCCACCCGATTCTGCCGCGAGCATCCCGCGATAATGGGTCAAACCCTGGCAGTGTCGGTGGTCAGTTGGGCAGCCATAATCGGCGAATACTGGCTGGCGTTGTCGGTGCTGGGCCTGAGTTTGACTCCGGCCCAAGTTATTGGCATGTTGACGGCGGCCCGGATCGCCTTTCTGTTACCCTTGCCCGGTGGTTTGGGCGCGTTAGAAGCAAGTCAGGTAATGGCGTTGAGCGCCATGGGCCTCAACCCGGCGGTGGGTATCAGCTTGAGCCTGCTGATCCGGGCGCGAGACATTATTCTGGGAAGCTTGGGCTTGTGGTGGGGGAGTTTGACCTTGCGCTCCACCCACAAGTATAGCAAAGTAATATTAAAATCTTAAAAAAAGAAGAGGTGACATGATGAAAGAGAGGACACTAGGGACTCTGCAATGGGGAATCATTTTACTGACAATTGCTACGGCAATTATTCACTTTTCACTCTTATTTCCCGATGTACTATTCATTCTCAATGGGCTGGGATATTTGGGGCTACTCGCCGCGCTTTACCTGCCTCTGGCTTTCCTGGCCAACTACCGTTCCTGGGCGCGTTGGGCGTTGCTAGGCTACACTGCCCTGACGGTAATTCTGTGGGTCATTATGGGTGCGCGGACCCCCCTGGGCTACATTGATAAAGCCATTGAGATTGTTTTAATTATTTTGCTGTGGCTTGAGAGTCGTCAGGCGAATAGATAAGAATGAACCTATTAAAAATTTCTCAAACAGCCTGTGCCCGCATCCCTACGGCAGAAGGTGAATTTCGGCTGTGCGTTTACCAGACTAATCAAGACAACAAAGAACACCTGGCAGTGGTTTTGGGCGATGTCTTCGGCCAGCCCGAGGTGTTGACCCGCATCCACTCGGAGTGTTTCACCGGCGACGTGCTCGGCTCCCTGCGCTGCGACTGCGGCGAACAGCTACACCAGGCCATGCATCTGATCGCCCAAGCGAGCCGCGGTATTCTGATTTATTTGCGTCAAGAAGGACGCGGCATTGGCCTGACCCAAAAACTCCGGGCCTACAATTTGCAAGACGAGGGTTATGATACCGTTGACGCTAACCTGATGCTCGGCCACCATGCCGACGAACGGGACTATTCGGTGGCCGCGCTGATTTTACAGGATTTGCGGGTGCAATCTATCCACTTGCTCACCAACAACCCGGAAAAAATTGAGAATCTGCAACGTCTGGGGATTCCGGTTACGGTCAGGGTGCCCTTGCAGCCTCAGGTGACACCAGAAAACGCCAACTACCTGCTAACCAAAGTTCAGCGTATGAACCATCTATTGAGCCTGGACCTGGTATCGGCCACACTGACCCGTCATCCCAATGGCTCTTGAGCTACTGCCCACCGATACGCTAGCCCATCGCCAGCGGGCAGGCCGGCCTTTTGTCACGCTCAGTTACGCCCAAAGCTTGGATGGCTGTATTGCCGCCAGGCCAGACCAACCATTGGCCCTGAGCGGTCCGGCATCGCTGAAGCTAACTCACCAGCTCCGGGCGGCTCACGATGCGATTCTGGTGGGTATTGGCACCATTTTAGCCGACAACCCCCGGCTCAACGTGCGCCTTGTTTCAGGCCAGGATCCACAGCCGGTAATTGTCGATAGTCGGTTGCGCTGCCCGCCAGACGCCAAGTTGTTGCGGCAATCACGTTTACCCTGGTTAGCCACTGGGCCGCAGCCCGACCCAACTCGCCAACAAGCCCTGGCAGCCGCGGGCGCGCGTATCCTCTCGTTGCCGACTCAGGCCAACGGATACGTTAACCTGGCCGCCCTGCTGGACTGCCTGGGTGATTTAAATATCAACAGCCTGATGGTCGAGGGCGGAGCCAGGATTATCACCAGCTTTCTCTCGGAACAGCTGGCCGACTATCTGGTATTGACCGTTACGCCCACTCTGCTGGGCGGGCTGCGCGCGGTGAACAAATTAGAAACCACCTCTCGGTTACGCGCCATGCGCTACAAACCATTGGGCGAAGACATGATCATATCTGGCTACTTAAACTGGGAATAATAATGAAGCGACAGGCCCTCTATTTTACGGCTCCTGGCCAGGTCTTGGTGCGTGAAGAATCCTTGCCAGCGCCAGCCGCCGGGCAGGTGTTGGTACAAACTTTGTGTTCCGCCATCAGCCCGGGCACCGAATTGCTCATCTACCGGGGCCAATTCCCCACCGACATCCCGGTAGATGAGTCCATCACCGCCCTCAATGGCGAGTTTGGCTATCCCTTAAAGTACGGTTACGCCACCGTTGGCCGGGTGGCGGCTCTTGGACCGGACGTGGCTCCGGCCTGGGCAGGACAAATGGTGTTTGCCTTTCAACCGCACCAGAGCCACTTCCTCGCCGCGCCAGAGGAGTTATTGCCGGTTCCAGCCAATGTGTCGCCGGAAGAAGCGGCCTTTTTGCCCAATCTGGAAACCGCCGTCAACTTCCTGCTAGATGGCCAACCGCTCATCGGCGAGCGCGTGGCCGTGTTTGGCCAGGGCGTGGTTGGCCTGTTGACCACTGCTCTGTTGGCCCAGTTCCCTTTGAACTGCCTGGTTACCACCGATTATTATCCCTTGCGCCGGGAAGTATCGCTAAAATTGGGCGCATCAGCCAGCCTGGACCCAACGGCGCCCGATGCCCTGCCCAGTCTCCGGGCCGTGCTCAAAGCCGACAGCTTCTACGCCGGGGCCGACCTGACCTACGAGCTTTCCGGCAATCCCGCCGCCCTGGAGCAGGCTCTGGCCGTTACCGGCTTTGACGGGCGAGTGGTGATCGGCTCCTGGTATGGCCGGAAGCACGCCAACCTGAATCTGGGAGGGCGTTTTCATCGCAGCCGCATCCGCCTCATCAGCAGCCAGGTCAGCACGCTCACCCCCTCCCTGGGGGGGCGTTGGACCAAAACCCGCCGGTTGAACGTGGCCTGGCGGATGGTCCGGCAGGTGCAGCCCGGCCAACTCATCACCCATCATTTCCCCTTCACAGAGGCAAGTCAAGCCTATGCCCTGCTCCACCAGCAGCCGGAGAAAGCGATACAGGTATTGTTGACGTACGAGAATAACGACAGGGAAACAGGATGGTAAGAGGTCTGCTACTTTGCCACCTTGCTACCCTGCAAAAAACCATCCATAAGGAGACAGACACTCATGTACACTGTTGCCGTAACCCGAGATTTTGTAGCCCAGCACTTTCTCATTGGCGGGGATTGGGGGCCAGAAAATGAACGGCACTCGCATCACTACAAGGTGGAAGTGCAACTGGAAGGCGCCACTCTGAACCGGCATGGCTACCTGGTCGACATCGTAGACATCGAACATCACCTGGAAGACCTGGTTGCTCATTTTCGAGACAAAACCCTAAATGAACTGCCCGAATTTGCGGGGCTTAATCCCAGTATTGAGCACTTCGCCCGGATTCTGGCCCAGACACTGACGGAGCGCATCCGGGCCGCCAATCTGAGCGCACTGGCGATCAAGCTTTGGGAAAATGACATCGCCTGGGCCGGTTACCGGCAGGAGTGCTAGTGCGAGTTGGACTGGTCATCTACGGCAGTTTAGACATCATTTCCGGCGGCTATCTTTACGACCGACTGCTGGTTGAGCACTTACGCCACCAGGGGGATAAGGTAGACCTCATCGCTTTGCCCTGGCGGACCTATGGCCACCATCTGACCGACAACTTCTCTCGCAATTTATTCAACCAACTACACGAAGCCAAACTGGA
This sequence comes from Anaerolineae bacterium, assembly GCA_016926805.1. GTDB lineage: Bacteria > Chloroflexota > Anaerolineae > 4572-78 > J111 > JAFGNV01. The sequence continues at coordinate 13,454 of JAFGNV010000065.1, forward strand.
CGTGTTGCTGCAAGACGAACTCAACCACCCCTCCCTGTTTTGGCTCAACCGGCAGTTGAAAAAAAACGTTCAGTATCCCATCCTGTCCATTGTTCACCACCTGCGTTGCAGCGAAGCCCGACCGGCCTGGCAAAATTTTTTTTATCGCCGGGTTGAGCAATCTTATCTGGCCAGAGTAGATGGCTTTATTTTTAACAGTCAAACCACCCGCACTGCAGTAACAGCATTAGCCGGGGCAGAGAAAGAATCAATCGTGGCCTATCCCGCCGGTGACCGACTGTGTCCTAACCTGACTCTCGCTCAAATTACTGCACGCGCCCGGCAACCCGGCCCGCTGCAAATTCTGTTCATCGGTAACCTCATCCCGCGCAAAGGGTTACATACGCTGTTGGCCGGATTGGCCCGTCTCCCCCGCGAAAGCTGGCAGCTGGAGGTGGCCGGCAGCTTAACCGTTAACCCGGCTTACGCCCACTCCATCCAGCGCCAGCTTGCGGCAGCAGGTTTAACCGGGCAAGTTACCCTGTCCGGTCCTCTGACCGATACCCAACTGGCTGAGCGGCTGGCCCGGTGTCAGCTATTGGTGGTGCCCTCTTCCTACGAGGGATTTGGTATTGTTTACCTGGAGGGGATGGGGTTTGGCCTGCCAGCCATCGCTACCACCGCCGGAGCGGCGTCGGAAATCATCAACCACGGTCAAAATGGATTTCTCATCCCGCCGGATGATCCTGCCGCTCTGTCCCGACACATCTACGAACTAAGCCAAAATCGAGAACGCCTGCGGCAAATGAGTCTGGCTGCCCGGCAACGTTATAACCTTCATCCTACCTGGTGTCAAACCACCGAGCGCATCCGGCAATTTTTACAAGAGGTCACCACTCAGAATGACCAAGCCAACTGACTACAGCTTCACTCGTTATCTGGCTGCCAAAAAAAGCGTCGACGACCGCGCCCTCAACCGGCACGTGGGGGAAAGTCTGCGACAGGCCCTGCGGCCCACAACCATGGAAACGCCCCTGCAAGTGCTGGAAATTGGTGCAGGCATTGGCACAATGATTGAACGGACCCTGGATTGGAATCTGTTAATCCACGCCACCTATACCGCCATCGACGCCGAATCGGACAACATTGCCGAGGCTCGACGACGCCTGCCGGACTGGGGAAATAAAGAAGGTTTTGCCGTGACCGACGACGAGCAACGAATACGTCTGCAACGCGAAGGACAAGAAGTGACCGTGATTCTGGAAGCCATTGATCTGTTCGATTTTATGACCCGCGAGCGGGGACAACGTACCTGGGACTTACTCATAGCCCACGCCTTTGTCGACTTGGTCGATGTGCCTGCTACCCTGCCCCGCCTTCTTTTTCTCCTCCGACCTGGCGGCCTTCTCTATTTCACCATCGTCTTCGACGGAGTGACTATTCTGCAGCCGGACATTAATCCCGCCTTTGACGCCCACATCGAACGGCTTTACCATCAAACAATGGACGAGCGTCTTGTCAACGGCCGGCCCTCCGGCGACAGCCAGTCCGGGCGGCATCTGTTTCAACATTTGCAGGCGGCGGGGGTCAAGTTATTGGACGCGGGAAGCTCGGATTGGGTGGTGTTTCCCGGCCCGCAAGGCTACCCCGCCGACGAAGCTTATTTTTTACATTTTATCATCCATACCATGCACACCGCCCTCACCGGATATCCTGACCTGGATGAGGATCGTTTTAACCACTGGATTGCCCGGCGTCATGCCCAGATTGAACAGGGGAGTTTGGTGTTCATTGTCCACCAGCTAGATTTTTTGGGGCGCAAACCACCACCGGGCAACCGTGGGTCACGTTAAAAATGTGACCAATCGGCTACAAACGCGTCAGATTGAAAAACGCTCGTTGACGACCTATTTTCTTCAACTATAATTCCCTGAACATCATCCGATGCAGCAAACTCACTATCGAGAAAGGAGAGAACCATGAACCAAATTCTGCATCAACCCGGCTTTTTGGGGACAAATGCAAACTTCGCCGCCGATATGACCCTGACCCTCAGCGTCATGGTGGCCATTCTGTTTACCGGGGGAGTAGGGCTGGCGGTGAAAGGTTATTACCAGGCTCATCGTTGGACCCAAACCACCGCAGCGGCACTCAACGCCATTCTCATCTTGTGGCTGATGATCCTGCCCTTCCGAGATTTCATTATCAAAGACTTTATGGGGCCTCGCCCGGCTATTTTTTACTACGTGACCAGCGCGCACGCTGTAGCCGGTTTCTGTGGCCTGATACTGGGCCTGTTTGTGGTGTTGCGGGCCAACAACTTCATCCTCATTCCCAAGGCGCTCCGCTTTAATAATTACAAGCTCTTTATGCGTATTTCCTATGCGCTGTATATGCTGGCCACGTTACTGGGCATCTGGGTATATCTGACCTGGTTTGTGAGCATTCCCAACCCGCCGACCTTTTAAGATAAGACCGTATGTTTGAAATTGTCGCCCACCGGGGCGCTCCTACGGAGGTTGCCCCAGAAAACACAATACCGGCGTTCCAACGAGCCATTGACCTCGGCGCAGACGCCGTTGAACTCGATGTGCGCCTGACCGCCGACCACGTGCCGGTAGTTTATCACTATTTTTATCTGGAAGAAGCAACCGGTCTGGTTGAATATTCCCAGAATATGTACGGATAAACTGCAACAAACGCTTGATTTTCGAAAACAGAGGGGGGATGAACCAACTTACTTGCCGGGTTTGGGCAGCGAGAGTTTGACCTCGGTCCACCTACTCGTGGCGTCCCGCTCAACGGTCAGCGTGCCGCCGACGGCCTGCGCCCGCATCTGCAGATTGGCCAGACCGGCGCCGCCTTTATCAGTGGGACGCGCTTTGACTTCGTTCAGGCTGAACCCTTGCCCATCATCGGAAACAACCAGCCGAAAATTCTTCTCGTCGTTGGCCATCTCCACCCGCACGTTCTGCGCCTGAGCGTGTTTACGAATGTTGAGCAAGGCTTCCTGCGTAATTCGATACAGAGCCAACTTTTGCTGGGTTGAGCAAGGAGGGTAGGCCGACACGTTACAGTTGCACTCTACCGGCGGTCCGCCCCGCTCCAGATGCAGGTCGATAGCCCGTTGAATGTACTCCCCCAAGTCGGCGTCCGCGTCAATTTGCGGGCGGCGCATGTCGGCAATTACCTCGCGCACCTGGCTGGAGGCCATTTGGATGCGCTGTTCTAATTGGGCCAGCTCAGCGGCCAGCATCTCCAGATTACCCCGCTCCAATAACTTGCGACAAATACCGGCCTGCAAGCCAAGTTGAAGCGTGGTTTGCGCCACGCCGTCGTGCAACTCTCTGGCCACGTATCGACGTTCATCTTCCAGGGTATTCAGCAATATTTCGGTCATAGCTCTACGTCCTCGACGTTTCGTCTGCAATATGCCTCGCCCGATCCTTTTCTATTATTTTACCACAATCTCGACCAACAGCAATGGGTAGTGGTAAAGTCTTGACCAATGAGGACCATTCTTCCCAAAGAGAATTAGCAAATCGTCAGCTAAAATGTAGCCACTACCACTGAGAATCAACAGGTCTATCCAAACGCTGCCCGGTTCAGCGAACATTCCCCCACAAACCAAACCCTTCTTCTCGCCGGGCCATACGACGCTGATACTGCTCTTGAATCTCGGCCACGTGTTGGATTTTTTCGGCAATGGCCGCCTCCAGCCAGATTCGACCATTTTCAGCCGTGCCCAGACTGCCCGCGCCATAAGCCCCGGTCGCCGAGTCGTCGGCCCAGGGTGGATTGGCCACCAGCGTGCCGCCTTCCACCCAGTCCATATAATACGAGGGCGTGGCGATGAAGTCGGTTTCGTCAATTGCCCGTTCCATCTGCACCAGTCCGGGCTGCAGATGGAGCATGAGAGCCGTTTCCAACTCCCCGGCGTGGCCCATCCCCCCAATCGCCGAGCGGCGATGTTTTTGCAGCGCGGCCACACCCTCCGGGCCGGATAAATAGAGCCAGGCTGTGGCGCAAAAACTGTGAGGATAACGCTCTCCGGCGTATTTGACCACGTTGACCAAAAACGAGCAATTGCCGCCGTGCCCGCTCAATAAATAAAACCGGGTAAAGCCACGATTGACCAGTGAGCCAATCACGCCCAGCCAAAAATCCTCAAACGCCCGCCCCCCCGCATTGAGCGTTCCGGCAAAACTGGCGCGATGCGTACTCACGCCGTAGGGAAAGACGGGCAGGGTGACGGCCTGAGCCGGTACCATCCCCGTCACCCCCCGGCTAATGGCTTCAATCAGCACGGTATCGGTAAACATGGGCAGGTGATGGCCGTGCTGTTCGGTATGGCCGACGGGGATGAGCACTACTTTCGCCCGGTCTCCGTCGGCGGGCAACGGTAAAACCGGCTTAAACGGGTCAGGCTGAAGCAAGGCAATCCGCGCCGGACCAAGACCAAGTTCAAGTCCTGGCGGGCACAGCGCATAAACCCGGCTGAAGCCGTCATCACGGAGGCTATCCAGTAGATTGGCGACCAGTTGCCCCAGCAATTCCTCGGCCACAACCAGCCCGCTGCCCCGCCAGCCAAACGGGATGACCGGTAACAGTCCTACTCGCGGGGGATTACTCAGGGCACTGGCTACCTGCACCTGATCATAGCCCTGCCCCAGGGGGATAACCAGGGGGACATCCCGCGACAACGCAGCAATGTCAGGCCAGGTCAGGGTGTCGTAAGCAAAAAAATCAGTCATAGACGCCTCGCTCAACCATACAGATTTTTGTTGGCTAATTCCCGTTCGCGGCGGTTGACGTAAGCCTGCAACGCCTCGCGGATAGCCGGGTCAAGAGGGGGGGGATGGTATTGGGTCAACCAATCTTGCCAAAGTCGATGAGCGCGATGGGTGGTTTCCAGTCCCCCGGCCGCCAGCCAGCTATCATAATTACGCCGGTCGGCCAGCATGGTTTGATAAAATTCGGTGCGGTAACGGGCCTGAGTGTGGGGAGTGCCAAAGTGATGGCCGCCCGGCCCCACCCCGGCAATCATATCCAGGGCCAGAGTTTCATCATTAATATTAAACCTGGCCAGAAAATGGTAAAACATGGCCAGCATTTCCACGTCAATCATAAATTTCTCAAAAGAGGCCGTCAATCCGCCGTCGAGCCAGCCAACGGCATGCATAATCATGTGGGTTTGGCCCAGCACCGCCGGCCAGAGGGTCCACATACTTTCGTAGGCGGCCTGGGCATCGGGTGTTTTGGCGTTGGTCAGGCTGCCGTTGCCCCGGTAGGGCAGATGATAACGCCGGGCCAACTGCGCCCCAATCAGCAGCGCCCAGGCTCCCTCGGGCGTACCAAAAACCGAACCGGCGCTTTTCATATCAACCGGGGTGGTGAAACCGCCGTAGACAACCGGCGCGCCGGGCCTGACCAGTTGGGTCAGGGCGACCCCGGCCAGCACCTCGGCATTTTGTTGGGCCAGGGCCGAGGCCATCGTCATCGGGCTGGTCGCTCCGGCCAGAATGAAGGGGGTTATCAGGCAAACCTGCCCGGCCCGGGCGTAGGTAATCAAACCACCCAGCATGCGGCCATCGTACCGCAGGGGGCTGTTGACGTTGATAACATCGCCAATCACCGGCCCGCCCGTGGTCAGGTCGCCAAATACAAGTCGGGCCATTTCCAGACAATCGGTGGTGATTTCCCGGCCATGGGCCGTTTCCAGCACTACTTTGTTGGTGAGAGTGAAGGCAGCGTACAAGCGACGCAGATGGCGAATGGATACCGGCACATCCTGGGGCGACACCTGCTCCCAACTGGCGTAATGCAACAGCGGACACATCTGAGACAATTTGAGAAAATTCTCCAAATCCGCCAGCGTGCCGGGCCGCCGTCCCCGCTCCAAGTCGGCGGTGTAGACCATCCCCCCGTTGGGGCCAAAGGTGATGAAATTATTCCCCACCACCACGTTGTGGGCCGGATAGCGCGCCCGCCAGGTAAAGGAAACCGGGGCCTGGGCGATGGCCTCCAGCACCAGACCCCGATCCGGCCAGACGCGCCTGGCGGCGCGATCTACCTTGGCCCCGGCTTTTTGCCAGATGTCCAGGGCTTCGTCATCCAAAAAATCAAGCCCCACGTTTTCCAGAATGTGCAGCGAGGCCTGGTGCAACCGTTCAAGCTGTTCCGGTAACAGGATTTCTACTGGCGGCAGGGGATTGGTGAGCAGACGAAACGGCATCTGCAACACCGGCGACTCCTGCCGGGAACGTTTTGCCGGTTGACCGCGTTGAGGCAAAGATTCGCTCATGCTGGCAACAGATACCAGTCCAAAAACCGTTCCACGCGACGGTAAACGTCGAGCAGGTGCTCTCGTTTGAAGAAACCGTGCGCTACGCCCGAGTATGTTTTGTACTCAAAGGTTTTGCCCGCTCGGCGCAGGGCCTCAACCCACTCCTCCGCGGCTTCGGGCGGAACCACATCGTCTTCCAGGCCATGCAGAATCAGCACTGGCTTTTGCACGTTCTCTACCTGAAAAATGGGCGAGCCATCCCGGTACACCTGCCGCTGTTGCGCCGGATGGCTCAGAGGCATTTCGGCGTACAGCCGTAAATGGCGATTGCACTGCGCCCAGGTGGTCAGCAGGTGGGCGTCGCCGGACCGGCTCACGCCGCAGGCAAAAAGATAATCAGGATCGCGGGATAGGCAACAAGCGGCCAGATAACCTCCGTAGCTGCTGCCGTAAATAGCGAGACGTTGGGGGTCTACCCCCTCCAGCTCGCGCAGATAACGGGCGCCGTACAGACAATCCTGAGTATCACCGATGCCCCAGGCAAAGTAATTGGCGCGTTCAAACTCGGCGCCGTAGCCAGTGCCGCCGCGATAATTGGGGCACAGGTAAGTGTAGCCTTTGGCCACAAAATATTGCGCCAGAACGTCCCATTCAAACATGTACTGGGCGGTGGGGCCGCCGTGCGGATACAGGATGGCCGCGCCGTTGGGCTGAGCCGGGCGGTACAGGAAGGCCGAAATTTCCAAGCCATCAAAGCTGCGATAACTGACCCGCTCCGGCACGACCAATGGCTGTTGGGCCAGAGCCGGTGAATTAGAAAAGGTCAATTGGGTCATTTGGCCGCCCGTTACAGCCACCCGGTACAAATCGGGGGGATGGGTGGCATCCTCATATTCGACGGTCAAAAAATCTCCCTGGGGTGAGCAATTGGGCCGGGCATAGTGACCCAGGCCGGTCCGAAGATAAGACACCTGACCGCTTTGCACCTCAATCAGGGCCAAATCAATCGCCCCGCCTCGATTGACGGTGCAAGCCAACCAGCTGCCGTCCGGCGACCAGGCCAGGTCGGCCACATCCTGGCCCAGGCGGGTCAACTGGCGCAGTCCATCCCCATCGGGCCGGATGAGCCACACCTCAGACCAACCGGTTTGCTGCGATAAAAACGCCAGCAGGCGGCCATCCGGCGACCAGCGCGGCCACCAGTTTTTTTGTTGGGGCATTCCGGTCAGTAGGCTCACCTGGCCGCTGGCCAGGTCGAGCAGGTTGAGGTCCAGCCGGTTCAAGTCGTCGTGGGGAGCATGAACAAAGGCGAGCAGGCGGCCATCGGGCGAGGGCTGGGCATCGACATCATCGCCGGGGCCGGTGGTCAGGGCGCGGGGCCAACTGCCGTCCCGATCGGTGAGGAGCAATTTGTCGGCCTCGTGCCGTTCCACGCTGATAATCAAACTCTCGCTGCCCGCCAGCCAGACCGGCGACGACGCGGCGGATGTAAAATCGCTGATTTTGCGGGGAAGACCGCCCGCCGCCAGAGCCACGTAAACGTGGTTACGCATGGTAAACGCCAGCCACCGGCCGTCCGGCGACCACTGCGGCACTTCGTCATCCCAGGGCGGCGTGGGGCCGCGTTCGGTGGATACCCGGCCCGGCCAGCCGCCGTTGGATGGCATTGTATATACATCGGATAAATCTTCGCGATCCCAGATAAAGGCCAGTTGCTGTCCATCCGGCGACAAGCAGTGATGGCGCACGCAATTGAGCGAGGTAATTAGCGAGAGGCTCCACCCTTCTGGCGGCTTGAGGTCGGGCCGTGGCAGTGAAGGCCAGCCTTGACGTTCGTATTTTTCGGTGAGTTTTATATCCTCATGCATTGGGAAACCTATCTCTAAAAACTCAAGGCTCATGTTTAGAACAAGTGCAGACGTAATCTAGCCCTCACCCCAACCCTCTCCCACAGGGAGAGGGAGCAGCTTTTCCCCTTGCC
>JAFGNV010000066.1 GCA_016926805.1 Anaerolineae bacterium
CGAATTTCGTCGAAATCACAAACGCATCTCTCCCAGCTTTATCGCTGCTCTCGTTACGTTGCACACTTCTGACACATGAGCCTAAAATACTGATGGAGACTTTGAATGAAAGCAGAACTACAATGCCCTCAACAACGCGAGTTTTAACAATTAATGGCCAGGTAACACCTGCGCCTCCCTTAACCGGCCACCTAAAGATGGGCGGTTGCAATCCCCGAGGCTGCCATATCGAAGTCAACAGCCGGTATCTGTTGCAGAATGGCCAACCCTGGATGCCGGTGATGGCAGTATCAGTTTGAGGGCATAACCTGCCCATAAGGATATGCCCACATGCCACAGATAAGCAAAAAGTGCCAGTCAGGCCCTACTCAGATTGGCGGGGTCAGGCCCGTTGTAACGCGCTACTAATACCAGGGCGTCGTCCGTGCCACGGCCATACTGAGCCAAAATGGTATCGGCAATCTGCTGCACCGATTGGGTTTTGTCAAGCGTTTGTGAATACGGGTTTTGAAACTGCTCTTTAATAAAACCACTCCGAATACCATCGGTGACAAAAAATAAAAGGTCCCCCCGGGCAATGGGCAGAACCACATCATATAAGGATGGAAGCCGATAACCAACAACGCCCCCCCGTAATAATAGGGTTTTATGAGCCGAGCCTGACTGTTTATCTGCTTTTAACAATATCCCATCTACATTACCAACCCCTAACCAGGTCATGGTTTCCTTCAGTGGATTGAATGAGGCCAAGCTAATCACCGCGCCCCGCGATCCCCGCAGTTTCTCGTGGCAGCGTTCCATCAACGAGGTCACCGGTTCATGAGGATGAGTTTTCAGGGTGGCTGCCGCCGTTGTGGCCACTGCGGCGGCCCTATCGCCGTGTCCCAGTCCATCGATGACACCTACCAATACCCCATTGGTAAATGGTTCAACCACATACGCATCGCCCGACTCGGCGTGCCCGGCCAGGGCTTGAATGGCAACCCCCCATTCGAGCAGGGATTGGTTATTAGACATTAAGTTTACTTCCCCATTTCTTCATAATGATGGTGGTGCCCCGGCCTACTTTGGACATAATTTCAAACTCATCCATTAATCGTTTTGCCCCAGAAAGACCCAACCCTAATCCGCCTCCGGTGGAATAACCATCCTGCAAAACCAGTTCAATATCGGCCATACCCGGCCCGTTATCTCGAGCCACAACCATAATCCCTTGTTTATGATTCTGTTGAACAGGGGTCAAAATAATCTCACCGCGCCCGGCATAGAGAAGGATATTGCGAGCTACTTCTGAGATGGCAATTACAACCACAACTTGATCATTCCCTGAAAGATTGAATTCAGCCGCTAACGCACGCCCTTTTTGACAGGCCAATACAATGTCGGTATCACGTCTGATGGAGATACAAATCTCATCAGGTACTGGATTCAGCGGGCGTTCCATTTTAGTAGACACACTTCATACCTCTACTGGCTTACCCCATCAATCAGAGATCTCTAATCCAACCATTTGGTTCCCTTGATGGTTGTTCCTCCGCCAATAACGGTCTGGATCTCAAATTCATCCATTATCTTTTTAGATCCAGAAATGCCCATGCCTAATCCTTTAGAAGTGGTGTAGCCTCCGGCCAACACTCGATTCACGTCCTCAATACCTGGCCCTTTATCCTGGGCAATAATTTTTATCCCTTTGCGCTCGCCCGTATACGGGATAAGGGTAATGGTTCCACCTTCGGTATAAAGGGTGATGTTCCGGGCCAACTCTGAGATAACCACCGCAATCTTGGTGGCATCAGGCAGAGAGAAACCTAGCTTCAACGCCATTTCCAGGCCACGACGGCGGGTGGTAACCACGTTTATCAGATTATTGATCGGCAAGCGGACGGGTTCAACAAGTTCGTTTGCCATATTATACCTCCGTCAAGTCTGCAAATAATGAATTTCTGTCGCCCTCATCATTAGCCAATAATAGATTATTCTTGGCTGCATCCGACCCGGTGCTTATTGGAGATTCTCCTGATAGCAATTCTTCTCTACTCAGAGCCAGCGCGTCATCCAGGTCTAGCACCGCTTGAATGTTGGGTAAGGTCATCCCAAGCTCAATCAGTGTTTCAATAACCGCATCCTGGAGTCCGGAAACAATAACTTCTGCTCCCATCAAACCGGCCATATCGGCCATACTCTGAATAAAACGGCCAAAGAAACTATCACAGATGTCCACTTGCGAGAAATCCAGCAATACCCACCGCGAACGATACCGGCGGATTTCTTGCGATACCTGTCGTCGCAACCGTAAAACTTCCTCATCCATCAAGTCACGTGGAACGGATACCAGCAGCAAGCTCTCTAATTTTTGGATCGTACCTGTTTCCATAACTAAGGTCTCCCCATTTGAATATTTGTTGGCAGGATATGGTAATGATATTTTATGATCTGTTCAATTTAACACCCAGGCTATCCAAAGCAACAATCAAGCCGGTTTGCAGATCGCTCAAGGTGGTGATGGCGCTCCAGTCGATACCCAAGTCCACAATGGCCTCGGCCACGGCGTCGGACACGCCGGTAACAATGGTTTGCGCCCCCTTCAACCGGGCCGCCTGAATGGTTTTGTTGAGATGATTGACAATGCCGGTATCCATCAGACCCACTCCAGTTACATCTAAAATAACGATTTTGGCCCGGTGCTGGCTGATGCCGGCCAGTAGATTGCGGGTGATGTCACGCGCGCGCAGGCTGTCGATGCTGCCGATGAGGGGCATTACGATAATCCGATCCATAATAGGAATAACGGGCGTGGACAGTTCGGCGATGGCCCGCTGTTGGGCTTCAATGATCTCCTGTTGCAGCCGCTCCCGCTCATCTTCGGTCTGCTTTTGCGTGGTAATGTCGCGAGCATTGGTCACCACAAAAGGTCGCCCTTTGGTATCCTGCAAAAGAAATACTACCGCGCTGGCATCGAAGGTGGAACCGTCTTTACGTTTGTGCCGCACCTCTCCCTTCCAGCCGCCAGTCATTACCTGGGGGATAACCGTTTCGACAAATTGCTCTTTATCTGCCAAAAAAACTTGTGGCGATTGCCCACTTAATTCCTGCTTATCATAATCGTAGCCATGCAATTCGTAGCAGACCCGGTTTACATAGATAAACCGAGTCCCCTCCGGATCGCTTGCAAAAACCGCATCCAGCGAATTATCAACCATAGTTTTGAAAATAGATATATGATCCAACTCGGCTTCTAATTCAACGATACGGCTTTCTAACTCTTTTTTTGTGGCCATATTCAGTCTTTTACTCTTTAACTATTATATGGGTTTATCGTTTATTTCGTCAACCTGACTCCAAGGCTATCCAACCCAACATGTAATCCCGATTATGTGCCTGAAAATACCAACCTGGAAAATATCGCCGCCGAGGCACAGAGTACCCGGAGTTTTTGGCCTGACAAGTTAGGTTTGGTTTTTCTCAGTGGTTCCTGCGTCTCCGTGGTAAATTTCTCGGCTCCTTAATCCTAAACCCATAATTTGCGACGATGTCAAATATTCAAACTTTAGATACTTATGCTGTCCGCAATTCAACGCCCAAATTGTGCAGGGCAGCCACCAGGCCGGTTTGCAAATCGGCCAGAGTTTCAATATTGCTCCAATCAATGCCCAAATCCACAATGGTCTCGGCCACGGCCTCGGAAATGCCCGTCACCATTACCCGCGTGCCCTTAAGCCGGGCCGCCTGAATAGTTCTGTTTAAGTAACCGGCCACGCCGCTGTCAATAATGGGCACGCCGGTAATATCTAAAATGACCACTTTAGCCCGGTGTTGGGTAATACCCGCCAACAGGTTGCGGGTAACATCGCGGGCGCGCAAGGTGTCGATACTGCCAATCAGGGGCATTACGATAATGCCTTCCAATACCGGGATAACCGGGGTCGAAAGTTCAGCCAGAGTTCGCTGTTGGGCTTCGATGATTTCTTTTTGCAGGCGCTCTCGCTCGGCCTCGGCCTGCTTTTGCGCCGAGAGGTCCAAACCTATCCCCACCAGGTACGTCTCGTCTCCCATATTTAGCCGGAATCCGGTGAGATAATATGGAATTTTATCACCGTTTTTGGTCAATAAACGCGCCTCTGTTGCTGTTGCCTGACCCGCGGTGAACACCTCCCTCACCGTACCGGCAAGATGGTCTCTGTCTTCTTCAGCAATGCCGGTCAAGGCGGTCAATGTGGTCATTTCTTCAGCCGAATATCCCGTTACCTGTTCATAATTTCTATTCCAACGTATTAAGCGTCCCTGGGCATCATAAATGTAGAAAATCCCCGGCAGGCTGTTGATAACCGCGTCGGAAAAATCTTTCTCGCGCAATAATTCCGCCCGGCCCTGCTGTTCTTGGGCTATACGTTGGGCTTCCAGGGCGCGAAACTTGCTTTGCTGCCGGGCGCGTTGCCATATAAACACTATCGCCACCAGAGATAACAGAAACGTGAGTACAACCGGAACCACATCCCCCGCCGCTTTGAACATGACATACTGCCGGGGGACAACGACGACATAAGTCCACGGGGTATGTTGAATGGGCTGGACAAACGCATAATACCGGCCCTGGCCCAGAGTATGCACCTGGCCTGAGGCCAGGTTGAGCAAGGTGGCCGTATCCTGTTTTAACTCTGGCAGAACATCGGCCATGCCAAGGATGCCCTCTTTTGGCGGGGTTGTGGACAGCGCCACCACCTGATCGCGGTCGTTAATGATAAATGCTTTTTCCTCGGTGTATTCTGGTTGGGCAAAAAATCGGTTTAACCAGGACAAAGTAAAATCAAGGGCCACTGTGCCGCGGAACGTATCACCTTCATATACCGGCGCGGCCAGCGTAACCATCAATCCCTGCCCGGCTTCATCCTTATACACTTCGGTGATAAATGACTCGCGGTTGGGGTTATTTTCCGGCCGCCCATCCTTAAAAAATCCATGTTCATAGAAGTCCGGGTTAAAGAAAAAATCGTCGGCCGACACCCAGGGGTACATACTGATAAAATCCCGCGCCGAGGTGTAATAAACCCATGTGGCCGCAGGATGAATTTGCTTGGCCCAACCAAACATTGGGGTTAGCGATAGCGCCATTTCGATTTCCCGGCGAAAGGAGGCGTCGTCTCGCTCCAATTCGCCCAGGCCGGTCAGGTTGGCCAACTGATCCTGGCTAAAAGGCGGTTGAATGCGTTCCATAGCATAACCGCCTTTGTTGGGGCGAGGCGCCAACATACCATAATAGGGCGAAGGCTCCGCGCCGGGATTGGTATAATAGGCCTGGGCGGCCGCGCGCAGTCCTTCCACCGTGTTGAGCGCGGATTTCATTTCCGCCTCCAACCCCAGCAAGGCTTCCTGGTGCCGGTAACGCAGGTTCTCTTGTTGGGCGTCCAAGGCCTGTCTGGAGCGGTTGACAATCCCCAACATCAGAAAAAGAGGGATAACCAGTAACAGGTAAAATAACCAGGTCGGACGGCCGCTTGGACTCAATAACTTGAGCATGCCTGCCGCCGGTTGAGAAGCAGGTGGTTCTGCTCTGTCAGATTCATTCTCAGGTGGTGTAGGGGGTAACGTTTCCATATTTTTGTTCTCCATGCCTAACCCTCCCTTAACATTCCATTAGCATTTGGAGAGAGAGATTGTCTACCTATCCCCTTGTTTAACCTAAAACCCAAACTATCCAGGGCCGCCAGCAAGCCGGTCTGCAAATCGCTCAGGGTGGTAACGCCGCTCCAATCAATCCCCAAGTCCACAATGGCCTCGGCCACCGCGTCGGACATACCGGTGACAATCGTCTGCGCCCCTTTCAGCCGCGCCGCTTGAATGGTTTTGTTGAGATGGTTAACAATGCCCGTATCCATCAGGCTCACGCCGGTTACATCAAGGATAACTACTTTGGCCCGGTGTTGGGTAATGCCAGTCAGCAGGGTGCGGGTAATATCGCGGGCGCGCAGGCTATCAATGCTGCCGATGAGGGGCATGACGATAACGTTGTCCATCACCGGAATAATAGGAGTAGAAAGCTCTTTGAGGGCATGCTGCTGCGCCTCAATGATTTGCTGTTGTAAGGTGGCCTGCTCAGCCAGCAGTTGCGTGCGTTCGTTTTCAACATGCCGGCGTTCTTCCGACTCTTGGGCCAATTGCGCTGCATATTCCTGCGTTCTTTGTAACGTCTTGTGCAACTGGTTGTTCAAAAATCGCTGCAACTCAAGGGCAATGATCATCGCCAGAAACATGTTAAGTGTCCAACGCACCAATAGATCGGGCCCCATGGGAACACCCCCTAATGGATATTGCAGATGCGCTATCCCCAAACCAACATAAACCGCCAAGCAGAGAAACAGGCCCACCCACTGCATCCACTTATTTTCCGTGATGCCAATCAACAACACGGCTAACAAATAGAACATCACCGCGTTGGTGGCTATTCCGTAGAGATAATTGCCGTATACAGCGAGCAAAAATATAACCAAGGCTGGTATATAACCGGTCAGCCGCCAATATCCTAAATGAGTTAACCACAAACCGCCGCTTAATAACAAACAAATCACCAGACTAACGAGGGGAAAAACATAAATCACTGCTCCGGCCAACCAGGCAATCATAAAAATCAGCGCGGCAAAAACAGCGGTTATACTCAAGGTAGCCAAAATAACCCTGGCGGCATACTCGCGCCGGGCAGCATCTTGGTCTGCTTCTTGAGGCGTTGTCACGTGTTGCCATAAATTGACGAGTTTATTGAACATATAGTCCCCTTTTGATATTATTTGCGATGTAATCCGCTTATTATCATCCTCCGGCATTGAACTGATAATGATACGGCTGTCTGGCCTCATTGTGTCAATTTGATACCTAAACTATCCAGCGCGGCCATGAGGCCAGTTTGCAGATTGGCCAGGGTGGTAACGCCGCTCCAGTCAATGCCCAAATCTACAATCGCCTCGGCCACCGCATCAGAGATACCGGTGACAATGGTTTGCGCGCCCTTGAGCTGGGCGGCCTGGATGGTTTTGTTAAGATGATTGACAATGCCCGTGTCCATAAGGCCCACGCCGGTTACATCCAAAATGACTACTTTGGCCCGGTGCTGGCTGATGCCTGCCAACAGGCTGCGGGTAATGTTGCGGGCACGCAAACTGTCAATGCTGCCCATAAGCGGCATCACAATAATACGATCCATAATGGGGATGACGGGCGTGGACAGTTCCGCAATAGCCCGCTGCTGGGCTTCGATAACCTCTTGTTGCAGGCGCTCGCGCTCAATTTCAACCTGCTTGCGAGCAGTAATATCATCATAAATCCCTAACACCCCGGCAATATTGCCCGCCGGATCACGAAAAGGAATTTTGCTAATTTGCAACCACTGCTCGGTTCCAGTGGGGGCGGTTTGAACCTTTTCATAATTGAGTTTGGGTTGGTTCGATTCCATCACCAATCGATCATCGGCCTGGTAACACGCGGCCCGGTCAGAACCGGCCAGGTCAAAATCGTTTTTACCGACAAGTTCCGCGGGTGAGGCCAAGCCGACATCTTGAGCAAAAAGATGATTGCCGCCGAGAAATTTCAGGTCTTTGTCCTTCCAAAAAACCCGAATAGGAATGGAGTTTAACACCAGTTCCAGCATTTGCTGCGATTGTTTGACTTCAAGCTGCCGGTCCATTTCCACCAGGTCGCGATGGCGCATAAAAGTAACGACAACTGCGGTGATAATGACGGTATACATAACAGGCAGCCAATAAATATCAAATTTTATCCCCGGCACAAAAATTATGAGTAACAACATACTCCCAATACTGACCGCAGCCACAACCAGGGCAATATTCAACGAAAACAGCAGGCAACTTAAGAGGATGGGCAAAACGGCATAATAAAGCCAACCCGGGCTATCAACTTCAAAAATAGGAGCAATATGAATGATGATAAACAGGATGCCGACAAACGTTGCCGCACTGGCTGTATAATGCCGGGTGCGGCTAAGGCCATAAACGCCCAGCAGAGCAATGACACCAAATATGGGCATGTAACTGCTTATCTCCCGCAAAACAAGCTGCCCGGAAGCTACATCAATTATTACCGACAGGGTGCTGACCAAAACCAAAGCCAACAGCAGCGACGAGAGCAATCGCGCCTGACGACGGCGTTCAGGGTTATCAATGAAAGTCACCGGTTCTATCAACCAATTCATAAGTTGAATTTTAAAATTAAGAGGCTTACTCATTTTCTGACCCTATAAAACAATTGATACGCTGCAACGCAACACATTCTGATTTTATCTGATTAACTTAACTCCCAAACTATCCAACGCCGCCATCAGGCCGGTCTGCAAATCGCTCAGGGTGGTAACGCCGCTCCAATCAATGCCCAAATCCACAATCGTTTCGGCTACCGCATCGGAAATGCCGGTGATAATGGTTTGCGCCCCCTTGAGCCGGGCCGCCTGAATAGTTTTGTTCAGGTGGTTGGCTACGCCGCTATCCACCAACGGCACGCCGGTGATATCTACAATGACAATCCTGGCCCGATAGTCAGTAATACCCTTAAGCAGCGCGCGGGTGATATCTCCGGCCCGCAGGGTGTCTACGCTGCCGATGAGGGGCATGACAATGATTTGATCCATCACCGGAATAATGGGGGTAGAGAGTTCCTTGAGGGTTTGACGTTGGGCCTCAATCACCTCTTGCTGCAACCGCTGACGTTCAACTTCAGCCTGTTTTTGCTCGGTAATATCGCGGATGATGGCGGCCAAAGCAACCTGCGCTCCGGCATCATTACAAATGGAAAAGGTCGTGCTATACGCATCAAAGGCTGAACCATCTTGTCGTTGTTGTTTGGCCTCGCCGCGCCAACTGCCACTATGCAAGAGTTCGTCACCTGGAGAAGGTTGAGGTTCTTGCCCTATAGCCTCGATCTGCGGCGCCGGAATGAGCGAGGAGAAACCAATCCCATGGAGAGTCTGTTCTTCATAGTCCAGGCCAAACAATTCATAACCCGCCCGGTTGCCGTAAGTAACTTTGCCGTCCGGCGTACTCATAAAGATACCATCGGTCGCATTCTCCGCCAGCGACCGGAAGATAGCTGCCTCCTGTTCATTTTTACGGGCGCGGATGAGGGCCTGGTTGATACTGTTCACCGCAAAACGCAGCAGTAGAGTCACCACAATCAAGAGAATCCCCAAAACCAACCAATCAGAAAAAGCAACCCCCCGTGGCGGAGCAACGATGATATGATTGATTTCGGCCACGTATAGCGCCACAGTAGTTAATATACTTAACGCGCCAAAAATAATTGCGGCTGATCCTCCCAACAGTAAAGCAGCAATGATGATTACCATAAAGTAACCACCTGTATTAACCCCTCGGACACTTCCCTCAAAAAACCAAAGGTTGAGGGTAATTATGGTGAACAAGGCAATTAAAAATAGAATACTGGTGAGTCGCATCCACCCATAGCGTAATAACAGGATTAAGCCCAGGATAGCTACACCCGCCGGGAGAATAATTGATAGGTTGAGAATCAGATTTTCTGAGTCAACCAAGACTAAAATGGGTGTCACCAGTACTGTGGCCCCCAGGATAATCAACAACATCGTATTCAGTAGTGCAGCCACACGGGTCTGATCCTCATCCTCAAAAACCGGAGGGGCAAGTCTTTGTCTAAGCCAGGTCAACATCGCAAATTTCCTCCACGTATCTCATCTATCATAACAATCTTTTACCCAAACTCCTTAGAGCCACCAATAAACCCGTTCTTAAATCGCTTAAGGTGGTAATCTCGCTCCAGTCAATCCCCAGATCAACAATGGTCTCGGCTACGGCTTCGGAGATACCGGTGACAATGGTTCGGGCACCTTTGAGTTGCGCCGCCCGGATGGCTTTGGTTAAATAATTAGCCACCCCACTATCTACAAGGGGAACGCCGGTAATATCCAAAATTACCACTTTAGCCCGATGCTCACTAATCCCGGCCAGTAATTGGCGCGTAAGGTCCCTGGCCCGCATGCTATCAATATTACCAATAAGGGGCATTACAATGATTTGATCAATAACCGGAATAACCGGCGTAGATAATTCCTGGATGGCTTTTTGCTGGGCCTCGATAATCTCTTGCTGTAAACGCGCCTGCTCCAATTGTGCCTGCTTGTGGGCAGTGAGATCGTGGTAGGCTTCAAGCAGACACGGCTCGGCATGAAAAGTGAGCGGACGAATGAATACCGCCGCCCAAAAATATACCTCACCATCCTGTTTACCTTGCACTTGCCAGTTGTCGACAACGCCTTGCTCGGCTATGGCTGTCAATATCTTTTGACGTTCCTTGGTATTACCATAAAACTCAGCAACACTGCGTCCCAGCAAATCCTCACTGGTTGTCCCCAGTAACTCGCCTGCCGCCGGATTGGCATACACAATCATATCTTCTGCTATCCGGCTCACGACAATGGGGACAGGCACGGTATTGGTAATTACTCTAAAGCGTTCTTCACTCTCCCGCTGGGTTTCTTCAACCGCGCTGTATAATTCGTCGGCCACCCGATCCGAGTGTTCGGCCGTCATCTGCATCAACAATTCCATCTCGGCCTTTTCGTTTTGTAGTTTGGCTACCTCCTCGCGTAATGCAGCAATTTCTTCGAGTAATTCGGCTGGGATCGGTGATTCTGATAGCTCGGTCATACACATATACTCCTAACCAATTACGACCTCACGCCTCGCCAATTGGCAATTCAACGATGAATCGGGTTCCGCTTTCAATTTCAGCCGCTTCGGTGTGACTCTGGACAGGTTCGGCCCAGATGCGTCCTTTATGACGCTCAACGACAATGGTCCAACATAACCATAATCCCAGGCCTGTTCCCTCGCCCATTGCTTTAGTTGTAAAAAAGGGTTCAAATAGCCGCGTCCGTAATTCTTCGGGTATACCTGGCCCATTATCCTCCACTTCCAGTCTTACCCAACTCCCGGAAGGAACCAGGGAAGTTCGTAAGGTCAACCGTCCCCGTTTTATTGCACTCTTGCCTCTTTCACGCCTATATTTTTGCTCTTGGGTCAATGCCTGGGCTGCGTTGCGCACCAGGTTAAGCACCACTTGCTCAACCTGCGGACCGTCGCAAATCACCAACGGCAAACCGGGAGACAATTCCAATATAATCTCAAGATTCCGAAAATCATACCTTTTCTTCAAATCGTAATCCGCCGCGGCCAAAGCCAGGATCTGCTCTACCAGACTATTCAAATCATGGGGTACAAATTGCGAGGAACTCTTACGCGAAAAGCTAAGTAGATCGGTGACAATCCGAGCGGCCCGCTCACCGGTAGAACGGATACCGGCCAGGTACTCCGGTAGATTTTGTTCATTTAGGTAGCGAGCCAATCCCAGCGGGTCAATCCCGCACCCTTGCAGACGCTCGCGAGTGCGGGGCCGATCAATATCAAGGGCCATTTGTAGCATCTGGGCACTCTGGAGCAAGCCGCTTAAGGGGTTATTGATCTCGTGGGCTACCCCCGCGGCTAAACCGCCGACACTGGCCATCTTGGCCGATTGGAACATCATTTCTTCCAATTGCACTCGCTCAGTCACATCGTCTATCCGTAATACTGCGCCTTTCAGGTCGTCGGCCAAAGGAAAGATACTTATCTCATAGTGAGTGGAGCCGCCGTTGGCAGCCCACTGCTCTCGATGTTGGTGTATTACTTGATTGTCTTTAACAACCTGTTCAAATAAATCACGGTAACGAGCCAGGTTAGGGCAGGTTGTCCACAACAACCGACCCATTACCCGATTTGAGGTTTGTCCGGTTAACCTTTCAGCCGCCGGATTCCAGGTAAGCACTCGACCGGTTGGGTTCAGGGTAATTAAGGCCGAGGGCATTGAGTCCGTAATGTTCTGGAGCAAATGCTGCAATCGCAAGATTTCTACTTCCGCCTCTTTGGATGCAGTCAGATCATAATAGACTTCGAGCAGACCAGGTTCAGCATTGAATACCAACGGCCGGATAAAAACCGCCGCCCAAAAAACGTTACCCCCAATCTGCTTGCCCCGAATTTCCCAATTATTGACATGACCTTCTTTATCCACGGTGGCGAGGATTCGCTTCCGTTCCCCGGCATTACTATAGAATTCGACAATGCCTTGTCCCAACAAGGCCTCGCTGGCCATTCCGGTCAATTCACCAGCGGCAGTGTTGGCATACACAATTACATCCTCCGCAACCCGACTGACAAGGATGGGAACCGGAACGGTGTTGGTTATCACCTCAAAACGTTGTTCACTTTCTTGCTGAGTAGCCTCAACTGTGTCGAATAGTTCATCGGCCACCTCGTCCGAATATTCGGTGGTCATCTCCATCAACAGTTCCAGCTCGGCTTTTTCAGACTGCAATTTAACAAGCTCGCGGCGCAAGGTAGCAACCTCAGCCAACAGCGCTTCAGGGGAAGGCATCGGCGATGTCATTTTAATGCTCCGTTACCGCTATTTCTCTCCAGTTAGTGATTCCACTTTCTATCCCCAATTAATCCCATTCTAGCTTCACGTCTGCCATCAGCCGTTGCAGATTCTTTAACGACTTCTTCTGCCAGGGAACCTGCTCCGACCCTTGCACCACCAGTTTACAACTGCTCTGATCGCGTATTTTGATTACAAATTTAAACAAAATGTTAATGCCAGAACTGTTCAAGAAATGTAGTTTTCGCAAATCCAGAGTAATTGTATCTGGGTTTTGGGCCACAACATCATCCATTAATTGCACAATTGGATCATATTCGGCCATACCACGTAACCGCAGGGTACCATCAAAAGCAATGGTGATGGTTTCCGGATAAAAAATGATATGGTAATTGTTGCCCTTGACTTCCATACCTAAAAATCACTCCTTGTCGCCTACTTGTGGGGTTAGTTTATTATTTATGTAAATAAATCCAACTGGGCCATGGTTGTTACCGTAATAATTGTGGTTTCCCGTGAGATTGTCTCAAACTTCCAGGCTAACTGTGCTCCATAATCACTAAGTATTGTCAGTAAACCTATGTGGGAACCATAACTATCTTCAGCCGCGTTCTTTTCTACCTGTTCCAGGTATAACGCCTGGGGGTCTCCCCTAAGCAAGTTTTGGATGCGGGCCTGAAAATCCTCAACTACTCGGGGGTCAATTGCATTCGTCGCATAGAACCTGAAGTGATTTTGGTATAAATACAAACCCAGGCTTACCGGATAGTCGGCCGGTTGGTAATTAAACTTCATCACATTTTCCAATAATTCGTTGGCAACGTAATTGACAGCCCCTTTGATCTCCTGTTGTTTGTTGCGAGATGGAATATCATGCGCCGGGAAAAAGCTCGTCCAATATTCGGCCAAAAAGTCGGCCGACAGGCCCGTATTTTGCCATCGCTGTTGCAAGGGCAAAGAGGTGGGTGAAAAACGGACGATCAGATATTCGGCGCCATTCTTTGGCTCAACAAAATTACCAAATATCTGTTGCATTTTGGTTACCTCCTGGCTAAAGAATAGCCAGAGTAGATCTGATCTTTGGTCTATTTAAAAATCGGCCATATCGGGCATGCCGCGCAATCGTGTTTATGCCTAAACTACTATATCACATCAGCCGTCGCCGCCTCATTCCCACACCAATTCTAATCCGGCCATGAGTCGCTGTAAATTTCTTAACGACTTTTGCTGCCAGGGAATCTCAAACGCCGCCCGTACAATGAGATTACTACTCCGCTGCTCTCGAATCTTAATCACAAATCTAGACAGAATATTAATCCCGGAACTACTCAAAAACTCTAACTCTCTCAAATCAAGGATAACGGTATCTGGTTTCTGAGCCACAACGTGACTGAGTAACTGCACAATATGGTTATACTCGCTGATGCCATGTACCCGGATCGATCCTTGACACGTTACGGTGGCCGTTTCCGGGTTATAGATAACGTGATAATTTTCACCCTTAACTTCCATATAAAAAATCACTCCTGAAAAGTTCTTTTGAGTGGAATTTACTCTACACAGCCAGTTGAACCATGGTAGTTACCATAATAATCTCAACGCCTTCAAATTTCCAGGCCAGATTTGCCCCATAATCGTTAATCATGGTCAGTAGTCCTAAATGAGAACCGGCGCTATCACCAGCCGCATTTCTCTCTACCTGCTGTAAGTATAACTCCTGGGTGTCTTCGGTTAGTAGTGTTTGGATGCGCCGCTGAAAGTCTGCCACTGCCGCAGGATCGATGGCATTGCTGGCATAAAATTTGAATTCATCCTGATATAAATACAAGCCCAAGCTTACCGGCTGGTTGGCCGGTTGGTAGCTGAATTTCATCACATTCTCCAATAATTCATTGGCAATGTAATTGATAGCCCCCCTGATTTCCCGCTGTCTGTTCCGAGATGGAATATCATACGCCGGGAAAAAAGTTGTCCAATACTCGGCCAAAAAATCAGCCGACAATCCCGTATTTCGCCATCGCTGCTGCAGGGGAATAGAATTAGGTAAAAAACGAACAACCAGATATTCTTGACAGGCCTCCTCTTCAACGAAAGGGCCAAATAACTGTTCCAATTTGATTACCTCCTGACCGTTCTTTAGAGTTGGGTCGGCCTGATCACCAACAACATCAAATCATCCAAGTCCTATGTCTGGTCAATGGATGTCGATCGCCCACACCATAAATTGTTTTCATTGTACCAAAAATAGTGGGAGTATCACACCCCAAATATCTGGTGTTTTTGCCAAATAAAAATGAATGAATTCTGGAATCTATAAAATCAGAAGTCGGCAGGCCAATGGCTGGGGACGAAGAGGATATTCTGGCGTTATGAACATTATCTGCTGTGGTCATCTTGTTTACGCCTGAAGAGCATCAAAAAAATTGATTTTGTGACCAGTCGTCGGGTGCAGTTCACTGCCAGGGCCTCAATTTTTCTTCGCCACCGTCAGATCGGTGACTTAGGAGAATTGATAGATGAAGATGGTCAAGGTTCTTCACCAAAGTTGGGGGATGATTAACCAAGCACTTGCCAGCAAACGTAAAGAAACGTCTGTTATACCAAATTTCTGTAATGTCAGCGGATGGCATAGGGATGCCGTCCTAGGAAAATTTTAGCGTTCGCTCAGTATAACAAGACCCAATGTTAAAAGTATAAAATGTTTTAAAAGACGAGTCAAGGGGTTAAAGGGACTATAGGAGGAGCAGGACTCAACAAACGCGGCTATGGTTCCTGCATTAATTGTGGTCAATTTATGCCAACGGTAGTGAGATGACGGGTGCGTCCCAAATTTTAGGACGCATTGCGCCGCAGACCGGGGGGCTAGGGGGGTGTTCCCCCAACTCCCCCCTAGTCTGCCCAAAATTCGGGACAGACCCTGAGATGACAGGTAGCAGAGTAGCAGGGTGGCAATGACAACTGCTACCTGCTACCTGTTACTAATTCTCCTACCAACCTCGCTCGGCCAGCATTTCTTCCCGGGGAATGTTGCTGACATTGATGCCAACCATTGCCTCGCCCAGGTCTTTGCTGACTTCGGCCAGAATTTTAGGGTTGTTGTAGTGAGTCACGGCCTCAACAATGGCCTTGGCCCGTTTGGCCGGATTGTTGCTCTTAAAGATGCCACTGCCCACAAACACGCCGTCCACGCCCAACTGCATCATCATCGCTGCGTCGGCGGGAGTAGCCACCCCACCGGCGGCAAAGTTGACCACCGGCAACCGGCCCAATTCTTTGGTTTCTTTGATCAACTCGTAGGGCGCGCCAATATCTTTGGCGTAGGTCATCAGCTCTTCATCCGGCATGTTTTGCAGCCGCCGGATTTCGCCCACCACCGCGCGGGCGTGGCGAACAGCCTCAACCACGTCACCCGTACCGGCCTCACCTTTGGTACGAATCATGGCTGCACCTTCGCCAATGCGGCGCAAAGCTTCGCCCAGATTGCGACAACCACAGACAAAGGGAATTTTGAACAGATGTTTGTTGATGTGATACGCCTCATCCGCCGGGGTCAACACTTCACTTTCGTCAACATAGTCTACCCCGATGGCTTCCAAAATTTGAGCCTCGACAAAGTGACCGATGCGAGCTTTAGCCATTACGGGGATGGAAACAGCTTGCATGATCTTTTCAATCAGGCCGGGATCGCTCATCCGCGCCACGCCACCGTGCACCCGGATGTCTGCTGGAACACGTTCCAACGCCATTACCGCACACGCGCCGGCCTCCTCGGCAATTTGGGCATGCTCCGGGGTGACCACATCCATAATCACCCCGCCCTTGAGCATTTGGGCCAGGCCCACCTTGACCCGCCAGGTACCGCTTTCGGCCCCATTGCCGTCCTGGGATACATTTTGATTTTTACCGTTTTGTGCTGTCATTGTTTCTCTCCTATTCTTGGGATGAGGGAATAACAAGTAGGGTAGCATTTACTCAACCGCTCTTTTCCCCTTATCCCCTACTTTTTGGTTTTCCTAATACTACTGATTTCCTGCCACCTTGCTTTTGGCAATGGGATGGTCAGAATGTACTTTAATTACCTTTTTATAAATCTCCATTGCCTCATCGGCTTTGCCCTGCTGCTCCAGCGTGGCCGCCGCTACACACGCTTCGTCGGGCTTCATGGCTTCGGGAGTCATTTTGCCCCCCAATAAATAGCAGAAGGCTCTGTAGCCCACCCGAGGACCGTGTTTGACGACCAATTCGCGGATTTTGTCAACGGTTTTCGCCTGGTTGAGTTCCCCCTCAACCTCCTTCAAATCGGTGTACGAAGCCAGAGGGCTGTAAGATTTTTTAGCCATACTGATATTCTACCTCATAAAAAATTAATTTAAACTGAATTGAGCGCTATATTCAACCGCAGATTGAATAACAAGCTCAATATCCGCCGCCTCAATTCCGTAATGTGTTACCAGCCGAAGGGAAGTTGAACCTTTGCTGACAATAATGCCCCGTTTGGCCATGAAAGGGCCAAAGGCATCGACCAGCGAGTCGGCCAGGCTGAGAAAGACCATATTGGTCTGCACCGTGTTCAGGTCCACATAGAACCCGGGAATATTGGCCAGTCCTTCGGCCAGGCGGCGAGCGTTGAGGTGGTCCTCGTGCAGCCGTTCCACCATCTCGGTTAAGGCAATGATCCCGGCGGCGGCCAGAACGCCCGCTTGCCGCATTCCCCCACCGACCATCTTGCGCCAGCGCCGCGCCTCTTTAATAAACTCTGCCGGCCCGCACAACACCGACCCTACCGGCGCCGCCAATCCTTTAGACAGGCACACCGAAACCGAATCAAAATGCCGGGTAATCTCGGTCACGTCAACTCCCTGTTTGACGGCGGCATTAAAAATTCGCGCGCCGTCCAGGTGCGTGGCCAGGTTGTGCGCGCGGGCAAACGCTCCGGCCTCGGCCTGGTAGTCGAGCGGCAATACCTTACCGGCTTGTGTATTTTCCAGGCACAACAAACGGGTACGGGCAAAATGATAATCATCGGGTTTGATGGCCGCTTTCACTTTGGCCAGGTCCAAAGTACCGTCCGGTTCAAAATCCAACGGTTGAGGCTGGATGCTGCCCAGCACGGCGGCCCCACCAGCTTCGTAACGATAGGTGTGGGCATTTTGACCCACGATGTACTCGTCGCCACGGGTACAGTGGGTCAGCACCGCCACCAGATTACTTTGGGTGCCGCTGGAGACAAATAGAGCCGCTTCCTTGTCCAGTTTCTCGGCGGCCAGGCTTTCAAGTTTGTTGACCGTTGGGTCTTCGCCGTAAACGTCATCGCCCAGTTCGGCCTCGGCCATGGCCCGGCGCATGGTCGGGCTGGGCAGAGTAACTGTGTCGCTGCGTAAATCGATTGTTCTCATTGTTTATCTGCTGTAACCCTTCCTCAACAAGTTACGTCAAAAAATCCTCACGCGGAGGGCTGAAAATGTCGAGCGTAATCACGTCTTCCAGAGCTACGGCCCGGTGCGGGGTGTTGGCCGGGATGTGGGCCACATCGCCGGGCCGCATAATGCGCGTTTGGCCGTTAATCTCCAACTCCAGCACGCCCGACAACGGATGCGTCATTTGCTCGTGGGGATGCTGGTGGGTGTCAACCACCGCACCTTTGTCCAGAGTTACCTGAACAATCATAACTTTTTCGCCGCTGACCAGCCGCCGCCAAATGCCCGGCGCCATGGGCGTTTGGGGCAGATCGGTCCAACTGTAAAAGTGGGGCATACGTTTCTCCTTCTTAACAAAATTTTTACAGCAGAATACCCCTTAATTGCTCCAACGACAAATTGCCACCGCTCAACACCAGCGTCATCTTTTTACCGGTCAGCCGTGGCGCAATTGCAGGTGATTTTCATGCCTGATCCAAGCATCAAGCCCCCCACCATCATTAAAACTAATCTCAAGCTCAATCCCCGTCTCCCGGCCCAAAATAACTTTCAAACCGCTCCCAGGGTAAACACACATTGCGGTTATTCAGGTGAACTAACCCGGCCTCGTCTACCATTTCAACTTCAAACACCCCTGCCCCCAGGCGCACGTCCGGCTCGCCATTGAGCCGCAGGCGCACCTTGTCGCCGGGGTAAAACGGGGCACGGGTTTTGCCCGTCATCGCTTTAATTCTAATTTCTACCACCGTCACGTTGTTTGCTTCGTCAATTCGCAAGGCGCGGTAGTGACGGCCCGGCGCGTATTTATCAAGCAAGGCTTGCAGAATCTCACATTTCTGCTGGAGGTCTGCCAAAATTTGGGCCTGGCCAAAAACAACCACGCTGGCATAGTGGGTGCTGTGCGACATGGGTTTGTTACTGCGCACCGTGCCGTAATGTTCGTCTACCTCAAAGCACACCTGTGGATTGGCTTTGAGCATCACTATTTTGCGGCCCTCATGGGCGCTGTGAAAGTAAATCGCGCCGTTATGATACACATAATTCAATGGCACCACATAAGGCGCGTTATCCACCGCCAGCCCCAGCCGTCCCACCTCGGCCCGGCGCAAGATCGCTTCGATGGTTGCCCGGTCGGTAATTTCGCGGTCGGCGCGGCGGAGGGTGGTTAGATTATGAGACGATGTATTCACTCGGATTTCCTTACTCTGCCTCTAGGCCAGATTCATTTTTCCTTGCCGATCCTTGGCCGAGCCATAGGTTAGGCCAACAAAGTCGCTTTCGGCAAAACCCATTTCCCCCCAACCACTCAACATCCGCTCTCTGGCATCAGCCAGCGTGACCTCATCAGCAACGGGCTGCGTCTGCCATTCAAAACGCCATAAACCGTCGGCCTGTTGGCTCAGACGTAAGGTCTGGTAAGCGCAAGGATAAACCACAGTTGCCGGACAGGCCAGATGGACTCGCTGGCCTAACGTATCGGCCCTGGTCAGATGATGATGACCCGTAAGAATAACTTTAGCCTGAGGATAACGGTCCAGCAAAGCCAGAACTGCCGGGCCGTTATCACATACAAAATTGGTCCAAGCCGGGTGATGGTCAATGGGCGCCAGGGGATGCAGGGGATGATGGATGGCCAGGATAATCAGTTTATCGGCTTGGGTTGCCAATTCGTGTTCCAGCCATTCCAATTGGGTCGCATCGATGATACCGCCCCAATCCTGGTCACGGGTTGAGTCCAGGCCAATCAGTTGGACGTTAGGCTTGACCCCAAGCGACCAGTATCCAACCTAGGCTTCCGGCGCGGTCGGTCTGGCGTGGAATTGAGGATTGAAGTGGTGGGCAAATTGGCGGCGAGTTAATCCTTTGGTTTTATTCAGCCCACGACGGTCGTGGTTGCCGGGGATGATGTAATAGGGCTTTTTCAAGGTACGGATGGCCTGCTGAAAATGGTCAAACTCCTCCGCGCTGGCCGTGTCAAACAAATCACCGGTGAACAGAACAAAGTCCAAATCGTCCAGCCGGTTCAAATTGGTCAGAATGCCGCTTAAAAACTCTGCGGCCCGCCCCGATAACATATCGTGATGGTCGCCCAGGGAAGAGATGTGAATGTCGCTCAACTGGGCAAAATGAAGGTTGGTGGTCACAGGATTGTCCTTTTAGAGAATATGTAATGTGGGCTGGTAGTTGGCCGATGCGGCGACTCTGGCATGGCGGGCCAATAGCTCCTTCCAGGCTTTGCCCAACCGGCGAATCCCTTCCTCAATTTCCTGGGGCGTGTGGGTGACAAAACTTAAGCGCAAGGCGTGCGAGAATGAGCCGCTGGCCGAAAAGACGGAGCCGATGGCAAAAGCAACATTGTAGTTAATCGCGGTCAGATAGAGATCGGTGGCAGTGGGGCCGGTGGTGGGCATGTTGACCCACACATACATTCCTCCCTGGGGACAACGCCAGCTTGCTTCTGCCGGGAAATGTTGTTTAATGGCGGCCAGCATCGCATCACGACGTTCCTTGTAGACCATACGCACCTGGTCGAGGTGTTGGCAAAAATGTCCACTCTGGAGATAGGCGTGCAACGCTCGCTGGTTGAGCGGTGAGGTGAGCAGGTCGGTAGTTTGTTTGATGGTAATCAAACGCTCCCGCAAATACGATGGGACCAACAAATAGCCAATACGAATGCCCGGCGCCAACGTTTTACTGAACCCTCCGGCCAAAAAGACAAGGTCGGCGGTGTCCAGGCTTTTGAGGGTGGGCAGTGCTTCGCCCTGGTAGCGCAACTCATTGTAAGTGGTATCTTCCAAAATGGAAATACCGTATCGAAGGGCAATTTCCAACAAGGCCCGGCGTCGCTCCAGCGGCATGGTAACACCCGTAGGGTTGTGAAATGTTGGCGTCACATAAATCAGCCGGGGGCGATAACGCAGAATGATTTGTTCCAGCCGGTCAGTTTGCAGGCCATGATCGTCTAAAGACACGCCAATTGGGGTGATACGCTGGGCGGTCACCAACTCTAACAGACCCAAATAACAGGGGTCTTCAACCACCAATACACTATTATCGTCGCGGGCCAGCACGCGCAGGGTTATGTCCAGGGCCTGTTGGCAACCCGCCGTAATTAAAACATCATTACCGGTAACCTGGATATCCTGTTGTTGCAAGTAACCGGCAATGATATCACGCAACGGCTGATATCCTACGGCTTCCTCATATTGCAGGGCCGTTGCGCCGTCTCGTCGCAGCACTTCATTAAAGGAACGACGAAACTCATTGACCGGCAAAAACTCATTGGCGGGGGCACCATTGGCAAAAGAGATGATACCGGGCTGACGCGCCTGGCGCATCATCTCCGCCAGCATCAGGCTGGCGTTCCATTGACGGGGCGGCGGCAACGGGTTTGGCCAGGGCAATGAAACTTCATTATTGGACTGAGGCATATCCTGCCCCACGGCCACAAACGTGCCACTGCCAACCCGAGTAACCACCAATCCTTCGGTTTCAAGCTCGGCGTAGGCATTGACAATGGTAATCCGATTAACCCTTAACTTTTGGGCCAACACCCGGCTGGCGGGTAGGCGGGTATTGGGCACCAGGTCGCCATTTTCAATTTTTGTGCGAAGTTGATCAGCTACCTGCAAATAAAGTGGCTGACCACTTTGGCGTGATAAGTGGATGAACATTCTATCTATAGCCAACCATCAAATTGGCCTGATTATAGCATGCCAATTCAATTTTGAATAGGGCCAATTTTTTGAAATCAGAGAGTCCAATTAAGTTAGAAATTTGGTTGACACAACTATAATCAATGTTATAATTGATACCATAATTATTAGATGCGATATGACAGTGCATCATTTACCCCTGGAATGACAGCGAACCGTAGACGTTTGGAACATTAGATAACGACAGCATATCGTAGA
>JAFGNV010000067.1 GCA_016926805.1 Anaerolineae bacterium
AAGGGCATATCGCGCCGCAAATCGGTGATCAGATACCGCCCGCCGGGTTTGAGCACACGATGAATTTCATTCAACGCGCGTTCAGGATCGGCCCACTCGTGCAGGGTGGCATTGGTAAAAACGCCATCGAAAAACTCGTCCTCAAACGGCATCTGAAGGGCGTCGCCGTGAATGTACTCCACCCGCTCAATCAGGCCGTATTCTGTGGCGTTTTTCTCGGCCACCGCCAGCATATCTTCGCTGATGTCCAAGCCCTTCAGCCGCGTCCCCTCGGTTTGTTTGAGCCATTCCAATCCCAAATAACCGGGGCCGGGACCAATTTCCAAAACCAGGCCGATGGTGATACCTGCCTGTAGAATTAAGTTTGTGAGCAATTGTCCCCTGTCGCGCGATTGACGCATCATAACGTCGTAGGCGTCGGCCACAAACTCGCCCTGAAGGCCCTCTTCGGTTTCAATAACTCGGGGTTTGGCCATCTGTTAATCTCCCGTGATTTCTGCGCCACTATATTTCAAAATTTGATGATGGGGCGGATGATACCATTGAGCGACAACGTTTATAATCTCTTCCCGCCTTTTGGCTCGCTCCCCTGCCGGCAGCATAACTACAATATCATCCACATCGTGCGGGCCGATACGCCAATGGCCCACCACCGCGCCTTGAAATTTCCCATCAATAAGGAGATATTGCAGCACTTCCAGTCCCCCAAACCGGCGTTTGAGTTCACTGGCATGAGACCTGACCAAAAAATCAGCTTTGTGTAACATGAACACAGAGGGAGTAATTTCAGCTTCCGGTAAGCGAACATCTTCAACTCGCAGCCAACCTTCGCCAAGTCCTTCCACCGTTTGCGGCATAATGAGACTGACCTGCTCCATTTCCCGAACGACTCTGGCCAGAAACCTTGCAGACAGTTGGGACCAGTCTTTTAGCTGTTCAAACGTGGCAAAAACATGTCCCTCCAAAAAACGTAGTAACACTTGAATGGTGGTGGTCTGGCGTTGTTCCTCGTTCAGCTTGACGCCAGGCCATTCGGTGGCAAAATCGTACCAACCGCGTTCCCAATCGTCATCAGTCTGATCTTCGTATACCAAAAAAGCCTGTTGCAATCGATGCAGGGCAGGCATTATTTGTTTGTTGAGTAAGCCGGTTTCCTCTTTAATCTGACGTGGGGTCAACGGCCCGGTAATTTGTACCGCTTCCAACACCGTTTCTTGAATTTCGTTGAAGTAGGGGAGGGGCCGTTGGAAGGTATTGGCATACAGCGCCAAGTCTTCGGCCAGCACATAGCCAATGCTTCCGCCCAAAAAACGCCCTTTGACTATCCGCCGTTGCGCCCGTAGCCGGTCTGCTTCTGCGCCATCATTAAAGTGAGCGCGGGGGATGAGACGCGGCGGGTCACCAGGCCGAGTAAAAGCTACCGGTGACACAGGCTGGAGTCGTCGGAAAAGCTCAAGGTAACTGTCGGCGGTAGGCAACGGGTCGGTTAGATGTTGGCGGCGCAGCCGTTCGGTCAGGATAGGGTTTGGCAATTTCCCCTCCTGTGAGCCGCCTTCTTTTCTCCAAACCTCCTGATTTGTTTACAATGACGTTGCTCGTCGTAGATTTCAAATTGTAACAACCAGGCAATTGTCACCTTATAGCGTCCAGAACGCAAGCCTCTATCTCGGTTAAACTCCTCGGCCGGAAGCGCCTGCAAAAAATCAAGCAATTTTTGATGAGACTCTTCAAGTGCTGCAAGAAGCTCGTTGAAGTCATCCCGCCTGTATCGTGCCACCAGACCGGCATTATAAGTCTGCCAGTCATGGTCATAGTAAGAGAAGACTGTTGGTAGTTGATCCTTGAAAATCTCCTTTGCGGCTTCTAAATTGGTGAAATCCCAGCCTATCAAGTGGGCCAGCAGGTCTTTTATCGACCAGACGCCCAGGAAGATTTCGTCCCACTCGTTTATAGATAAGGCCGAGGCTGCCTCAAGGAGTTCCCTGCGACTTTCGACCAGTCCCGCAATGATTTCTTCTTGCTTGAGTTGAACTTTAGAACTCATTGGCTGTCCCCTCCCTTTACAATTTTTTCCTCATCCAACCAGCCTGCGATTTCTCTGGCTATACTCCGGCCGATGCCGGGTAACTCGCGCAAACCGGCCTCGCCTCTGGCGGCGTAGATATCGGCCAAACTTTGTGACCACTCGTCCACAGTCCAGGCAGCCTTGCGATAAGCCCAGATGCGGTAATCTCTGGCCATTTCCAGGTCCAGGTCGTAGGTTTTGAGGAACAGTCGTTCGGCGATGCGCTTGTTGACGACCAAAGGCCCCGACGAAATGTAACGTGGCATCCGGTCTCGTAAGTTGTGACAGGCGCACAATTCACGAACCAGTAATCCCAGCCGGGCATTGTAGGCACGCGGCGGGCCGTAGTTTGGTTTTCCGTCTGCCTG
Organism: Anaerolineae bacterium; assembly: GCA_016926805.1. Classification (GTDB taxonomy): domain Bacteria; phylum Chloroflexota; class Anaerolineae; order 4572-78; family J111; genus JAFGNV01. The sequence goes on from JAFGNV010000067.1 coordinate 2,434, forward strand.
CCAGTTGTACAAATCCCGCCACTGTTCCGCCAGGGCCGGGTCCAACCGCCGGGCAGCGGCCAGGGTTCGCTCGGCCTGAACGCCGGCCATCGTCAACCCGCCGCTCAACACAAACGAACCGCCGTGATCTTTGGTGGCCCGGACGACATCTTCCAGGTGAGTTTCATCGTCACCTACCACAGGGATAATTGGCATCAACGAAGTGCCAACCAAGATGCCAGCCCCGGCCAGGCTGGCCATTGCCTGCAAACGACGCTTTACACCGGGACTGCGTGGCTCAAAAGCCTGCTTGAGCGCCGGGTTCAGATTACTGATGCTGAAAACCACGCCTACCCAGGCGCGTTGGTTAATTTCGACCAGCAAATCCAAATCGCGGGTGAGCAGGGGCGAGCGCTCAACAATGAACAAAGGAAACCCTAAATCGCGGACGATTTCCAGCATCTGGCGTGATAGCTGGTAGCGATCCTCGACAGGTTGTTGCCAGTCGCCGCAGCAGATCACGTCGGGTTTCAGACGAGAAAGTTCCTTGCGCAGCAACTCCACGGCATTGGTTTTGACCTGGATCAAGGTGTCAAACGTATCCGGATTGCGGCCTCGCAGGTAGGCGCCGCCGCGCTCGTAGCAGAACTCGCAGCCGCTGCGACAGCCAAGATAAGGATGCGCCGAGTATTTGTCCCAAAACCAGGGGCCGTCCACATGTTTGTGGACGTTGACAATTTTGCGAACTTTGTACTCCTGAAATTCCAGTCTCATCGCGGCAGACTCTTTGGGGCAGGTCCTTCGGGTTTTAGAAACCTGAAGGGCCTGCTCCCATAACACGCGCCCGTTGCTCCTTCGAAAGAAAGGTGAGGGCTTTGCGCAGCATAACGGCTCGATGGCGGCGTTGACCGGGAACAACTCGCTCGGCCAGCCAGTCGGTCACTAATTCAGGATATTTTCGGCCCATGGTCTTCAAACCCCAGCCGACGCCTTTGACGACGTCCATTTCCCATTCGCCAAACATCGGCTCCAGCAGGGCCAGAAGTTCTTCTGCCTGCGGTGTAAACTCGGCCGCCCCCCGGGAGCGTTTGGCCCAATAATGCACGCTGACACCCACAACTCGTCTTACCCAGGCATTATCATCCTCACGCCAGGGCTTGAGCAGAGCCAGCGCTGGCTCAAAGTCAGCCACCAGCGCCCGGCCCGGTACACCCTCGCCCAACGTGTCGGCTCCGTACCACACATCAGCAGCGATGATAAAATCTCGGCAGCGGGCGAAAACCCCTTCCAGATCGCGATCTAACTGTTGCTCCAACGCGCTGGCAATGACGACCCAGCCGCCTTCAGTTTTGTAGGTGGCAATGAGGTCGAGAAAATCAGTGACAGGCTCTAATGATTCCATCCCAATAACATCACCAATGTGCCGGAGCATGTCAAAGGGGGTACGCTCGGCCAAGACCGGGGTCAATAGATTATATGCCGGTTCTATCTGGTTTTGGGCAATCAGGGCCGCAATGCGCTGCCCCAATTCTCGGGCCTCTTTTGTTTTCATTGCTTACCTCCCTCGCCAACTATCTCTAAATGAACTACCGGCACCCAGCCCTGTAGCCCTTGTTGATTGGTACACCAAATCCAGCCACTTTCCTCACAATCTATTATCAACTCTTGGCCAATATCCACCGAAAGCTCAGTCGCGTCGTAATCAAAACGAGCCACCCCAATATCACCTTTGTGCTCCACATACTTTTCCGGCACCCAGCCACTTTTACCATCTTGGTTGGTACACCACAGCCAACCGCTCCACTCGCTTTCCTTTTCACCTACGGTCAGTTTTTCACCAACCTTGATCACAAGCGGGTCAGGATAGGCCGCCTGATAGGCAGAGATAACCCGGCAGATTGATGGTGGTTTGGTTTCTGCGTTATCTTTTTTCACAAATCTTCCTCTGAAAGCTATTGGCACAGGTTTTTGTTTAATCGTAGATAAATAGAACTTTTGTTCCAGTATAATTCTTTTTATCCGGAATGTCAAAATCAATTAGGACAGATGTTTTGGGGATGGCCCTTTGGCCGATATTGAAACTTGACTGGGAGTCATCAAACAATGTGGCATATATTCTCCGACTGTATTGAAAGGGTTGGGCCAGTCAGGGCTGGTTACGGTCGGATTAGACTGAGGAGGGGAGAGGGCGCAACCAGTGATCTCAGTAGATCCAAATTCTCCGAGAAAACCAGACCTGACAGGTTTTCAAGGTTACTTTTTCGGGACAAAATTGTTGATAATCAAGGT
>JAFGNV010000068.1 GCA_016926805.1 Anaerolineae bacterium
GGCCGTGATCCATGATGGCGATGTGGTGGCATAACTCCTGGGCCTCTTCCATGTAATGGGTGGTGTAAAGCACGGTCATCCCCTGATTCTGTAGAGTTAACACGCTATCCAGGATATTGCGCCGCGATTGGGGGTCAATGCCCACGGTCGGCTCGTCCATGTAAATAACCTGGGGCTTATGCAGCAGGGCCACGCCGATATTGACCCGGCGTTTCATGCCCCCGGAGAAAGTGCCCACCCGCCCGTTGGCCCGGTCGCTCAGGCCAATAAGTTCCAACACTTCGTTGACCCGCCGGCGCAGTCCTGCCCCACGCAAGCCGTACATTTTGCCCCAAAAGGTCAGGTTCTCCCGGGCGGAGAGGTCTTCGTATAGGGCAATCTCTTGCGGCACGACCCCCAGCACGGCCTTAACGGCCATAGGGTTGTGCCGGACAGAATGGCCCATCACCCAGGCGTCGCCGTCGTCAGGGCGCAACAGCGTGGCCAGGATGGAAATGGTGGTGGTTTTGCCCGCGCCGTTGGGGCCAAGCAGGCCAAAGATTTCGCCCGGCTGGACCTTAAAATTGACGCCCTGCACGGCCTTGATGTCGCCAAAGGATTTATGCAGGTTTTCGACTCGAATGGCTATCTTGTTCGTATTCATTCGTCATCATGCCTTGAGCCATAAATGAAACCGCCCTTGGTCAATAGAGAACAGGGTGGCGTAGGTAAAGGGGAGTATGACAAAATATCGGGAATAAGGTAATCTCCTGGTAGTCCGGTATCAATTTTCAGGGGAGAGTACCACCCCAATGCCTCATACAACCGGAATTATAATGCAAAGTGCCTTACAAAAAAAATTTTTGGACAATAGGGAGCAAACTAACAATCGAAACAGAATATCCTCTTATCCAACAAGGTTGGCTGGTGAGGTTTTCTTTCGCCAAGGGAGTGATAAATCTCCCCCTATTGGCCTGGATTGCCAAATCCGGGCCAGGCAAGTTTGGATCTACTGAAGATGCAATTACCATGCCCCAGGAATTGACAAGAATGAACTTACCCGGTATAGTTTCATATAGTAGGACGAAGAATGTATCTGTTTGGTTTTTTTGAAGCGACCACCAGATCTTTGGTGGTCGCTTTTTTCTTGCGGTGAACCTCTTTGACCTATGAGTCTATTTTATTTCAATATTTAGTAACAATAAGGAGAACAACAATATTATGTCTGAACGAATTAAAGGTACCGTCAAGTGGTTCAACGCCGGCAAGGGCTACGGGTTTATTGAACAGGAGAATGGGGAAGATGTTTTTGTGCATTACTCTGCGCTCCAGTCCGAAGGCTTTCGCTCACTGGCTGAAGGTCAGCGCGTTGAGTTTAGCATTGAGCGTGGTCCCAAGGGCCTCCAGGCCAGCAACGTTGTAGCCCAGTAGCCTCAATATTAAAAAGGAATCGATTATGAATAAGAAACTTTACGTAGGTAATCTCAGTTACGAAACAACCGAAGACGAACTGCAAAAATTGTTTGTCGAGGTTGGACCGGTTGTGTCAACCACCATCATTACCGACCGCTACTCAGGCCGGTCCAAAGGTTTTGGTTTTATCGAGATGGAAACTGAACAGGCTGCCCAAGAAGCCATCGAACGGTTCAATAATCAGGAAATCAATCAGCGCAGCATCACCGTTAGTGAAGCGCGCCCGCCCAGTGAAAAGTCTTTTGGGGGAGGCGCCCGGCGCAGTGGTCGAGATGATCGGCGCGGTAGATCTCCTCGTGGCGGCGACCGCCGTCGTTATTAAACTCTATTGAGTGTACTGTTGGCGTCGCAAGAGCGCGGGGAGAATCTCCGCGCTCTTGTTGGGTATATGAGCGACAGAGCAAGAAGTGGAAAACTCTGTTGACATAAAAGGTGAAAAGAATGATCCAAGCAAAAAGTGGTGATACAGTTAAGGTTCATTACACCGGCAAATTCGAGGATGGCACAGAATTTGCCTCCTCGATTAATGACGACCCTTTGCAATTTACCATAGGCAAAGGAGAGGTCATCCCCGGTCTTGAACAGGCCGTTATTGGGATGAGTCCGGGTGAGTCAAAAACCGCAGAAATCCTGGCCGAACAAGCCTATGGCCCATACCAGGAGAGCAAGGTGAGAGAAATCAATCGAGATCAATTTCCACCGCACCTGAACTTACAGGTTGGTAAGGTTCTTACCACGCGCAAAGCTGATGGTGAAAAAGTTAAACATATTGTGACCACCGTCTCTGAAACAAACGTAACCATCGATGCGAATCATCCTTTAGCCGGGGAAGATCTAATTTTTGACATTCAGCTCATTGAGGTTGTTTGAACAGCGGACGTTAAAAAGAGGAATAAATTTGGCCGGAGCGGCCGCCCACGGCCAAGGGTTCATCTCGCAGGGAAAGATCGGCCTGTTCCTCCACCACACACACAAAAGGCGTCCAAATCAAGGCACAGGATTTGGCGAGACATCATTGGGCCTGTCGGCAGGATTAGCGCTGGCCTACATCACCTTCAGCACCGCTTCTGGCTTCAGACGCAAAACCACAATATCCAGGTCGGCCCAGTCGGCAATGTCCTTTTCCGCCTGTTCCGGATCCTCATAACGATAGGTCAATTTTCTGACCCAGGCATCCTCCGGGTCGGCCTCAATGGAGAATTCCCCCTTGATCAGATAGCCGCCGCCGTCGCCGGGATCGCCACCGATGGTGACCGCCCCCCTGGGATTGGCCTGGATGTATCCCACCTTGCGGGTACTGCTGACGCTGATTACCACCACGTCATCCCCATCCAGCATAAACCAGACCGGCACGGTATGGGGATACCCATCCGGGTCAATGGTGCTCATGCGGGCAATGAGCGGTTTTTGCAGAAATTCACGAACGGCGTTGGTAAACATCACCAGGTCTCCTGTTTAGAATTTATGGCACAAGGTGCGCCCAAACTTCATTGTATCACACCTGTGAAGCTATGACAATGAATTTTTGAAAAAAGGTCAGGCTCCATGCTATGCCGGAGAATTCTGGGCATTTTTTACTTGACAAACGAACCAAATATTCATATAATATGAACTATAGGTTCATATTATATGACGTTCAATGACTGGCCTCAAATTCACACCCATATTCTGCAATTTGAGCAAGAGGGCCTGGTAACCCGCACCTTCCGCCGCCTCGACCCGGACCGCCAGCAGGCTATTCTGTCTGCTATCTTGGATGAAGCAATAGAGAAAGGCCCAACCTCACTCAACATCAAACAGGTAGCCGAACGGGCCGGGGTGGCGGTTGGCTCGCTCTATGCTTACTTTGGCAATCGGGACGGCCTGCTCAATTTTGCCGTGGAATTGTGCGTGCGTTATATGGCCGACATGTTTGCCTATTTTGAAACGTATCTGGAACAAATGCCGTTGCGCGAGGCGCTGACCGCCTATCTCACCGGCGGGGTGGAGTGGAGCCAAACTCAGACCGGGCTGGTGCACTTTTTTGTCCGCGCCGCCTATCACGGCGACCCGGAAATGGCCGAGCGCGTGGTGCGGCCCATTGCCAACACCATGCGCCAGATGATGCACGGTATACTAACCCGCGCGATTGAACACGGCGAAATCAGGGCGGATGTTGACCTGGATACCGTCACCCGCCTGATTAATGCCTTGATGATCGCCGTGGGCGACAGCCAGATTATGCCCTATCTTAACACCTACTTTCAGGTTACCGATGATGAGGTATCGCCGGAACGCCTGCTGGAAGCCCTGCTTGATTTTATTTTGCGTGGAATTGGCCCATGAAAATTTTGAGCGTTGCCCGTAAATCATTGCTGGAACTGTGGCGAGAACCGCAGTTGCTGGGGCTATTGCTGTTCTTTCCGGTTGTTCTGGTGGGTTTTTATTACCTGGCCTTTGGCCATACCGAGGGAGGGCTGGCTGCCTATCTCGATGTGCTGGTCGTCAATAATGATACAGGGGCCGCCCTGCCCGATCAATCAACCTGGCCGGCGGGAAACGAATTGCTTGACGTCATCCAGGCTGCCGAATTTGAGGGCCAGCCCATCTTTGATGTGGCCGTGGTCGCCGATCCCCATGCTGCCGAGATTACCCTGCGCGAGCGCAAAGCCGCCATGCTGGTGGTCATTCCTTCCGATTTCAGCCAGGCCCTCGTCGAAGGGATGGCCGGGACCGGCCGGGTTTCTCCGGCAGCGGTAGCGCTGGTGGGCGACCCCAACAACGGCAATTTTATGTTTGCCCGCAGTTTTATGGAAGGGTTGGTGCGCCAATATACGTTACAGGCCATGCAGTGGTCGGACGAGCATTTTACCGTAACTTACGAATTTTTGCCCGGCACCGGCACCATGTCGGACTTTGATTTTGGCGTGGCTGGCATCATTATTTTTGGCATTGCCTTTGTTGTTATTACCACTGCCACCGCGCTGGTTCGCGAAAACGTGCAAGGCACGCTGCCGCGTTTGCGCCTGACCCGCGCCCGGGCCGGTGATTTACTCATCGGCGTCACC
>JAFGNV010000069.1 GCA_016926805.1 Anaerolineae bacterium
ACGGTTACTGTATGACTTAAACTCTACGATATGCTGCCCTTTGAAATTGGACCAAAACTATACTATGGTCCGCTGTCGTGTCGCAATAAACTTAATCCTGCCATCGGCATATCCACAGGGCGGCAATACTTGTCCCCAAAACTTTGGGGGTTATCCACAGAACTACCCGACTTATCCACAAGACTATCCCTCTTTACAGCAATAGGCATGGATTGGACGCTCATTGTATTGCCCTCGGAAGAAACGCGCACTTGTCATACCTGCAAAATTCACTATAGTTGATAAAGGATGATAGTCTTCTACTATTCTTGTGTCAAGTATATTGATATACAAGTCCAGGGGGAGTTGAGAGGACACCCCCCAGGTCCCCTGGCCTGCGGCGCAATGAGTCGTAAAATTTGGGACACATCTGATATACAAGTATATTGATATATTTGCCTGATTGTGATATGTTAACACTAATCTATCATGTTTGGCGGAGATTTTTGGCAACATATTCCACCTGGGTATTTTGGCGATGATCGTAAATGTTTCACCTTGCAAAGCTTGGTGAGTGCGCTTAAGGTTAAGCTTGGTTATTTTTTGATGAGGATGAAAAAGCCAGCGTTATTCATCTGAAAACCGGTGATTGTCCTTCGTTGAGAAGCGGCGGGCTGACGATTACCGGCCTTGGCCAGAGACTCCGTAGACAGCAAGTCGAGCCGTTTTTGGTTGTCTTGGCGTCGCACGCGGATTGCGGTGAGCAGGTGGTGGCGCATGCCGGGCATGAGTTTGTCTATTGCTTGCGCGGCAAAGTGGAATATAAAGCCTTGAATCCATTGAATATATTCAGAAAGTTTTTTACAAAGCTTCAGTGAGGAGGTATTAAAATGAGTGTTAAGTATACCTGGATTGGTCATGGTACTCATGCCCTGGAGATCGCCGGTAAAAAAATATTGGTTGATCCCTTTTTTACGAACAATCCGGCTACAAATGTATCTCCCGATTCTGTGGAGGCGGATTTTATTCTGGTTTCACACGGTCACTCTGACCATATAGCTGATTTGGTTCCAATTGCCAAACGTACCGGGGCCAAGGTTATTGCTAATGCCGAAATAAGTGGTTGGTTGCAAAGAACGCAGGGTTTGCCCGCGGAACAAGTCCACGGGCAACACATCGGCGGTGGTTATTGGCATGAGTTTGGCTATGTTAAACTCACCATTGCCCACCACGGTTCCGGTTTGCCGGATGGGAGTTATGGGGGTAATCCGGCAGGCTTTTTGATTACGGTGGAGGATAGAAAAATCTACCTGGCCTGCGACACTGGTCTTTTTGGGGACATGAAGCTATACGGCGATGAAGGGATTGACCTATTTGTTCTGCCTATTGGTGATAATTTCACCATGGGCCCGGATGACGCCTTGAAGGCGGTCAAGCTGGTTCGACCCAAAGCCGCAGTGCCAACTCACTACAATTCCTGGCCGGTCATTGAGCAGGATGCCGAAGCTTGGGCCAGGCGGGTTGAGGCGGAGACAGATACTAAAGTATATGTCTTGCCACCCGGTGGCTCGATAGTGATATAGCATCAAACGTTTAAGTATTCCAAATGTTTAATACCCCAAAACCGTTGACACCCCCTTCTGGGCGGAGTACAATAGTAGTAGAAAGGGGTGATTCTTTATGATACGGCAGCAGGCTACCTTACAAGAGGTTCTTGATAATCTCACAGCTGAGGGTGAACTATACGAGAAACTAGAGAACAATAAAATCCGTTGTGTTGCCTGTGGACATCGTTGCGTGATTTTTCCGGGTCAACGGGGTATTTGTAAAGTACGCTACAACGATGATGGAATCTTACGGGTGCCTTTTGGTTACGCTGCCGGTGTCCAGAGTGACCCGGTAGAAAAAAAACCTTATTTCCACGCGATGCCCGGCAGTAATGCCCTGACATTTGGCATGCTCGGTTGTGATTTTCATTGCTCCTATTGCCAAAATTGGGTGAGTAGCCAGGCCCTGCGCGATAAGGCCGCTGGCGTAGCTCCCACGTCTGTCTCCGCCGAGAGTCTGGTGCAAGCCGCTCTGCGCACCGATGCCCGTTTAGTGGTTAGTAGTTACAATGAGCCGTTGATCACCTCGGAGTGGGCCGTGGAGGTTTTTAAACGGGCTAAAGAAGCCGGGTTAATAACCGGCTTTGTTTCCAACGGGAATGCGACGCCGGAAGCGTTGGATTATCTCAAACCTTATACCGATTGCTACAAAGTTGATCTCAAATCGATGCGTCAGAATAATTACCGGGAGTTGGGTGGACAACTCAAGCATATCTTGAGAACCATTGAAGAGTTGCATAAACGTGGTTTCTGGTTGGAGGTTTTAACGTTGGTCATACCCGGTTTCAACGATTCAAACGAAGAATTATGGGAGACAGCCCGATTCATCGCCGGAATTTCGCCGCAAATCCCCTGGCATGTAACGGCTTTCCACAAGGATTACAAGATGACCGGGCCGGATAATACTACCTCTGCTACGCTCATTCGGGCCGCCGAGATAGGGATAGAAGCAGGGTTGCATTTTGTGTACGCGGGTAATCGTCCCGGCGAAGTGGGCAACTGGGAGAATACCTACTGCCCCCAATGCCAAACGCTGCTGATTGAGCGTTATGGGTTTGTTATTTTAGGCTACCATTTGACTGATGAGGGTAAATGCCCCCAATGCCAGCACCCCATCCCGGGCATCTGGCCCAAATCCGCCAGCGAAGTCCAAACCAGTTCTCGCGCCGGTATTTTTTCTCGTCGTCCCCTTCGGGTGAGAATCTAGCTTTTTCCTCTCTTTGGCGTTAGTGGTTTAGCGTATAGATTCCGTAGTGTTCACGTTGGGTAGTTCGGAGAATCTTATGTTATATTAAAGATGCCAGATAAAAAGGCCTTCAGGTTAAATATGTTAACTTGGGCCAAAGGCATGTTCATCTTCTCCTCCTTTTTGGGAAACCCAGCGGTTTACGCTGGGTTTCTTGCTTTAACTCCTCGTTTATTCCCAGCCAAAACACGACATAACATAGGACAAAAGTCTATAATGTTATGTTAAATATCCTATTGAATCTAAATCCATTCATTGATAAAATAAAAGGTAGTCAGGCTAGAATTGCCCGTTCCTTAACACAAGTAGACAGCCAACCGTTTGAATAGTTTTGAGGTAGTACACCCTGTTATCAAGGTTCTAACTTGTAAGGTGGTATCTGATGGATCAAATAAGGTAGAAAAAACCCAAACTCCCAAGTAGATATAGGTTTGGGTTTTTTGTTTTGGTCCAAATGATGGTCGTGGAAATTCTGCCCGGGATTATGTGAGGGTAATTGCTCGAATTTTTGGCCTAAAATGGGCCTTTTGGCTCAATGTTGATCTGATATTCAATGGATTTAATGGTAGGTTATTCCCAATCGGGCTGCTTTTTGGGTGATATAGTTCAATCTACTCTTACCATGATCACCATATAGGTAATTTGTACGAGTCTATTTGGGTTACCCATATTATGGTAAGTTAATTTTAACATTATGTCTAATAAGGGTTGCAATTAGAAAAAAGAGTCGATATAATGGATTTTAACATAATAGCTTGACATAGTGAAAAAGTACTACTATGCTGGCTATAACATCCAGTTGGTGTGTCATCGAGATTGGGGATGATCGATGACACATAGAAAGGGAAGTAGATATGTAAGAATTTTGCGGTTAATTTACGCAATTGGGGATGATTAAATGGCCAATTGATGGCCAAAACCTATGTTCATAGGAGGACAACGTGAAAAAAGTTCTAACTTTCTTGAAAATTGTTTTACCCCTTGTTTTGGCGGTTGTCTTGCTGCAAGTAGTTAACGTGCCTGTAAGCCAGGCCGCCCCACCGGCCAGCGGCGGCGTTTACCATACCGTTAAGTATGGCGAAACTCTGTTCAGCATTGGACGATTGTATGGAGTTTACCCCTATACCATTGCCGACGTCAATGGGCTGGCCAATCCAAACTGCATTTACGCGGGACAGGTGTTATATATTCCGGCCAGTAGTGGTTGGAACGATAGGTATGGGCGTTCTTTTCCGTCTCCCCGTCCTCAAACTCCGGTTAATTATCCATGCCGGTCTCCTGGCTGTTATCCCAATTATGGTCATGGCTATGATTACACCGGCTACTACTATTGGAATACCTATCCAACGTATCGCCGATATAGCTACACCTGTGGTTACAATTATAATTGTTACTAATTAATGGAGATAGACATGAAAAAGTATATCAAAAAATCCTTGCTTATTACCATGCTGGTCGTGATGCTGCTTGTCCTGACGGCGACCGTGGCCTCTGCTTCAGGCGGTACGTACCACACGGTGCGTTATGGAGAAACACTTTTTAGCATTGGCCGCTATTATGGAGTCAACCCCTATCGCATTGCGGAGGCCAATAATCTTTGGAACCCTAATTATATCTATGCGGGGCAGGTGCTGTATATTCCCGCCGGTTATCAGGGTGGGTATTACCCCACCCCAGGTGCAAACCGGCATGTTGTGTGTTATGGCGAAACGCTCAGCAGTATTGCCCGGAGGTATGGTGTTACGCCTTGGGCCATTGCCAGAGCCAACGGGATTTACAACATGAATCTCATCTATTCGGGCCAGGTGCTTTATATTCCGTTGGATGGTGGAAGTTGTGGTTGGTATCAGCAGCCTTGTTATGACTCTTCGTACTCCCGGTCTGGATACTACTCTCCCGAGCCTCCCCCTATTGTTGTTCCATACTAATGGTACGGAGATATTGCCGGGCCAAGTTCATCTTGGGGCGAGAACTCAGACCAATCGAAAAACCTCACCCGGAACTGGTGAGGTTTTTTGATTCAAGGTTTTGACGAAATTCTCATTGTTTATATAATGTTTTCTTGTTAATAATAACTTGACAAGGTACTTATCAATAAACTTGATATGTACTCGCTCAAGTTTATCGATTTTTAATGTGGCCGTGAGGAATCTTCAATGGAATACAAGGACTATTACAAAATTCTCGGCGTTGACAAAAATGCCAGTACCGATGAAATTAAAAAAGCTTATCGTAAATTGGCCCGTAAGTATCATCCGGATGTGAACCCCGGTGATGAAAAAGCCGAGGGAAAATTTAAAGAAATCAACGAAGCAAACGAGGTTTTAACCGACCCTGAAAACCGAGCCAAGTATGACCGCCTGGGTACCAGTTGGAACGCCTACCAACGAACCGGCGGTACGGGCGGTTTTGACTGGGGTCAATGGGTGAGTGGTTTTGATACCGGGAGTGGGGGGTATGTTGATCTGAACGATTTTTTGAGCGGGCTTAGGGGGAGTAGAAGTGGCGGTTTCTCTGATTTCTTTGAGGCTATCTTTGGTAGTATGGGGCAGGCTCGCCCCGCGCCACGTCGAGGCCAGGACTATCATCAGCAAATTGAGATATCTCTGGACGAGGCCTTTAAAGGGACTTCGCGGGTTTTGAATATCGGGGACCGGCGGATAAAGGTAAAAATCCCCAAGGGGGCTAAAACCGGCACCAAAGTACGCGTCCGGGGAGAGGGCGCTACGGGTCAGGGTGAGGGTGGTAAGGGGGATCTCTATTTAGAAATCAAAGTAGCAGGGCATCCCAGCTATGAGCGGGTGGGCGACGACTTGTACGCCGAGTTGCCGGTAGATTTGTATACGGCCATTCTGGGCGGCGAGGCTATTGTCCCTACCTTCCGGGGTAAAGTCAAACTCAAGATTCCACCCGAGACTCAATCGGGCCGGACCTTCCGCCTGCGTGGCCAGGGGATGCCACGGTTAGGGCAAGATGAAGAGCGGGGTGACTTGTACGCCAAAGTGATGGTTCAATTACCCAAAAATCTGACCCCGGAAGAGATTGAATTATTTGAGGAGTTGGCCGACATTCGCGGTTTGTAGTGAGATGCCTTATGTTTGATGGTTACGACGAACCGCCCGTTGAACAGCCCATGTATGTCATCAGCGTGGCGGCCAAAATGGTTGGTTTGCATCCCCAAACTTTACGGCATTACGAGAGCCAGGGGTTGGTTACACCCAAACGTAGTGATGGTAATGTTCGATTCTACTCTCCGGCCGATATTGAACGTCTGAGCCAAATTGTCCGTCTTACGGACGAATTGGGAGTCAATCTGGCCGGGGTGCAGATTATTCTGGACATGCGAGAACGGCTGGAACGACTCCAGCTGGAAATGGACACCGTACGCGCCGAATTGGAGGCCGAGATTTCCCGCCTACGCAAGCGGTTGATTGAGGGTTAAAAATGGGAGAATCATCTGGCGGTGTTAGTTCTGACTCCGCCTCCCCGCCGCCCCAACCCTTCACTTTTTCCCCCGAATCATCCGATCACTTCACCGGAGCCGCCGGAATGGCCCGCGCAGCTTCGTTTATTGCCGCAGGCAATGTCGTCAGCCGTCTTCTGGGCCTGATCCGGGAAATTGTAATTGCCAATCTGTTTGGCGCTACCGGCCTGGTTTCTGCCTTTCGAGCAGCCCAGATTATCCCCACCATGCTTTACGACCTATTGGTTGGCGGCATGGTCAGCAGCGCCTTGGTTCCTGTTTTCTCCGCCCAAGCCGAGCGAGATCGTGCCGCTTTGTGGCACCTGGCCAGCCTGGTGTTGAGTACGGCGGTTGTTGGGTTGGCCGTTGTTGTGCTAATAATAGAGCTGGCTGCACCACAGGTAGCGTTGCTACTGGTAGGTGGTTTTGGTGATGAACTGCTGGCGATCACCGCATTGCTGATACGTATTACCACCCCGGCCGTTCTTTTTCTTAGCCTGTCGGGGATCATTACCGGCTTGCTTTACGCCCTTAAACGATTTGCCCTGCCCGCCTTTACCCCGGCCATTTTTAATGCCACCATTGTGGCGGTGGCCCTCGTTGGCGCACTGGTATTGAACGGGGACATCGAGGTGTTGGCCATCGGCCTCTTGCTGGGGGCATTGCTTCAAGTAGCGCTTCAACTCCCCGGCTTGCGTGATGGGCGGTTACGATTTGTCATTAATCTGCATCATCCAGACCTGCGGCGAATTGGTAAGTTGTACCTGCCGGTCATCTTGGGACTGGTAATTAGCGAAATCGCCATCGTGCTGGACCGCAACCTGGCGTCGCGAACAGGCGATCAGAGCATTGCCTGGATGCAGTATGCCACCACTATCATCCAGTTTCCCCTGGGTCTGGTAGCAACGGCCATTTCTCTGGCCATCTTGCCGACCCTCTCTCGCCTGGCCGTGGTCGCCGCCGATGCTGCTGCTGCCAGGTTGGAGGAGTTTATGAATACCCTGGCGACCGGCCTGCGGTTGGTGCTGGTCCTCATCATTCCGGCAACCATCGCCCTGTTCGTTCTGGCCGAGCCTGTCATTGCCCTCATCTTTGAACACGGTGACTTCACCCCGTACGATGCGCAGCAAACCGTCCTGGCTTTGCGCCTCTACCTCATCGGCTTGACGTTTGCCGCCATTGATCAATCGCTGGTGTTTGCCTTTTATGCGCGTCAGAACACGCTGACCCCGGCTCTGGTCGGCTTGTTGGGCGTGGGCTTCTATCTGGTGGCCGCATTACTGCCCGCCCTCTTTCGCCCTATGCAAATGACCGACTTGGTGCTGGCCAACAGCATCCAACTGACCGGCCACGCCCTGGTGATGATCTGGCTCATCAATCGTTTAGCCTCTCTCCGTGGGCGAGGCCTCGGCCCAACCACGCTGAAAGCTCTTTCCGCTTCACTGGTAATGGGATTGGCCTTGTGGCTCACGCTGCCCCTTCTTGAGAGTTGGTTACCAGAACAAGGTTTGATGGCCGAGACAGCGTTGGTTGGCATTTCCACTTTGGTGGGGGGCGGAATCTACCTCTTGGCTCTTGTTCTCCTCCGGTCGCCAGAGCTTGCTTTACTCTCTTCGCTTTGGCAACGATTCTTGCCCAAGGGGTGATTTCTTTTCCGGTCAAAATTCAGTTTCGGTTCGCCTTTACCCTCCCTAACCTGGTTTGGAAATGAATGAACTAGCTGCTACTTTTCTCGTTCCCAAACTCAGTTTGGGAGCGAGAAATCGAGTAAAACAAACACCTCCCTCATTGTCAGTCAAGTCAATATAGAGTATAATAATAATACGGTTTGCACAGTACACAAGATGTTGTATATTAATGTAAATGGTCATACTATATGTAGACCTTAACGGTTTATTGATGCAGATGGGGCCAGGTATTCATGGATGATCCGCCGTACGACCCGGAAATTGAATATGAAGACTATGATGACTACGACTCTGGCGGCGTAACCAGTGTGGGATTGCCGGCCAGTCAGTTAGCCCTGATTATTGGGGTCAATGCCGTCATCTCGCTGGTTATCAGTATCAGTGTAGTGCTCATTGCCAACCGGCAAGTATTGCCCGGTGATGTTGCGGCGCTGCCGGGAGTATCCGGCGATGTTGCCGTTGAAGAGCAAACTGATACCCTGCCTCCGCCTGACACAACCGGTTCCGAGCAAGAACCACCCGCCGAAACGACCCCCATCCAATCCGTGGTCTACGCGGTTGAGGCCGGTGACACTTTGAGCGCCGTTGCCCAAAAATTTGCCGTTTCTGTATCCGACATCATGATTGCCAATGGCCTGACCAATCAGGATTTCATTCAGGTGGGTCAGGAACTCATCATCCCGGTGGGTGGACTGGCCACCCCAACCGCCACTTTCACGCCGGTTCCCTCGCCCACCGACACTCCTTTGCCGTTTGACCCACCTACCCCTCTGCCCGCCGATGCCCAAGTTCCACCCGAACCGGCTACTGTTGTTGGCCCTTCGGCCACCCCCAGTAACACGCCGACGCGCACCCCCACGTCCATTCCCACCTCTACCCCCGCCCCTTTTGGCGAAATCAACGTGGTTATCAATGAGGTTGTTGGCCCCGGTGATTTAAGACGAGAAACTCTGGTGATCCTCAATAAAGGCGCCGGCACCAGCCTGGCCAATTGGAAATTAGAAGGCTCCTCGCTGGGGATTTTTATCTTTCCCGATATCTTCTTGTTCAGTGGAGGAAGCATTCGGATTCATACCTCGGCTGGGGAAAACACCGCCAGCGACCTCTATCTTAACCAGGGCGAGGCAGCCTGGTCGCCCGGCAAAAACGTCATTTTAACCAACGATAAAGGCGTCGAGATTTCCAGGTTCACGGTGCCATCCCCTTCGTCAACGGAGACCCCCTCGCCAACATCCACGCCCTGAGTTTGGCCTCTGGTTAGACCCTTGCTATAATCATCTGACTCAATTTGGGTCAATCAAAACAATGTGGTGACTGGGCAACTATGGACAAAGAAAGACATAGTCTACAAATTATGTGCTTGACGAAGGCTTGAAGAGGGGAGGCGTCTCCATCAGTATAATTTGGATTGAACAGATCCAAAA
>JAFGNV010000070.1 GCA_016926805.1 Anaerolineae bacterium
TGCGCATCGTTTTTGATGATTTCTTACCCCAGTGGAATTACCGGGCCATTCCCTTTGCACAAGTTATTTAATTCTGAATCCTTAAAGACAATGATCGAGTAAATTTTGTTAAAGAACTTACCGATCCGCCCATCGCGCGGACGCTGTTTGGCGAGGTACGATGGGCCTGGGTTTGGTTGATTTTGCGCCTTTATCTGGGCTGGGAGTGGTTAAGCGCCGGTTGGGGTAAACTAAACAACCCGGCCTGGACCGGCAGCAAAGCCGGCGCAGCCATCACCGGTTTTGTCAACGGCGCACTGCAAAAGACTGGCGGCGAACACCCCGACGTGCAGAGTTGGTACGCTTGGTTCTTGAATCATCTGGTGCTGCCCTATCCTGTCTTTTGGAGTTATTTGGTGACGGCCGGCGAAGTACTGGTGGGACTTGCTTTGATCTTAGGTATTTTTACCGGCATTGCCGCCTTCTTTGGCAGTCTGATGAATATAAGCTATTTGCTGGCCGGTGCGGTAAGTATCAACCCCTACCTGTTTATTGTCGCCTTATTCCTGATTTTGGCCTGGAAAACAGCCGGCTGGTGGGGACTGGATCGCTGGGTATTACCGGCTTTAGGTACCCCGTGGCGGCCCGGTTTAATTTTCCACGGCGAGCATGGTCAAGGTGACTCCCAGGCAGTACAATATCCAAGTCACGCCTGATCAGGTAAAAATATCTCCCCTGGTTAAGTTTATCAAAAATATTAAGATTTAATGTCAGTTACGGAGAGTACAATTCGAAGTACTCTCCGTAAGTTAATCGAAAGGAGCAGAACTGTGGATATTCCTGTGAATGCAGACGTATATTGTAGTGATCACCGTTGTGGTAGGTCAACCTACATTATTGTTAATCCAACCATCAAACAAGTAACTCACCTGGTGGTTAAAGAAAAAGGATTCCCTCACACCGAACGTTTGGTGCCCATTGATCTGGTGCTGGAAACTTCTCCAGACCGAATTCAGTTACGCAACACCCAATATCAACTGGCGGAGATGGAACCATTTATCGAAACTGAATTCATTCGCGCCGAAATACCGGAGTACGTTGGCGGCCAATTTATGATCTGGCCTTATGCTATCCCAGAGACTGAAATGGTCTCGGTAGAGCATGAACGCATTCCACCCGGTGAATTGGCCGTGCGGCGAGGCGCGCGCGTTGAAGCAACTGACGGGCACGCTGGTCGGGTAGACGAGTTTTTGGTGCATCCGGCGGATGGTCACATTACCCATCTGGTTCTGCGTGAAGGACACCTGTGGGGACAAAAAGATGTGACTATTCCGGTCTCGCAAATAGATCATATCCAAGAGGATGCCGTTTACCTGAAGCTCGACAAACACAGCGTGGAAGCACTACCTTCAATTCCAATCCACAGGTAAATCCTTTTGATTTTTGACGATCAAATTTCATGATGGCAATGAATGGAGAAAATAAGCGATGAAACAGTACCGCGTGATATTTCATCTTGACGAATATAACGGCGTTCAAATCACCACGCTGTTAAAAAATATTGAAAACCTCATCACTGACCTAGGTGAAAACAATGTCCAGATTGAGGTCGTGGCCAATGCCGAAGGGGTCAACGCACTTCTCAAACGCCCCAATTCGCATACGGATCAAATTGTCAAGCTGGCCGATAAGGGCGTCTATTTTACGGCCTGCGCCATAGCCATTCACCAGATCGGTCTTACCAAAGACAAACTGCTGGAGCCGGTTGATATCGTTCGTTCCGGTATTGGGGAATTGGTCAAGCGGCAAACCCAGGGCTGGGTTTATATCCGGCCCTAAATAGCGTTCAGAAAAAGCTTTAAGAATTTCTTAAGACTTTTTAGAGATCAGCATAAGGACACCCCCTATGCGCAACTGTTATCATTAATGATAGAATTTGTAATCTACAGCAAGGAGAAAAAGTTATGATTGACTGTGACAGCTTAGAAAAAAATAAAACGGCACGCTCAAACGGCGTCCTTCCAACAACTATTGATTCTCTAATCACTGATCTGGGCAGTAGAGATGGATTTGTCCGCCAGGACGCGCGTATTGCGTTGATCCGGATGGGTGAACCGGCGGTGCCAAGTCTGATAAAAGCATTAGGAAATCGAACGGAGCCAACCCACTGGGAGGCGGCCAAGGCTTTGAGTCTGATTGGCGACCTCAGATCGGTGCAAGCCCTGGTGAGAACCCTGGAAGATAATGAATTTGGCGTCCGCTGGCTGGCCGCCGAGGGGTTGATTGCCGTGGGTTATTGCAGTTTGGCCCCACTTTTGCAAGCCCTGATAGATCGGCCGGAGTCGGTTCGCCTGCGCGAAGGTGCTCATCATGTATTGCACGATCTGGTGAGCCGGCATTTGATAGAGCGGGTGTCAAGAGAACAGGTCAAACCGGTTTTGGCGGCCCTGAACGGCATCGAACCAACCGTAGAGGTTCCCCTTGCGGCGCACAAGGCGCTGGATGCACTGCAAAAATAAAAAATTCAACCACGACCAAGAAGGATATTGACGATGTCAAAACAAAATCTATCCAATGTTAAAGCGGCCCAGGTAACCCCACCTCAAAAATCGCAACAAAAACAGCCAGATAAAAATCAACCTGCGCCATCCGAATCTAACAATGATCAGATAGCTGAGTTATCCCTGGCTGAGTTAGAGCAAAAACTCAACACCTCGCCGGATGGCTTGAGCCGGGCCGAGGCCGAACAACGTCTGGCGCAGGTTGGTTACAACGAACTCACCGAAAAAAAAACAAACCCGCTCCTGAAATTTCTATCTTATTTTTGGGGACCCATTCCCGGCATGATCGAGGTGGCTGCCCTGCTCTCGGCCCTGGTGCGTCATTGGGCCGATCTGGGCATTATTTTGGCCTTGTTAGTGGTCAACGCGCTGGTCGGCTTTTGGGAAGAGTATCAGGCCGGCAACACCATCGCCGCGCTCAAAGCTCGGCTGGCCTTGCAAGCCAGAGTCAAACGCGACGGCCAATGGCGTTCAATCCCCGCCCGCGAGTTAGTGCCGGGCGACATCGTGCGGCTGCGTCTGGGCGATATTATCCCGGCCGACGCCAAATTAATGGATGGCGATCCCATTCAGGTCGACCAGTCGGCCTTAACGGGCGAATCGTTACCCGTCACCCGGCAAGCCGGTGAGGTCGTCTATTCGGGCGCAGTCACTAAACAGGGCGAGATTAATGCCCTGGTTTATGCCACCGGGCAAGATACATATTTTGGTAAAACCGCCGGTCTGGTGGAAAAGGCCCATACGGCCAGCCATTTTCAGCGGGCCGTGTTAAAAATTGGCGACTATTTGATTGTGCTGGCCTTAGCCCTGGTCATTCTGATTCTGACCGTGGCCCTTTTCCGGGGCAACAATATTCTCACCACTCTGCAATTTGCCCTGGTGTTAACCGTGGCCGCCGTTCCGGTGGCGATGCCCACCGTTTTGTCGGTGACTATGGCCGTGGGCGCGCGGGTGCTGGCTAAAAAAGAAGCCGTGGTCAGCCGGCTGGCGTCGGTTGAAGAGATGGCCGGCATTGATGTGCTTTGCTCCGATAAAACCGGCACGCTCACCCAAAATAAATTAACCCTGGGCGACCCCTTCACGCTGCCCAATGTAACCCGGCAGGAGTTGATCCTCGCTGCGGCGCTGGCCTCTCGCGCCGAAAACCAGGACCCCATTGACCTGGCCGTGTTGAACGGCTTGCACGATCAACACCAACTGGACAATTATCGGGTCACCCATTTTGAACCTTTTGACCCGGTTCACAAACGCACCGAGGCCACTGTATCCCACGCCGATAATCCCGTGTTTCAAGTGACCAAAGGCGCGCCCCAGGTGATTTTGGCCCTGGCCGATAACGCTGCTCAGATAAAGTCGCAAGTGGAGCAAGCCGTGAACGACTACGCTGCCCGTGGCTACCGTTCGTTGGGGGTGGCCCGCACCGATGTAAACGGCCAGTGGCAATTTTTGGGTGTGCTGCCGCTGTACGATCCACCCCGCAACGACTCGCAAGCAACCATTGATACGGCCCAAGAGATGGGGGTTAAAGTAAAAATGGTCACCGGCGATCAACAGGCCATTGGCAAAGAAATTGCCCGGCAGTTGCATCTGGGTCCCAATATTTTGGACGCCGGACTTTTTGGCGAGACCAGCCATCACCAAACCGGCCAACTGGCCGATGCTATTGAAAATGCCGATGGTTTTGCCCAGGTTTTTCCCGAGCACAAATACCACATTGTTGACGTGCTGCAACAGCGCGGTCACATTGTGGGCATGACGGGCGATGGCGTCAACGATGCCCCGGCCCTCAAAAAGGCCGACGCCGGAATTGCCGTCTCCGGTGCTACCGATGCGGCGCGTTCTGCCGCCGATATTGTGCTGCTGACGCCCGGCCTGTCGGTGATCATTGACGCGATCAAAGAGAGTCGCAAAATCTTTCAACGGATGAACAGTTATGCCATTTATCGTATTGCCGAAACCATTCGCGTGCTTTTGTTTATGACCCTGTCCATTCTGGTATTTAACTTCTACCCGGTCACCGCCATTATGATTGTGTTGCTGGCCCTGCTGAACGACGGCGCAATTTTATCGATTGCCTACGACCACACCCACTACTCCCGTAAACCCGAAGCCTGGAACATGCGGCAGGTATTGGGCATTGCGACCGTGCTGGGTATTGCCGGGGTGATTGCCTCGTTTGGACTGTTCTACCTGGGTGAGAACGTGTTTCATCTGAGCCGGGAGATGATCCAAACCCTGATGTATTTGAAGTTGTCGGTAGCCGGCCACCTGACCATTTTTGTAACCCGTACTCGCCGGCCTTTCTGGTCTATCAAACCGGCACCTATTTTGTTGGGTGCGGTGCTGGGCACGCAGTTTGTAGCAACGCTCATTGCCGTGTATGGTATCTTTATGTATCCTCTCGGCTGGGGTTGGGCGCTGGCTGTTTGGGGTTATGCGTTGATCTGGTTCCTGGTGAACGACCGCGTCAAACTGTTGGCCTACCGTATTTTTGACCAGCAGCAACCGGGACTTTTAGCGACAAGATAACGAGCCAATGAGTGAAAAAACCGATGGAAAAATTGGATACTGGGAAGTTGTAGCCATTGGCATTGGCGGTATGGTCGGGGGTGGCATTTTTGCCGTGCTGGGGTTAGCCGTAGAGTTAGCGCACGGCGGAACGCCCTTGGCTTTTGCTATCGCCGGACTGGTCGCGTTAATGACCGCCTATTCCTATACCAAACTATCGGTGGCTTTCCCCAGCCAGGGCGGCACCGTGACCTTTCTGGATCGCGCTTTTGGTTCGGGCGTGCTGACGGGCGGATTGAATGTCCTGCTCTGGTTAAGCTACGTGGTTATGCTCTCGCTCTACGCCTTTGCCTTTGGCAGTTACGGCGCTACCTTTTTGCCCGATGCCTGGCAGGGTGTGGGTAAGCATGTGTTGATCAGTCTCAGCATTCTGGGAATCGCCGGCTTAAATTTGTTGAGCGCGTAGTATAGCTCATTATCCACGCGGGTGGCAATCCGCTGGCCGTTGGCGTAGTAGTGCTTGGTGACACGCGGCAGATTATCAGCCGCAATCGTGGCCGTGCGCAGGTGCAGGTCCCAATCGTCGGTTTGCGTTAGGTTGCCATCTTCCCAGGTCTCGTGGCTGTCGATCCAGGCGACGAAGATGTTGCCATCGACATCTACCGCCAAATCGCCGTCGAGCGCCGAGATACGGTTTTCATCGGGGAAGCCGTCTTCATCGGTGTCGTCCTGAGTGGGATAGGGGTTGGCCAGCATCGCTTCGACCCACTCGTCCGCGCTCGGATCGTACCGGGCCACGTACAGGCTCCCCTGGCGATGGTTCAGAAAGCCCTTGGCCCCTCCGTTCAGCAGCGGATCCGGCTCGAACCAGGCGTGCCCGCCGTGCAACAGATAGAGCTGGTTTGTGGCGTCCACCTGGAGTTCGGGATGATCGCCCTGGCTGCGTGGCCCGGCCAATTCTGCCACCATTCGCGCTTCCCAATTTGTGCGCCTCTCCCCCCTGACTTATAATAGCTCGTGTTATGACAATCAGCAACCCTCATGATCGCTTTTTCCGAGAATCCTTCTCGCATCAAGAAACCGCCCGTGATTTCCTGCAACATTACTTGCCCCCGGCAGTGCGTGATCACCTCGACCTTTCCTCTCTGGAAATCAGCAAAGACAGCTTCATCGACTCCAAGTTGCAGGAACATTTCTCCGATCTGCTCTACAAAGTGGCTCTCCGCCAGGGGGGCGAAACCTACATCTACGTCCTGTTTGAACACAAAAGCTACCCCGACCCGCTCATTGCTTTTCAATTGCTGCGCTATATGGTCAGGATTTGGGAACAAGCGCTCAAGCAGCAGGAGAAACTGCTACCGGTACTGCCGGTGGTGATGTACCACGGCCAGGCCAAATGGCAAGTGAACTTGAATTTTGTCGGGCTGTTCGATCTACCGGAGGCGTTGCAGCCGTTTGTACCGGATTATGAGTATTGGCTGTGTGATCTCAGCCAATACAGCGATATAGACATCAAGGCCGGCGTTGAAAGGGTCGTGATTTTACAGGTGGGCTTGCTGCTGCTAAAATATATCTGGCAGGATGATGTGCGAGACCGGCTCAAGGGAATGGTGGACTTGTTGCGGGAGTTAGGTCAGCAAGAGACGGGGCTGGAGTACATTCGCACGGTTTTGCGGTATGTATCGGCGGCGACGGACAAAATCACCGCCGCCGAGTTAGAGGAAATCGTCATCGAGGCGTTTACCGAAGGAGAAGCACTGATGCCTACCATTGCCGAACAATGGATTGAACAGGGACGGATAGAAGGCTTGGAGAAAGGCCGCGAGGAAGGCTTGGAGGAAGGCCGCGAGGAAGGCCGCGAAGCAGCGTTGATGCTCTTACGCCGTTTTCTCAAATACCACTTTGGCCTCCCCCTGGACCATTTCGACCAACAACTAGCCACCCTCGACCTGGCCGCCCTGACCCAACTCAGCGATGTGGCCTTTGAAGTGGATACTCTGGCCGAGTTTGAAGCTACCCTGGCCGAATTGCAGGCTAAGCTAGAAGATACCAACCGCAACAGGGAAACGTAACCTTCTGAAACGTGAAGCGTGATGAGTGAGAGAAATCCATCACGTTTCACGTATCCCCCATCCCTCCCCCTAAAATCCGCCCCATCCGGGCGATCCGTGTTCTAAACCCCAACGGCGTCCCCTGACCAGAGAACGTCGTTGATTTTATGAACAGCAAATAAGGCGGGGTTCGTTCTTTGACATAGTCTACAAATTATGTGCTTGACGAAGGCTTGAAGAGGGGAGGCGTCTCCATCAGTATAATTTGGATTGAACAGATCCAAAA
>JAFGNV010000071.1 GCA_016926805.1 Anaerolineae bacterium
CCGGCAAGGCGTCATTAAAAATAGCCCTACTTCCTTGATTTACGATAAAGTCAAGTCTGTGGCGACGGATTATGCGTATGCCTGTGGTTACGAATGAACTCTCAATAAACCAAATCTCAATTATCTATCTGTGGATTTAAGGAGCCAAACTAATGACCAAAAAAATCGTTCTCATCGGTGCGGGCAGCGCCGTCTTCACCCAGGGCCTCGTGGCCGATATGATTCTCTCCCCGGATTTGGGGCCGTGGGAATTGGGCCTGGTTGATATTGACCCTCAGGCCCTGGAGACTGCCGAAGGTCTCAGCCGCCGCATGATTGAAGCCAGAGGCGGGGACATCGGCCTCAACGCCTCGACCGACCGCCGCGATATTCTCCCCGGTGCAGACATTGTGGTGGCTACAATTGGCGTGGGCGGGCGGCGGGGCTGGGAAACCGACGTGTTTATTCCCCGTAAGTACGGTATTTACCAGCCGGTGGGTGACTCGGTGATGTCTGGTGGCGTCTCGCGGGCCATGCGCATGATTCCCGCCCTGGTTGACATTGCCAACGATGTGAAGGCTCTTTGTTCTGATGCTTTCTTCATTAATTACAGCAACCCGATGACGGCCAATTGCTGGGCCATTCACCAGGCCACCGGCGTGCCGGTGGTGGGGTTGTGCCACGGGGTTTTTGACACCGAACGCCAACTGGCTGGTTTCATCGGCGCGCCGCTCAACGAAGTCACCTCGCTGGCGGTGGGCCTCAACCACCTCACTTTTATGTTTGACCTGCGCTGGAATGGCCAGGATGCCTGGCCCCTGGTGCGGGGAAAATTGGCCAAAGAACCGCGCCAACCCGATGCCACCCTGGGCGAGATTTTTTCTGAAGAAGGTGAATGGGAAGACAGCTTCAAGGCTAAAGACAATCCCTTCTGCTGGCAATTGTTTGAAACTTACGGGGCTTTCGCCGCTCCTGGCGACCGCCACGTGACCGAATTCTTCCCGGAACGGTTTCCCCAGGGCAAATACTACGGCAAAATTCTGGGCGTAGATGCTTATCCCCTGGAAGCCGTCACCGCCTTTGGCGACCAGGTGTACGCCGAGATGCGGGCGCAGGCATTGGGTCAAAAACCGTTAGATACCTGGGTTTTTGAACGAGCCGAGGGTGAACACGAGCAACTCATTGAAATTCTGCGCTCCATCCAAAATGACCAGCGACGCGTGTTCTCCGTGAACCTGCCTAACCAGGGAGCCGTGCCTAACCTACCCGCCGATGCGGTGTTGGAGTTACCCGCTGCGGCCACTGCGACCGGCCTGCGCCCCCTGCAAATCCTTGATTTTCCCGACCCGCTGGCCGCCATCATCAACCGCAAACTGGCCGCTACCCGGCTCACCGTGGAAGCCGCCCTGTCTGGCGACCGTAAGCTGTTGGTCGAAGCCCTGCTGGCCGACGGGGCCGTGACCGACCCCGAAGTGGCCCGCAAGATGGGCGAGGAATTACTGGAAGCTCACCGGCAGTATTTGCCTAACTTCTTTCCCAGTTGATTAAATAAACCAGAAAAGACTGCCAGCCCTGAACGCACAGAAAGGAGGTTACCCATGGATTTTCTCACCCGAATGAACGCCGTCCTGCATCGCCAGGCGCCAGACCAGGTGCCGTTTGTCCCCTACGACAACCTGGTGCCGCGCGGCGAATTTGTGCGGGCCTTGCGGAACAGGGGCATGGGGTTGTGCGTGCGCCAGTCAACCATTTTTGCCGAGACGCCCCACGTATCCGTTGAAACCAGACCCGATGGAGATACGACCCTCACCATCTATCATACCCCGGTGGGTGATGTGTTCACTCGCTCCAAAGGACACATGGGCCGGATCAGTGATAATCTGGCGGTTGAGGTCGAGGGAGTGATTAAGGAGGTTAAGGATTACGATCCCGTGATTTTTATACTGGAGGATACCGTTTTCCACGTAGACAACAGCATTTACTTCAACACCATTCGCGACTTGGGCCAGGACGGCATCTACCGCGAATGGGGGCTGGACATGGAGTCGACGCCTTATGGAGCCACCCGGCGCTATTTCGGCGATATGTACGGGTTGGACCGTTGGATTTTTCATCAGCAGGACCATCCCGACCATTTTGCCCGGTTGGTGCAGGCCCAGGAAAAACGGGACGAACGGCGCCTGCAATTGGTGGCCGAGTGTCCGGCTGAGTTCGTTTCGTTTGGCTGGCTGGAAGGGCTGTGGGGGCCGGAACAGTTTAGAAAATACGAATTGCCTTTTTACCAAAAATGGGTGCCGTTTTTGCAGCAAAAGAGCAAAATTACGGCCCTGCACTGTGATGTCACCAAAAACTTAAAAAGTTACCAAAAGGTCATTGCCGAAACCGGCATTGACGTGGTTGAAGCTTACACCCCGCCGCCGGTTTCCAATCTGTCGCTTCAGGAAGCCAGAGAAGCTTGGGGACCCCGGACCATCATCTGGGTCAATTTCCCCGAAACCATCTTCTGGACCGCGGGGGCCGAGGGAACCAAACAGTATACTACTGCCCTTTTAAAAAGCGACGCGCCCGGCGAGGGCTTGGTGCTTGGTTTTACCGAGATGGGGCTATGGGGCGCTACCGACGACGAAACCGAGCGCATCTTTAAGGCGGGCACCTTGGCGGTGATGGAAGCCATTGAAGAGCACGGCTGCTATCCAATCAAGGCTTGAGGCTGCCATCTTGTGCCCCAATTAATTTGAAGAAGAAAACATTGTGACCCCAAAATACGACGTAATCACCTTTGGTGACATGTGTGTTGACCTCATCGTGACCGGCGATGATGTAACACCCCAATTTGGCCAGGTGG
This sequence comes from Anaerolineae bacterium, assembly GCA_016926805.1. Lineage (GTDB taxonomy): Bacteria > Chloroflexota > Anaerolineae > 4572-78 > J111 > JAFGNV01. The sequence continues at coordinate 2,825 of JAFGNV010000071.1, forward strand.
AAAAAGTGGTGGGCAACTACACCCTTGAGATGGGCGGCTCTTGTTGTATTTTTGCCTGCCAGGCGGCCAAACTTGGTTTGCGGGTTGGCATTTTGGGCCGGGTGGGTGATGACGACTTTGGCCGTCTCATCCTGCGCCGCCTGAAAGAAAGTGGCGTGGACACGCAGCACGTCATGGTAGACCCCCAGCTCAAAACCGGACTGGGCATTGCCCTGTGCCGGGAAAACGACCGGGCGATTTTGACCTACCTGGGTTCGATCTGCGCCGTGGAGCCAGGGGACGTGACCGATGAATTTCTGGCCTCGGCCCGCCATCTGCACCACGGCAGTTTTTTCTTGCATACCCGTCTACAACCCCAAATTCCTGATATTTTCCGACGGGCGCGGGCGTTGGGTCTTTCCACGTCTCTTGACCCCAATTGGGACCCGGCTGAGCAGTGGAATTCTACGTTGTTGGCTGCGCTTTCCCTGGCCGATGTGGTGATGCCCAATGAGCAGGAGGCGCTGCTCATCAGTGGGTGTGACAATTTGGGTGACGCAATAGCCTGGTTCCAGCGCCAGGGCGTGGCCATGGTCGCGCTAAAACAAGGTACTGCGGGGGCCACTCTCTATACTGCACAAACCGTCCACTCCTTCACTGCTCCCCCTGTGGTGGGTGGCGACAGCATTGGCGCCGGTGACAGTTTTGACGCTGGCTTTCTGGCCGGTTGGCTGCGCGATTTGCCCCTGGCCCGGTGTCTCGATATTGCCGGTCAATGTGGTTGTGCCGTGGCCCAAGGAACCGGTGGTTTACAAGGACAGCCGACCTGGCCAACCATTGACGTTTTCATTGACGAGTGGCGCAAGCAGAGGTAAAATCTTGGCTACGGAAATCGATAACCCGCATGCAACAACAATCTCGCCCCTCCCATAACCGTTCCATATTTTTCATCAAAACTTTCTATTTTCTTTTCTTTGCCGCCGCGGCTTCGCTTTTTCCTATCCTGGCCCTTTTTTATGAACAACTCGGCCTGTCCGGCCGTCAAATTGGGGTGTTAGTGGCAATTCCCCCGCTGGTCACTCTGTTTGCCGCTTCATTTTGGGGTGGCCTGGCCGATGCCACCCAGCAGCACCGTCGCTTGTTGGGACTGGCTATTGGCGGAGTCATGGTGTTTGCTCTGGTCATTCTTTTTTCTACCACGTTCTGGGCACTGGTGGTGGCCGTCATCTGCTATGCTTTTGTGGGTGCGCCGATCATGCCGCTTATTGACAACTCGGCGCTTGAGAGTCTGGGAGCGCGAAAAAATCAATACGGCCGGTTGCGCCTGTGGGGAGCCGTGGGCTGGGGACTGGCTGCACCCGTGGTCGGTTTGTTGGTGGAGCAATTTGGCCTGAGTTGGTCGTTTTACGGCTATGTTGCTTTTATGCTCGTCGGCCTGATGGTTTCTTTTAAGCTGCCAATTACCCGAGCCAGTATTGGCCGAGAATTCTGGCGTGGGTTTCATTTACTGATGGGTAATCGTTCCTGGCTGATTTTTCTGGTCATTATTTTTGTGGTTGGTATTGGCTCCAGCCTGGTGCATAATTATCTGTTTCTTTACATGCACGCCCTCGGAGCCGGTAACACCTTGATGGGCCTGGCCTTGAGTGCGGCCACCCTCAGCGAGTTAGCTGTTTTCTTTTATTCGGACTTGCTCCTGGAACGGTGGGGGATTCGCAATATGCTGGCGTTGGCGCTGAGCGCTTTATCGGTGCGGTTGCTGGCCTATTCCCTGGTGCCGATGCCCTGGTTGGTGTTGCCGATTCAATTATTGCACGGCTTTTCCTTTTCGGTGTCGTGGGTGGCCGGGGTGGCCTATGCCAATCGAATTGCACCCCCCGGCATGGGCGCGACGGCCCAAGGCATTGTGTCGGGGGTGTCGATGGGCCTGGCCGCGGCCGTGGGAGGATTTACCGGCGGTTGGCTGTACGAGAGCGTCGGGCCTTTTTTGATGTATCGCTGGGCCGGTATCGGCCTGTTGCTGGCCATGGTCTTTTTTATGGTGATCGGCAGATATTGGATGGTGGCCAGGCCGGTGCCAGTTAAGTGAGCTCTATCTCAGGAGGAGCAACATGTCCTTTGACATCATTGCTATCGGCGAAGCTCTGGTTGAAATTATGCGCCCCACCGTGGGCCAACCTCTGGATCGGCCCGGCGACTTTGTCGGTCCATTTGCCAGTGGCGCACCAGCGATTTTTGCCGTGGCTGCGGCTCGTCTGGGGGCGTCGGTGGGGTTTATCAGCGGCCTCGGGGACGATGCCTTTGGCCGTCTCATGCTGGCCCGGTTGGCGGCAGAAGGGGTAGATACCGCCCAGATGCAAACCATGCCCGCCCACGCCACTGGCGTGGCCTTTGTAGCCTATGCCCAAGATGGCCGCCGCGAGTTTGTGTTTCACCTGCGCCACGCTGCCGCTGGCGTAATGGATGCAGATCAACTCGACCCCGCCTATTTTCAGGGGGTCAAGTGGCTGCACCTGTCCGGCTCGACCATTGTTCTCAATTCACCCAGCCGGGATGCCTGTCGGCGCGCCCTGGAATTGACCCAGGCCGCGGGCGGACGAATCAGTTTTGACCCCAACCTGCGTCCGGAGTTGATGCCGATAGCCGAGGCTCGCCGGGTCTTTGCCCCCTTCCTTACCGCCGCGGACCTGCTGCTGCCCACGGTTGAAGAAGCCCGCGTCCTGGCCGATACTGCCGACGATGACCTGGCGGCCCAAAAATTACTGGCCGGACGCGATCGCACGGTGGTGCTCAAGCGAGGCGAAGCTGGCTGCACCCTCTATACCGCTGCCGGGCGGGTTGATGTCCCTGGTTTTGCGGTGGCCGAAGTTGATCCTACCGGCGCGGGTGATTGTTTTAACGCGGCATGCGTGATTGGCCTGGAAGCGGGCTGGCCGCCAGAACAAATCGCCCGGTTTGCCACCGCTGCCGGGGCTTTGGCCGTTACCCAACAGGGTCCTATGGAAGGTGCGCCGACGAGAGCCGAGGTGGAAGCTATGTTGAATAAGGAGGGCTGACCATGGCCCAAAAACTGACTATCGGCAAACTTCGGGGCTTGCAACAATGTGCTACCTCGGGCGGGGCGCTGGCCGTGTTGGCACTCGATCATCGCCAGGGATTGAAAAAAGCCATGCGTCCGAAGTCGCCTGATGCAGTGACTCCGGCTGAAATGTCCACTTTTAAGCAAGAATTGGTAGCAATCCTGGCACCGGCGGCCAGTGCCGTGTTGTTAGACCCGGAGGTAGGTGGTGCCCAGAGTATCGCGTCGGGAGTGTTGCCGGGAAATATTGGCCTGATAATGGCCGTGGAAGCCACCGGCTACACCGGCCCCGCTGCTGCCCGCCGGAGCCGCATTCTGCCCGGCTGGAGCATGGTCAAAGCTAGGCGGATGGGGGCCAGTGCCGTGAAATTATTGGTCTATTACCATCCCGACTCCTCGGCCGCCCCGGATATTGAAACCCTGGTGCGGCAAGTGGCCAAAGATTGCGCCAGGGAAGACCTGCTCTTCTTTTTGGAACCGCTCTCCTATTCGCTCGACCCCTCCCTGAAAAAGTTTCCTTCCAATGAAAAACGCCGGGTGGTGGTAGAAACGGCCCGGCGTTTGGTTCTGCCTGGCGTGGACGTGCTCAAAGCCGAATTTCCTCTGGATGTTGACCTCGAACCGGACGAGCGCGTCTGGGCTGAAGCCTGTGCCGAACTGTCGGCGGCCTGTTCCGTGCCGTGGGTGGTGCTCTCAGCCGGGGTGAGTTATGAAATCTATCTACAGCAGGTGATTGTCGCCTGCCGGGCCGGGGCCTCCGGCGTGGCCGCGGGCCGGGCGGTGTGGAAAGAGGTGGTCGAGCTGACGGGTCAAGAACGCCTGGATTTTTTGCAGAAAGTGGCCTATCAGCGGATGGAGCGTCTGACGGCCTTAGACAACGCCCTGGCCCGCCCCTGGACGGAGTTTTACTCAGCCGAAGAGGTTGATGAGAACTGGTATGAAAGATATTGACGTGGTGGTGGTAGGTGAATTGAACGTTGACCTGATCTTGACCGGCGATGTCACTCCCGCCTTTGGCCAGGCCGAAAAACTGGTGGACGACGCCACATTGACTCTGGGCAGTTCTTCGGCGATTTTTGCCAGCGGGGCAGCCCGGTTGGGACTGCGGGTCGCCTTTATTGGCAAAGTGGGGGATGATGATTTTGGCCGGGTGGCGCTGCGTTTCCTGCAAGCGCGAGGCATCGATACCTCCGGTGTAGTGGTGGACCCCACCGTTAAAACCGGCCTTAGCGTTATCCTTTCTCGTCCCGACGACCGGGCTATTTTGACCCATCTTGGTTCGATCGCGGCCCTGCGCTACGAAGAAATCGACCAGACGATTGTGTCCCACGCCCGGCACCTGCATCTGGGGAGCTTTTTTTTGTTAGACTCCCTCATCCCCGACGTGCCGGCCCTGTTTGAAATGGCGCAGTCGTCTGGCCTGACCATCTCCATTGACACCAATTACGACCCCACCGAACAATGGGATAATGGTCTGGCCGACGTGCTGGCCCATAGCAACGTGTTTTTGCCCAACGAGACTGAACTCCTGGGCGTGACCGGAGAGGCTAATCTGGAAGTCGCTCTGAGCAGGCTGGCCCGGCATGACCTGTTAGTTGCGGTCAAACTTGGGCCGGAGGGAGGCATGGCGCAATGGGGTCCAAAAGTGGCTCGCGCCGACCCACTGCCGGTGGACGTGGTTGATACCACCGGCGCCGGAGACTCTTTTGACGCCGGGTTTATCTATGGTTATCTGGCCGGTTGGGAACTCTCCCGCAGCCTGCGGTTGGGTTGCGTCTGCGGGTCGCTGTCGACCCGCGCGGCTGGAGGCGTCACGGCTCAGGCCACGCTGGCCGAAGCCCTGGCTGTTATATGACCATCATTGGCTCTTGACATTTTCCAAACCTCTTTTAGAATTAAGACACCGCTTGCTTTTTTTAACAGATACCTGCCTCCCCGCCGCCCGCAACATCCGCATCGGCTTCATTTGGCATTGCGACATCAACACCACTGGCCTTAACACGATCTCGTTTGGGGTTCACTTGATTCACAATAGATATACAGACGGAGAAAACAGGATGACCGTTAACGTCCTCCCCCGGATACAAGTCAGCGATAATAACCGGTTCCCGATTACCCACGCGACCCGGAACTTTGCCGCGCCTGGGAATTACGAGGGTTAAATGACAAAGCTCATTTTGGTCGGCATTGGCTCGTTTGGAGAGCGCTGGTATGAAACCATCAGGGCGCGTCATCCTGATTGGCAACTAATCGTGGTGGACACAGACCCGGTCAGGGCCACCAGAATTGTCGATTCCGGCGACAATTTTTATACTTCGCTCATGGATGCCATCGAAATCGAAAAGCCGGATTTTATTATCAATGCCACGCCGCCGCGCGCGCACACCGAGATTAATGAACTGGCTTTTGATTATGGCCTGCCGGTATTGTGCGAGAAACCCATTGCTGAGTCTTACACCGAGGCTATCCAGGTGGTGACCCGGGCCATCAACGAAAATATCCCCTTTATGGTTGCCGAGAATTACCGGCGCATCATTTTTTTGCGCAAAACCAAAAAGTTGCTCGAGGCCGGGATGATTGGCCAGGTGCGCACCCTCCATTGTGAGGTTTACCGGAATTTTTACACCGACAAACCCTACTTCCGGCACATGGAACATCCCTTTCTGGTGGATGTAGCCATCCATCATCTCGACCTGATCCGTTATCTGTCGGGCAGTGAGGGGCGCCAGATTTTTGCCAAAAGTTTCAAACCCTGGCGAAGCTGGCATTCCGGCAATATGGCGCTGTACCTGTTGCTAGAAATGCAGAACGGTGCCATTGCCAGCCTCACCGGCAGTTTGGTAACCGAGGGATTGCAGACCAGTTGGTGGGGCAATTGGCGGATCGAGGGCACGCAAGGTGCCATCACCCTGATTGATGACAAAATTAACGTAATCACCAGAGAATACAGTATCCCGGTGGACAGTTTTGATGACGTCAGCGCCGATGACCGGCTTGAACTGGTTGATGACTTTGGTTTATCCGACTGTTTGCAGGATTTCACGCGCCTGCTCAAAAAAGGACCGCGCGGCGAGTCAGATGGGCTTGATTACCTGAAGACCCAAACGTTGGTTTATTTTGCCGAGAAATCCTCGATGCTTAACCAGGTGGTAGAAATTAAACTATAGGCTTATAACTGTAAGACCCTAAGGGTTCCTGAAACCCTTAGGCTCTGCCGATGCCAAAAGGAGATGGAATGAACAAAAGAGACGCGGTGTTGAGTTTACTGGACGATGACCGGCAGTCGTACATTCCGGCCGGTTTTTTTATCCATTTTTACCCAGACTGTCACTTTGGTCAGGCCGCGGTAAACAAACACCTGGAGTATTTTCGGTACACTGGCATGGATTTGGTCAAAATCCAGTACGAGCGGAATTTTCCGCACCAGCCGGAAATCCAAACCCCAGCCGATTGGGAAAAATTGCCCCTGTACCAAAAAGAATTTTTCCAGCCCCAACTCGAGGCGGTGGCGGGTCTGGTTAAAGCCGCCCAAAAAGAAGCCGTGGTCATTGTCACCCTCTATTCGGCCTTTATGTGCACCGGGCAGGCCAGCGGCGGTTTGATAACAGAACATCTCCAACAAGACCCGGAAAAAGCTAAAAAGGGAATCGAAATTGCCGCCGAGAGCCTGATGGTGTTTGTCAAGGAATGTATCAAATTGGGCGTTGACGGCTTTTACGCCTCAACCCAGGGCCGGGAAGCCCCCCGGTTTGCCGACCCTACCCTTTTTGATACCTACATCAAACCTTATGACCTATACCTGATGGAAGAAATCAACCGTACCTGTATTTTCAACGTTCTCCATATCTGCGATTACCACTACGGCTACAATGATTTGACCCCATTTCTGGACTATCCAGGCCACGTGGTGAACTGCAACTTAAAATTGGCCTCAAAAGAGATGACAGCCCGGGAAGTGGCCGAAATGTTTGGTCGTCCCTACATGGGCGGGCTGGATAGAAAAGGCATCATTGCCACCGGCAGCCGGGACGAGATCAAACAAGAAGTAGAACGTGTCCTCTGCATCGCCCCGGATAAATTTATGTTGGCCGCCGATTGCACCCTGCCCGGCGACGTCAATTGGGATAATATCAAAACAGCTATTGATACGGCGCATGCTTATAGGAGATGACCGGATGAAACGATTTGAATACCTGGCTCCCCAAAACCTGGCCGAAGCTCTTCAAATGATGGCCGACCGGCCCGAGGCGCTGCCCCTGGCCGGAGGCACCGACCTTCTGGTGCAAATGAAAGAAGGCGGCCGTCCGGTTGAGGTGTTGGTCAGTCTCAAGCGGGTGCCAGAAGTGCGTCAGTTTGCCTCAAATGGAAACCTGGCGTTTGGCGCGGCGGTGACGGTGGGGCAAATTGCCGCCAATCCCCAGATTCAGCAAGATTACCCCGCCCTGGCCAACGGAACCGGTCTGATTGGCTCGATGCAGATTCGCAATATGGCCACGGTGGGGGGAAATCTGTGCAACGCGGCCCCCTCTGCCGATACTGCGCCGCCATTACTGGTTTTAGGCGCGCAGGTGGTGCTGGCCAGCGCGCAGGGCGAACGGATTGTTCCTTTGGTGAAGTTCTTTGTGGGACCCGGCCAGACGGTTCTACAGCCGGGTGAGTTACTGAAAGAAATCATCGTGCCCAATCCTCCGGCCCGCAGCGGTTCATTCTACCTGCGCCAGACGCCCCGGGCCTGGATGGATATTGCCGTGGTTGGGGTGGCGGCATCGATTACTCTGGCTGCAGACAACACCATCCGCGAGGTCCGGCTGGCCCTGGGGGCCGTCGCCCCAACGCCGATTCTGGTTCCGGCGGTGGAGACACTCTTGCAGGGGCAAACCCTCACCGATGACTTACTGCAAGAGGTCGGGACAGTTGCCGCCCAGGCCGCCAAACCCATTGACGACCTGCGCGCATCCGCCGAGTACCGGCGGCATTTGGTCAAAGCACTCACCCAACGCGCCTTGCGCGGCGCTGTGGCCAGAGCAAAAAAAGGAGCGTAAAGGCAATGGCATACAAACTCAACTTTTTAATCAACAAACAACCTGTTGAAATCGCTGTTGAGCCCCACTTGACTCTGTTGGAAGTGCTGCGCGATCATTTAGCCATGACCGGTACCAAAGAGGGCTGCGGCACTGGCGACTGCGGGGCCTGTACGGTGCTGGTCAACGGCGAGCCGGTATGTGCCTGTCTGCTGCTGGCCGTTGAGGCCGAGGGGCAAGAAATCACCACCGTGGAAGGGCTGGCGACCGGCGATGGCCTGCATCCTGTCCAAAGGGCCTATATTGCCAATGGCGGGTTACAGTGTGGTTTTTGCACCCCGGGATTCTTGCTGGCGTCGGTGGCCCTGCTGGCCCACCATCCCCACCCCACCGAAAAAGAAATTCGCGAAACCCTGGCCGGTAATCTATGCCGCTGTACGGGTTACGATAAGATTGTGCGGGCCGTCCAAACCGCTGCCCGGGAGGTGGAACATGCCTAAAACGCAGGTAATTGGCCAACCATTGCCGCGCATTGATGCGGTAGACAAAGTGCGGGGCGAGGCCGTTTTTGGAACCGACGTGCAATTACCGCGCATGCTGCTGGCCAAATTCCTCTCCAGTCCCCACGCTCACGCCGAAATTCTATCCATCGACACGTCTCAAGCCGAGGCGTTGCCGGGGGTGCGGGCCGTGATTACGGCCACTGACATTCCAGAAGTAGACACGTATGATCCGGGCCATCGGTTTCACGCTTTTCTGGCACGTCGTTTTGTGGTGTTTGTGGGGCAGCCGGTAGCGGCAGTGGCCGCCGACGATTTGGCCACGGCCGAAACTGCGCTGGAATTAATCAGCGTCCAGTATCGACCCTTACCGGCCGTGTTGACCCTCCAGGAAGCGATTCTGCCGGATAGCCCCAGCGTGGCCCACGGCCACCAGACCGACAGTAGCGAGTCGGCAGCCCACGGCCACACCACGGTTAGCTCAGATAAAGCGGTGGAAAAACCTGAAACGTCACCCAATATCGCCAATCGGAGCATTTATGCCCATGGTGATGTGGCAGCCGCCTTTGCCGCTTCGGCTGTGGTGGTGGAACATACCTACACCGTGCCCACGGTGCATCAAGGCTATATCGAACCGCATGCGGTGACGGCCCACTGGGACCGGGCGAATCACGTGACGGTGTGGCAAAGCGTGCAGGGTGCTTTTGCTGCCCGCGACCTGATTGCCGATACGTTGGGGATTCCGCGCGCGAATATCACCCTGAACTCAACCGAAATTGGGGGTGGCTTTGGCGGCAAAATCGAAGGTATTTTCTCGCCCCTGGCCGTGCTGTTGGCCAAAAAATCTGGACGGCCGGTCAAACTGGTGCTGACCCGCCGCGAGGAACTCATTGGGGCAAACCCCGCGCCTCGCTCGGTGATTCGTCTCAAAACCGGTGCCAAAAAAGATGGCACCTTGACTGCGTTGGAGGCCGAGGTGCTCATGGATGCCGGGGCTTTCCCCAGTAATTGGATCATGAATGTCATTACTACCCTGCTGCGCAATAATTACAGGTTCCAGGCCTGGCGTTTGGAGGGGATGGAGGTGCTGACCAACAGAGTCAGCATTACGTCGTATCGCGCGCCGGGCGGGGTCAATGCCTCGTTTGCTATTGAGTCGCAGCTTGACGAAATCGCCAATCAACTGGGGCTTGATCCCCTGCAATTGCGTCTGCAAAACCTCGCTTTGCAGGGAGACCTCCTGGCCGACATGCAACCTCAGGCGTGGGTGGGAGCCAAGGAAGTGCTGATGGCCCTGGCCGGGCACCCGGCCTGGACCGATTCACCGCCGCTGCGGGTGGGTGAAGATGGCTTACTTCACGGCCGGGGTATTGGTATGGGCAGTTGGGGCGGCGCTCGAGGACCGGCGGCAGCGTTGGCCATTTTGGAAGCAGACGGTAAAGTGCGCATTGTGCTGGGCACCGTAGACGTGAGTGGATCGTTTACCAGCATGGCTCAGATAGCGGCAGAGGCGCTGGGGATGTCGGTTGAGCAGGTGGTGATGAGCAAGGCCAGCCCCGACTATGCCCCCTTTGCCCCCATGAGTGCGGGCAGCCAGACGATTTACGCAATGGGCGCAGCGGTAAAAGAGGCAGCCCTGAACCTGCGGGCCAAGATGTTGAAATATGTGGCAGAAGATATGCGGGTGCCCGAGACCCAACTGGATATAAACGAGAAAGGGGTTTTCGTTGTCGGTAAGCCGGAACAGGCTCGTTCGTTGCCAATGGTCTACCAGTTGGGCACGGAGTGGTTTGCCGAACATGGCCCGCTCATGGGCGAAGGCTCGGCCCGCCAACGACAGCCTGCGCCCGGCATGGCGGCGACCGTGGCCGAGGTGGCGGTCGATTCGGATACCGGCCAGGTTTTCCTGACCCGGCTGACCACAGCGCAGGATGTGGGCCAGGCTATCAATCCGCTTGCGGTGGAGGGACAAATTCAGGGCGGGTCCACCCAGTCGGTCGGCCTTGCCCTGTGGGAAGAAGTGATGTACGACGCGCAGGGCCGGGTGCGTAACCCCAGTTTGTTGGATTACCACATGGCTACCGCCGCCGATATGCCAATGATCGAAACCATTATTGTGGATACTCCCGGTGGGGACGGCCCCTACGGAGCCAAAATTGTCGGCGAGCCGTCGATTATTCCGCCGGTGGCAGCGGTAGCCAATGCAGTGGCCCAGACCATTGGCGCGCGGGTTTACGATTTGCCGATTACGCCGGAGCGGGTCTGGCGGGCGATGCAGGCAGGTTTGTAGGTTGTCATTTCTCTCTTTTCCAATTACTGGCCCCGTGTGGCTGCTATTCAAGGTTGGGTTATTTTTAGGAGAGATGTGGTGAGGCGAATCATTCCCATTATTATTGGGGCTATCTTAGGTGTGGCAACTACCATGGGGCTTTTGGATGTGGTGTTGGGTGTCAATTTTCAGGAAGCGCCGGAATAGGTTGAACCCTACGCGCGCGCCCTGGGATTGACGTTTCCGGTGCTGTTAGACCGGGACGGCACCATCGCCACCCGGCCCTATCAGGTGATTGGCCTGCCGGCCAGTTTTATGATTGACCGGCAAGGCCGAATTTTCTACCGCCATCTTGGCCCCATGACCGGGAAAACGCTGCAAACCAAATTGGCCGAATTAGGTTTTTAGAGACGAAAGATGACCGAATTGAATTCGCATAGTCTTTGGCGATTGGAATTGGCTCAAGAAATTAGTCATAGGCTCCGCCGGTTTGCCGGACTTCAGGCGATTATTGTCGGAGGTTCTGTCGCCCGAAATTATGCTGACGAATATTCCGATTTGGAGATACCTCTATTTTGGGATGAACTCCCGGCCGATGCGGTCCGAAAAGCAATAGTGGCCGAGTTGCAAGCCGACTTTTTATATCCGTATAATGGCCCGGCGGCAGAGGATAACTTGCTCATCAAAGGGTTTCAGGTAGATTTCTGGCACAACACTGTTGCTGGTGAAGAAAAGGTGATTGAAGATGTGTTGCAGCGCTTTGATACCAGTTTGAGTCACAGCAACTTTATGGATACTATCCGGGCATGTATTCCTCTTTATGGCCAGGAGATTATCCATCGCTGGAAGGAAAAGGCCCGGTGTTATCCGCGTGAATTGGTGGTACGAAATATTCAAGAAAACCTGGTCTATTTTGACACGGGTCATCTTGAGCTTCACGCCCGGCGCGATAATCCCACGCTGGTGTATGCTCACCTCGCGGAGTTGCAGAAGCGAGTTTTTCTTGTTTTGCTTGCCTTAAACCGACAGTATTTCCCCTCGTTCAAGTGGATGTACAAGTCTTTGGAAACTATGCAGATCAGGCCAACAAATATCGCCCAACGATTCCGGAACACGTTTAACCACCACCCAGACGAGGCCATTAAGCATACGTTGAAGGTTATCAGCGAAACGCTTGCTTTAGTGCATCAACACTATCCTCAAATTGATCTAACGGTCGTCGAGCAAAATCTCTCGTTGTCTCGCGCTGCTCACGGCATGCCGGTCCATCTGTGATTGAGGGGTATGTTCACCTAGAAATTTGCCAAAGATGAGGCTTTCGATTACCATCTTTTTAAGGTCGTGGAGGGCATCATTATAAAAAGTAGAAGCAGTACAGTATAGCCAAGGAGAGGTGCTATGTTAACCAAAAAATTCTTTAAGTCTAAACCAACGTGTCAGGTTACATTTGAACTACCGAAGAATATTGAGGCCAAACAGGCTGCCCTGGCCGGGGATTTTAATAACTGGGATACCGGGGCTACCCCGCTCAAGAAAATGAAAGGAATTTGGAAAGTAAATCTTGAGTTGGAACCGGGCCGCGAGTATCAATTTCGCTATTTTGTAAACGGTAGTGAATGGCACAACGATGAGGCCGCCGATAAATATGTGCCCAACAATGTCGACGGTGACAACTCTGTAGTTGTGACCTAAAATTAGATGGTGGCAAAGAGGTATGCGTATTGGTATCGATATTGGCGGCACCTTTACCGACTTTGTTCTGTTTGATGAAACCACGGGTGAGTATCAAACCCGTAAAACTCTGTCCACGCCTCAAGATCCCGCCGAAGCCGTTTTAACTCAACTTTCAAGGCTAAAACTGCAACTTGGAAATTGTAAATCTTCCATTGTGCACGGCTCTACGGTAGCTACCAATGCCCTGTTGGAGCGCAAGGGAGCCATCACGGCTCTGGTAACCACCGAGGGCTTTCGTGACTTGCTGGAGATTGGCCGCCAGAATCGACCTGATATTTACGATCTGTTCAGCCGTCGCCTGCCGGCGCTGGTTCCACCCGAACTCCGTTTTGAGGTTCCCGAACGGGTTGATCATCGTGGGAATCCTATCCAGCCGCTTGATTTGACCTCGTTTGATGCCCTAGTTGCCCAGTTAACCACTGCCGGGGTGATTTCCGTTGCCGTGAGTCTCCTTTTCTCCTTTCTCTACCCTGAACACGAAAACGTTATTGCCGCCCGCCTGCGTAAAGCGGGCTTTTTTGTGTCCGCTTCCAATGAAGTGTTACCGGAGTTTCGTGAATACGAGCGTACCAGCACCACGGTGGTCAATGCCTACGTATCGCCCGTGCTGGATCGTTACCTGGCCCGTCTGGCCCAAGAGAGTGGGATTATAGATTTCCGGGTGATGCAGTCTAATGGGGGTAGTATTGGAATTTCCCAGGCTCGTCGTGAGGCAGTGCGCTGTGTCCTTTCTGGCCCGGCGGGGGGTGTGGTGGGGGCTCGTTACGTGGCTGCAGCCGCAGGGGTTGACCAATTGCTGACGTTTGATATGGGTGGCACGTCTACGGATGTTTCGCTGTGTTCGGGTGACATTCAAATTACCACCGAGTCGAACATCGGCGGGCTGCCCATCCGCATTCCGGTGATTGATATTCATACGGTTGGCTCTGGCGGGGGGTCTATAGCTTATGTGGACACCGGTGGCGCGCTGCGGGTTGGCCCGGAGAGTGCCGGGGCGGATCCCGGTCCGGTATGTTACGGTCGGGGTGGACAGCGAGCTACCGTTACCGACGCCAATCTGATTCTGGGTCGCCTTCCCGCCGACCATTTTTTAGGCGGCCAGATGATGCTGGACGGATCCACTGCCGAGGCGGCGCTGACAAATTTGGCCCAAGAGGCCGATTTGTCGCCGCGCCCTGGCCTGACCCTGGCTCAAACAGCCGCCCTGGGAGTGATTGAAGTAGTCAACGCCCACATGGAGCGAGCCTTGCGGGTTATTTCGGTGCAGCGGGGGCACGACCCCCGTGATTTTACGTTGGTTTCTTTTGGTGGAGCGGGAGGGTTGCATGCGGTGGACCTGGCGCGCAGTTTGAACATTCCCCGGGCGCTGATTCCACCCAATGCGGCTACTCTCTCGGCCTTTGGCATGCTCGCCACCGACGTAATTAAAGATTACGTCCGTACGGTGATGTGTTCTGGTGACACGCCCTATCCTGAAATCGAGACGCTGATTGCGCCGCTTGTGACGCGGGGACAGGCCGATATTGTGGCAGAAGGCATCCCCGCTGCAAAAGTAATTATTGAGCGGCTGCTGGATATGCGCTATCGGGGCCAGTCTTACGAATTGATGGTGCCCCTGACCGCCAATTTTGGAGATGACTTTCACCTTGCTCATGCCTACGCCTATGGTTATGCCGAACCCACGATGCCGGTGGAAATTGTCAACGTGCGGGTAAGAGCAATTGGTAGTTTATCCCGCCCTCCTCTGACTCCCTTGGCTTTAGGCCATTCCGACCCCAGCCAGGCCCTACTTGACCGGCGTCCCGTTGTGCTGACCGGCGAGATAGCCGAGCTTCCCTTTTACGATGGTCAGGCTTTGCGGCCCGGTCACCAGCTTCAGGGTCCGGCTGTCGTTATTCACCCGGATACAACGATATTCATTGGGCCAGGAGATGAGCTGATGGTCGATGCCTACAAGAATCTGGTTGTTGACGTAAAATCTGGGATGTGAGAGGATTACGGGGCACGTAAGGTTCGATTGGGATGGGGTAGTATGCCCTATATACCCACGCCATAGCTCGATCACATCACCCCCATGCGCCACTAAAATATTGTTATGAAATACGACCCTGTTCTCCTTGAACTCTTCAAAAATCGGTTTGCCTCCATTGCCGAAGAAATGGGCATGGTGTTGCGGCGTACGGCTTACTCGCCCAACATCAAGGAACGCCTTGATTTTTCTTGCGCCTTGTTTGACCCCCAAGGTCGGATGATTGCCCAGGCTGCCCATATTCCCGTTCATCTGGGAGCGATGCCCATCTCGGTGTCAACTGCTACTGAAGAAATAGATTTTGCGCCGGGTGATGTGATCATTCTCAATGATCCATTTCGTGGTGGCAGTCATCTGCCGGACATAACGATGATTACGCCGGTCTTTGTTGAGGCGGGAGATTATACCACCGATGCTGGCCGGGGAACTGGGGCGCAAGAGCACAGCGGAGAAAAGGCCGGTATTTTGCTTTCCCCCCGGCTCCGAAGCCCTGAGATAATTCATCAACTGGTCGGTTTTGTCGCCAGCCGGGCTCACCACGCCGATGTGGGAGGGATGTCGCCGGGTTCAATGCCGTTATCGCAGGAGATTTTTCAGGAGGGGGTCATCATTCCCCCCCTTAAACTGGTCGAACATGGACAGGTCAACCAAAGCTTGCTGGATTTGTTGCTGGCCAATGTTCGCACCTCTCAGGAACGGGCCGGTGACCTGCGTGCTCAAATGGCGGCCAATAACAAAGGAGTTGAACGTTTTCGGGAGATGATGGCTGTCTATGGCGCAACCGAAGTTCGTCGTTATATGACCGGCCTGCTTGAATATGCTGAACGGATGACCCGCCGTCTCATTGCCGGTCTGCCGGATAGCGTGTATCAATTTCACGATTTTATGGATAGCGATGGTATTGACCCTCAACCCGTTCAGATCACCGTGACCGTTACCGTCAAAGGCGATGAGGCCGTGGTGGATTTCAGCGGTAGCGCGGCCCAGGTTACCGGGTGTATCAACACAGTTTACGCGGTCACGCTGTCGGCGGTGTTGTATGTGTTTCGAGCATTGATTGGGTTAGATATTCCGGCCAACAGCGGTTGCCTGGCCCCGATCAAAGTAGTTGCGCCGGAAGGAACGGTGGTGAATGCCCGACCTCCGGCGGCGGTAGCCGGTGGAAATGTCGAAACCTCGCAGCGGATTGTCGATGTGCTGCTGGGCGCGCTGGCTCAGGCTGCCCCGGAGCGAGTTCCGGCGGCCTCACAAGGTACAATGAATAATCTGATGATTGGCGGCTGGGATGTCGAACGGCACAGGCCCTACACGTATTACGAAACCATCGGCGGAGGGATGGGCGCCGGTCTGAAATCGCCAGGCGCGGATGCTATCCAATGCCACATGACCAACACGCTCAACACGCCGGTGGAGGCGCTGGAATATGCCTATCCCTTTCGGGTGCGGCGTTACGAAATTCGGCGTGGGTCCGGGGGGATTGGTCAACAGACTGGCGGCGACGGCATTCGCCGCGAAATGGAGTTGTTGCATCCGGCCCAAATCACCCTCCTTACCGAGCGGCGACGCTTTGCCCCCTATGGTCTGGCTGGAGGCGAATCAGGCCAGCCAGGCCGTAATCTCCTCATTCACCATGGTCAGGAAAGGGAATTACCTGGCAAAACCACCCTCACGGCGCAAGCTGGAACCGTGCTGCGGATTGAAACCCCGGGCGGCGGTGGATATGGCAATAGCCTGTGGGCCGACAAGATTAGTAGAATCTAACTATTTACAAACCTTAAGATTCTGTAGTAAAGTTTAAGAAACCGTCGAGCTTGAAAAAAAGGGGGGTAACGACGTTTTCTCATTTCCTCGTTTGCATAAATACAATTACTTCTCTCTATCAGGGGCTTCATCAGGTTAACAGAACCTAAGAGAATCTTGAGATTATCGATTGAATAATTCTCTCTAATGGCTTTAGAAGATCGCATTCGTTTGCCTGCGCTCAACTTAATACACCGCCGCCCACGTCTGCTGAACATGCTGGCCGAATTCATTGAGGCCGGTCATCGTTTAATTACTGTTTATGCCCCTGGCGGTTATGGCAAATCCATTCTGTTGGCCGATTTTGCCCAAACCATAGACTTGCCGGTTTGTTGGTGCTCACTGGAACCGGCGGATCGTGACCCCACCTCTTTTTTAATCCTCCTGGCTCACAGCATTATCGATCGTTTCCACCAGATTGAACCGGATGGTTTGCTCAGACTGGTGCAACAGGGGGATACCCAGGTCAGTGTTCATCGTATTGCTACTCTGCTGGCTGATGTTGGCCCTCACCTGATTATTGTTGACGATTATCATAAAGCTGTCAGTGCGGGAATGAGTTTGACTCTCAATAGGTTATTGGAACAGTTACCCGAAACCAGCACCGTGATTGTCGCCGCCCGGGGTGATATGGCCCTGGAAACAGGTCAAATTATTGATTTGCTCCTGACCGAACGAGTTACTGGCCTGTCTGAGGAAGAATTACGTTTTACACCAGCAGAGCTGCAACGGGTGATGCGCAAACGGTTTGGCCGCCAAATTGACCAGGCCACTGCCGAAGAGATAGCCCAAACCACGGATGGTAATATTGCCCAAATTTTGCTCACCGGCCATCTGATGCATGCTGAAGGAATAATCAGCCGGTTGCCGCAGCGATTGGGCGATGACCGGGCTGTGATCTATAGTTATCTGGCCGAAGAAGTTTTTGATAAACAGCCCCCCGATTTACAGCAGTTCATGCTATACACCTCAGTTTTGCCAGATATGACGGCCGAGTTGTGTAATGAATTGTTAGAAATAACCGACGCCCAGACTTACCTTGAGCAACTGGTTCGCAAAGACCTGTTCATTACCCAGGTGGGTGCGGGTTTCAGGTATCACGATTTATTTACCGAATTTCTGCGATCTAAATTGGCTGAAAGTGAGGAACTGTATCACCGAGTTGCAACCAGGGCGGGCCATCTGTTGGCAGAGCAATCTCGATTTGAAGAGGCCGTAATGCTTTTTCTATCGATGCAGGCCTGGGATGAGACGGTGGATTTGCTTGAAACTCAGGGGAGAGGCTTTTATGATACGGGTCGGGCCTTAACGCTGAATAACTGGCTCTCTCAAATCCCTAAAACGGAGTTGGCGCGGCGCCCCCGGCTACTTCTGCTTCAGGGCCAGATATTGAATTATGACCTGAGCGAGCTTGAGGCGGCGTTCGCTCTGTTCCGACAGGCAGAAGATCAGTTTCTAAAACAAGATGACCTGGTTGGTGCAGCGGAAGCCCAGGTATGGCAATCGGATGGTTTACGGATGATGGGCCGGGCCAAAGAAGCTTTAGTTTTGGCCAGGAAGGGTCTGGAACAATTAGAAACATTAAAAGCAGATGATCGAGTGATGGCTTGGGCCATCAAAAATCGTGGTAGTGCGCATGGCACGGCGGGTAATTTATCGGGGTTTCTGGCAGATTTGCGCCGGGCTTTGGCCCTGTTTGAGAAGCTAAACGATGTCTATAATATTGGTTTATGTCATCATAATATTGGCATTGCTTTAGAACGACAGGGGCATGTGACAAGTGCCGGCGAGCACTTCAGACAGGCTATCCAGATTTGGGAAACCCTGGGTAATGATAATGCCCTGGCTCGGACCTTGAACAGTTTGGGAGTATCGTTATATGCCATCGGGCACTACGGGGAGGCCCTCAGACAGTTCAACGAGAGTCTGGATGTAGCCCTGAAAATTGGGGCCACCGGCCGGGCTGCTTTTGCCCAGGCTGGAATAGGTGATGTGTATCTGGACCTTCAACAACTGGAGCAAGCTGTTGGAGCCTATATGCTATCGACAGAATATGCCCGGCAGGCGGGAATGCGATCGCTAGAAGTTTATAATACCGTGAAGCGAGGAGAATGTTTTTTCCAACAGCAAAATCTAGCCGAAGCCCTGAGGCTGGCGAATCAGGCCAGAGAAATTGCTGCCGAAATGGGACTTGTCTATGAAAAAGGATTGGCCACCACCCTTCAGGCTAAAATCTACCTGCGCCGCGCCGAACAAGAAACCTGCTTCAGGTTGTTTGCCGAAGCCCTAAGTTGTTTTGCCGAGAATGATGTATTAGAGCAGGCCAAGGTTAGATTGTGGTGGGGTTACAGTCTGCTGCTCGATTTCAGAGCTTCTTCTGCCTGGGAACAACTGCAAGAAGCAATCAGACTGGCCAGAATTATGGATGAGTTGCTGTCTGGCCTGGGGATAACCATTGCCGAAACCCAGCAATTGCTGTTACATTTTCGTCATCGGTCCGATACGCCTGCGGGGATACATGATGACATTGATATATTGTTGAAACAAAATCCACAATATGCAGAAGCCTCCAAACCCAGTCTACAGGTTTTTGCCTTTGGCCCGCCAGCAATGATTGTGGCCAATGAGTATGAGCATTTTTTTGGTCAGCGTGGCCGGATTCGTAAGGTACCAGAATTCTTTCTTTATCTGATTTTAGAAACGCAGGGGAGTGGTTGTCGTTGGAACGAAATTAGTGTAGCCCTTTGGCCCGATCTGGGGCCAGCCAGGGCTAAAGGGCAGTTTCATAGCACTTTGCGCAGACTAAGACAGAGTTTGGGCCAGCAGGATTATGTTATTGTTCGGGATGATTATTATCAGATTAATAATGATTATCTGGAATGGTGTGATGCTCTGGCCTTTGACGTTCTTTTTGAGCGTGCTCTCGCTGCTTCGCCAGAAGAAGCCTTGACCCTGCAACTTGAATTGATTTCTTTATACCGGGGCGAATTTCTGGCCGGGTTTGAGTTGGGAGAATGGGGCAATACCCGTCGCACGCAGTATGAGATCCGATTTTTACGGACCGTCAAATTGGCCAGTGATCAACTGCTTGCCGATGGTGATCCCCAGCAAGCCCTGGAAGTTATCAACAAGGGATTGTCTTTGGATTATTTCCGCGAGGACCTCCATCGCAACGCTCTGACCATTTATGCCCAATTGGGGCTTTACGATGATCTGGTAAGCCATTATCAAGAGTTAGGCGCAATTCTTGAACAAGAGTTAGGCGTTCCACCTGAGCCAGAAACCCAACACCTTTATGAACAATTGACGGCAAAAGATAAATAAAAGTTCATGAAGCCGTCCGGAAACAAATCTTTGAAGATGGTGAGTGATGCCGCCGATTGTTTTTGAATAGTTTTATGACAAGTCCATATCATTCTAACCCAAGGGAATAATGCGGACTTGTCATAAAACTCCGCGATGATATGTACATACCCTCATCCTATAATTGGGCCATCAAAAACAAATTTTAACCAATAGGAGTTGGGATATGTTTAACAAATTCAAACTTACAACGGTAGAATTGCTTAAGGACCAAAACGTGCGAGTCATCTTGATCTTGGGTACGCTTTTAATAGCCGTTCTGGCTGGCGGTGCCCCCCATGAGATTGGTTGATAAATCCAGGGGTACGGATCAGTGATTATGACGAAAACGGTTCCCAACCGGCCGGCTATTTCCAATGTACTGATCAAAGCCAGCGCGAATGTAGCATTTCGAGCCAGATTGTTGACCAGTCCAAAAGAGGCCCTGGCCGGGATGAATCTTCCCGCGGAGGATGTGGAAATTTTGGTGGGGGTTCAGGCCCCCACCCTCAAGGAATATGCACTTCAGGTGAAAACCAGATTGATGGCTTAACAATATTGTCACGCGAGGGATACAGGCTCTTACACTTTGGGTGTTAGGGTCTGTATCCTGTTTCTGGTGTAACTTTGTACCTTAGTACAGGATTTCATAAATACGTTCCGAGTAGAAATGCACTTTTGTAGGGACAGGACATTGTCCTGTCTCTACAAAACCCGGAACAAACTTGCGCAAGATTGTACTTTAGGTTTTTTAAGGCAGGAAATACAATTTATGGTTTTAGTCGACGCCGTTATTATTTTGATCGTTCTGGCGCTGCTGTTTCGTCGTGATTTGAGTACCATAGGACGGTTTCGCTTTTGTGGAGGGTGGAAGCTGGCGGTGGTAGTGCCGGGTTTGTTTGTGTTGCAGGCCATTCTGATCATTTTTGCGCCACGGCAAACCATTCTCCAAATCCTGCTCTTAATATTATCGCAGTTTGCGTTGATCCTTCTCTTACTTTTAAATCGCCACGTGCCGGGCGCCAAGTTATTTGCCGTGGGGGTTTTTCTTAACACCACGGTGATGATAGCCAATGGCGGCTGGATGCCGCTTACGCCCGAGATGTACCAATTTGTTCACCCCGAGCGGGAAATTGAAATATACGACAAACCATCAGGCAGTAAGAGCATTATTTTACCACGGGAGGAAACCAGGGGATGGGTCCTGACGGATATCATTCCCGTTAGCTTACCCTGGCGTCGAAATGTAGTAAGTATTGGCGACACGTTTTTGATTTTGGGCGTGGCTCAGCTCATTTTTTTGGGCACTAAAAAGAAAGAGGGGAAGATGGTCAAACTTAAAGGCATCTCGCCTTGAACTGATGAGGAGACTATTCTAATGAAAAAGGTTCTGATTGTCGATGACCAGCCCCAAGTTCACGAATTATTGAAAGTAACTCTAGAAGTTGGTGATTATGAAGTCTTATCTGCTGGAGATGGACGTCAGGCTATATATCTGGCTTATAAGGAGCATCCTCACGTTATCTTGTTAGATATTATGATGCCAGATAGCGAAATAGATGGCCTGGAAGTTTGTCGCCGGTTGAAGGCCGATCCGGTTACGGCCGGCATCGTCATTATCCTCCTGTCGGCCAAAGGTCAGAAAGAAGACATTGAAGCTGGCCTGGCCGCTGGGGCCAATGATTATATCACCAAGCCATTCAGCCCTATTGGTTTGATGGAGAAAATTGACAAAGCAGCGCAAATATGCCCGCCGCGCCGTGATGGCATTTACATTCAAGCTGTACCACGCTACTTTCTTGGTGACATTCCCCCGCAGTTACTATATTAAGCCTCGCCTCATCAGGTCTCACCTCATCAGGCCCCACATCTGGGAAACGGGAATTACAGGCTGGGGCCCGTTGTTATTTCCCCGGAATTTTTTCGGCTGGAATATTTTTCCAGAGAGGGTTGGCCGCATCCCTGGCCGAGATTAAGGGGGCTGCCACCCCCCAAGGCATGGCAATATCGGGGTCGTTCCAGGCGATGCCGTATTCATCCTGGCTATCATAATAATTATCCACAATGTAAGTCAAAGTGGCCCCCGTGAGGGCCACAAATCCGTGCGCCACGCCGATGGGGATAAAGAGACCAATCTGATTCTCTTCACCCATTTCAATAATTTGGACCGCGCCATACGTAGCAGAATCTGGTCGCGCATCAAACAGCCCCGCGCGTATCCTCCCGACAACCACGTACCAGTAGTCAACCTGGTGAAAATGATAATGTAACCCGCGCAAGGCGTTGGCTCTGGTATTGGAGCGGTTGGCCTGGATAATTTCCCAACTGCGCTGGGGAAACCACTCCTTGCGAAAGGTCTCCATAAAAAAACCCCGCTCGTCGGCATATTGTTGGAGCGTTACAATTTGGACGTCCTTAATGAGGGTCGATTCTTGAATGATAGGCATTTATTTCTCCGGATTGGCATCTACATACCGCGCTATTTTATCAGTTTCAGCCGTCCTCGTCAATCGCTTTGCTCCGCCAGGGGGCTTGTGTTATACTGTCGGCTGAGGTAGACCATGCCCCAACAATTCACGCACCAAATTTACCTTTCCCCGTTTACCTGGCGTTACGGTAGTGATGAAATGCGCCATATCTGGAGCGAAATTCACAAACGGCAGTTGTGGCGACAATTGTGGGTTGTACTGGCTCAAGCCCAGCAAGCTGCCGGATTGGTCACCCCGGAACAGGTAGACGACTTGCAAACCCACGCCTCAGAAATTGATCTTGACCGGGCCTCAGAAATTGAATCTGAAATTCACCACGACTTGATGGCCGAAGTGAAGACATTTGCCGGGCAGTGTCTGGTGGGTGGGGGTATTATCCACCTTGGGGCAACCTCGATGGACATTGAGGATAATGCCGACGCCTTGCGTTTGCGCCAAAGTTTGGACCTGATTTTGGCCAGCCTGACCACGCTGCTGGCCGAATTAGTTGGTCAGATTGAGCGTTGGGCCGACACGCCCATTATTGCCTTCACCCATCTTCAACCCGCCGAACCATCTACCCTGGGTTACCGTCTGGCTCAATACGGGTTTGATTTGCTGACCGACCTGGCCGAACTGCGCCGGGTGCGAGATGGTATCCGGGGCAAGGGATTCAAGGGGGCGGTAGGGACATCGGCCTCATTTCAGGAGCTGTTGGCCTCGTTTGGCGGAGATGACCCAAGGGTTTCGGAGTGGAGTGCAGCCAGATTGGAGGCAGAAATTATGGCCGCCATCAACTTGGCGCCATTCCCGGTGGCTGCCCAAACCTACCCTCGCAAACAGGATTGGCTGGTGTTAAACGCTCTGGCCGGATTGGCCGGATCGCTCTATAAGTTTGCCTTCGACTTACGCCTGCTGCAAGCTCCTGGCCTGGGTGAATGGGCCGAGCCGTTTGGCCGGGATCAGGTTGGTTCCAGCGCGATGCCCTTTAAACGCAACCCCATCAACGCTGAAAATATTGATAGTCTGGCTCGCCTGGTAGCCGGTTTGCCGCGGCTAGCCTGGGACAATGCCGCTCACTCCCTGCTGGAGCGCACCCTGGATGATTCGGCCAACCGGCGCGAGATGTTCCCGGTTGCCTTTTTGGCCACGGATGAAATTCTGCGTCGCGCCACGCGGTTGATACGAGATTTGCGGGTTGATGAAGCAGCCCAGGCCCGTAATCTGGCAAAATATGGCACCTTTGCCGCTACCGAGCGGGTCCTGATGGCCGCAGTCAAAGCCGGAGCCAATCGGCAGGAGATGCACGAAGTTATCCGCCAGCATAGTCTGGCGGCCTGGACCGAGTTGGCCTCTGGCGGCCCCAATCCACTGCCGGCCCGGCTTTCCACCGATGAAAAAATTACGCGGTACCTCACTTCAGAACAGATCATTAATCTCCTGGATGCCAGCCAATATATCGGTGATGCCCCGGAACGGTCGGTAAACTTGGCCGGTCAAATCAGGACCGCTTTATCATTTTGACAAGACTTGAGTTTTGATGATCAAAGCCATCACCTTCGATTTCTGGTCGACCCTTTACCAATCCAAAACCGTCGACTACAACCAACGCCTGCTTCAGTTGAAACATGCGGTCGAGCAACACAGCGGAAACACCTTTGATCTGGAGCAATTTCAGGCCGCGATGAGGGTAGCCCGGGAAACCTGGAGTCGAACTTGGTTGAAAGAATACCGCACCATTTCTACCAGTGAGTGGCTGAGGATAATGCTCGATGAATTGGGAGTTTCTCTGGCCGCAGAACATTTTTCCTCAATAAAAGCTCGCCTGGAGAACAGTGTCTTGGATGATCTACCCGACCCTGTGCCGGAGATCAAAACCGTGTTGCCCCATTTGGCAAATTATTACAAATTGGCTATCATCTCCGATACTGGTCTGACCCCGGGCCGGGTGCTACGTCAGGTTCTTCAAAAAGATAAACTCAACACCTGTTTTTCTCATTTCACTTTTTCTGATGAGACGGGGCGCAGCAAACCGCACGCTCAAGTGTTTTTGGCCACACTACAGGCTTTGGACGTTAAGCCATCCGAAGCTGTACATGTGGGGGATTTGTTGCGAACAGATATTGCCGGCGCGCAAAATGTGGGCATGCGTGCGGTTCAATACGTTGGCGTCAGTTGGGACAAGAATCTGTCTTCATCTGTTTTATTTGAACCGGATAAAGTTATCCAAAACCACGCCGAATTAATTCCCTTGTTACAAACCTGGAACGAGTTGTTGTAACTTGAGTATTTTTTGGTGTTTACAACCCAACCATAAAAACGGACGCCGCAAAGGCGATAGCCATGTTGCCGAGATCGACTGTGAGGGGTCTTCTAACTATTTGCTAATAATATCTTCATTTAGTTCAAATGGTTAGCGGGTATTATAAACCACTAACCATTTTTTTGCCGCAGGTGATATTTTTAGGAAGAATATTGGCCGGGTTGCTGGCTTTTGACCAGCAAAGTGATCGAATGTTCTTTTTGAGAGCGTTCTTTATTAACCCGAGTTCGGAAAAAGGTGACAGTCACTTCAGAAAGTGGCAAATCAAGTTGATTTTGTCCATTAATCGCGGTAAAAATCACCAAAGGTGACTGTCACCTACGAATTATCGAACTCAGGTTATTAGTAAACGAAGGTGTGTAATGAGACAACAATCAAACCGTCATCTTCTGAAAATTCCTCCACGTTGGTTGGGACTATTTATCGGCCTGGTATTGATGGTGGGCGTATTTGGTTCATTAGCTTGGCTGGCCAAAGCCGAAGGTAGCCGGACCATGTATCCTGGTAGCGCCACCGGTTATCGCGCCAATATTGAGTGGTGGAGTACTAGTTCTTATGCTAATTTTCTGCGGCGGCGCGCTTTGTTTAAGGTATTTGCGGTAGAAGGAGAGGTGATTTTACTGGGCTCGAGTGCAGTTGGCGTAGACGATGGGGATATTCTGGTTTACGATCCTGGAACGATAACTGGACCTGTCGGTAATGAGACTATCCCAGCCACAGCCGATTTTAGTTGTCAGACCCAAAGAAATGCCACCGGTAATCCTGATCAAGGTCGTATTACCAGCCGCGCTCAAGAATTAGCAGGTCCTGATACCATTCCCAGTAATGGTGTTCCTGGTGGATATGTACCATGTTTCTATGATGTTACCGAAACCGGCATTTACCATATTGTTTTCTATGGTCCGGCGGGTGGTGGATCGAATGCTTTTCTTCCACCTACAGGTTCTATCCCCGACACCCCGAACAATTTTAACGACCAACAACGCACCAGTGTCTCAACCTGGGATGTTACAGTTCGATCTGACCTCACGTCAGTAGATGATATCCCCGGGCGATTGTTTGCCAATTATTTGGCCCTGTTTACCGGAGCTAATCCTCGCCCGGTGAATTCTACCCTTTATATCCTTACAACCGATGGCTTCATCTATCAAACCGATTTGCGGGGTGTTGACCCTAACGGTTTTATTATCTACGCCAACGACGTTGGCTTTTTGAACAGCGATAGTCCCCCTACCCCTCTCTATCGAGATATTCTGAGTGACCCTACGGCTGATCCTCAAAATCAGAATCAGTTAAACCCGCCCCTTGGGGGCGTGAGCTTGGCCCCGCCGACGCATTATATATTCTTTCAGGAACCCGATCCTGCGGCTATTCAGGCTAACGGGGTTCCGCTCGATCCGCAAGTTCCTGAGGTGACCTCGCTGGTGTTCAACGGAGATTTGGGGGGTAATAATAGCTCTTATGGGGCCGGGGGTGTTTTTACCTACATCAGCAATATTAACGGGTCTTATGAATTGATTATCAGCAGTGGCACCAACTTTGACCCCACCGATGAGAATAATCGAGTTTTGCGGGGGACTGGTTCTGTTGGTACGAATACTATTACCTGGGATGGTCTTGACAATGCCGGAAATCTGTTCCCGGTGGGCGAAGATTACCCGGTAACCATGACGGTTCGGGCCGGAGAATATCATTTTCCATTATTGGACGTGGAAAACAGCCTTGATGGGGGGCCGCAATACACCCTGCTCAACCCGCCGGGAGGAGTTTGCCCTTCATTCTATGGCAGCTCACCGAATTGTAATATTGCTTTTTACGATGATCGAGGTTACACCACGGCAAATGGCACAGATATCGGCACGCCTGGTGATACTTTGCCGGGTAACGGCCAGCCAAGCCCAAACCGGAGTGATCCCCTGACCGGTTTTAACACCACCACTACCCAGCGTGCCTTTGGAAACGGCGGAGCTGATGGTTTTGGGGATAAAAAAGGCCTGGATTTGTGGACCCATTTCCCCAGCCAGCCCAGAGGCACGGCGCTCAACATCTATGCCTTTAATCTGCTCCTGGCCAAAACCGACGGCGGTGTTACCGTAGCTCCGGGTGATACCTTGGTGTACACCCTCACCTACACCAACACCGGCCCCGTAGATGCTACGGGGGTGGTCATCACCGAAACCGTGCCGGTCGATACCACCTTTAATCAAACGTTCAGCACCGCCGGCTGGAGTTGCGCTGATGGCAGCCCGGCAGGAACAACTTGTGTTTTCTCTCTGGCAACGGTGACTGGCGGAACCGGTGGCACGGTGAACTTTGCCGTAACTGTGAATGCTCCTCTATCTGTGTCGCAAATTGATAATACCGCCACCATTGGCGATGACGGCGCCAATGGTTCCGAGCCTCCCGGCGACAACACCGCCACCGAAAATACACCAACCACGCTGGCTATTGTCGACCCTATCATTACCAAATCGGCCAGCCCCGACACGGCCCGGCCCGGCGAGCAGGTGAATTTTTCCATCACCGTGCTGAATCCCGCGCCACCTTCCACCGCAAATGCAACCAATGTCATCCTCACCGATCCGTTGCCCAGGGAATTTGATCTGGTTACCTATGGGGTATCGTCAAATCCGCCGGGCGTGCTCAACAGCGTGACGGTTACGTCTGATACCATTTCCACGGCGGGGCATCCTTCGGGGATAACACAGACTGTGGTTTCAACCATTACCGTGAATATTCTAGTTTTGGGATTAGATCAATCCGTAACCCTTAATGTCACCGCTGTCATGAACAATCTGGCCAGCCCGCCTCCTTTGCAGGTTGCCAATTTTGCAACGCTTGATTTTGACGAAGGCAATCCGAGATCTGCTTCAGATTCGGTAAGGGTACCTTCAACATCTTCCAGCGATGAAGACAAAGATGATGACGATGGCAATGACGACGGCAATGCCTCTGCATCTTCGACAGCAACACAACCGCCTGCGGCTGCTGACTTTACGCCGCCGGTTTTGCCGGTTACGCTCTTGCCGGAAACCGGGGTTGGGGTTACAGCCGTCACATCGATGACCGGGTGGCTACTTGGCTGGTCTCTATTGGGGATAGGCGGAATTGCGGTTTTGTATCTCTGGTGCAAGATTAAGCGCGGGTAAAACACCACCCTCTTTATAAGAATGGAATCTACGGGTTACGTGTCAAAAATGACAGATACGTAACCCGTAGTATAATTAAGGGAGTTTGAGAGCTTTGGGCAGGTAAAACAGCAACATAATGAAGCAGAAACTCATTGCCGCGGGAATTGTCAGTCCTATTTTTATGGCGATGTGTGTGGCTGGCGTCTTATTCGCCGGTCTGGCCGGTTGGTCGTTTTTGAGACCGGCAGCGCCCCCGCCAAACATCAGAAAAATCGCTACGGTTGGACCGTTGCTACTCCCAGAAGCAACGCCGGTTCCAGAAGACCGGTTAGACCCAACAGAAGAGGTTATCAATCAGCCAGTCTCCGATTTGTCTCCGGCGCAGCCGGAGATGGCAAATTCTCTGGCGCAGGTAGCCGAAGCACCTGCCGCCACTGCCGAGATTGAGAAGGCTCTGGGGTTTGCCTTACCCCCTAACACCGTTAATTCGGTGACCCAACAAGGTGTTGCCAGCCGTTTCGTCGTTCCCAAACTCAAGTTAGATGCTCCTGTTGTATTGGCTCCTATCAAAAATCAAACCTGGGATGTGAATCAGTTAGGGCAAGCGGTTGGACACCTGGAGGGAACAGCTCCCCCCGGTTCCAATAGTAACATTGTGCTGGCCGGTCACGTTACCCTGGCAGCGGGAGTTTACGGGCCGTTTGCCGGGCTGGCCCAACTGGCTCCCGGTGATCGGTTGATTGTCTACCAGGGTGATCATCCATTCGAATACGTGGTTGATAATTACCAGATTGTGGAAAGAACGGCGATAGAAGTTACTTACCCTTCCGATACCGGCCAGATCACCCTGATTACCTGTAACAATTGGAACAGCGATGAAAACCGCTACGATCAACGCATTGTGGTCAGGGGACATCTGGTGACAGAATAGATACGCTAAGGTGTCTCAAAATTCGTGCCAAGAGTCACAGGGGGTGGCTCTTTTTAGTTTTAAAACGATATGCCTGTATTTTTTGTCATTCCTTTTAACTCGTGTTACACTGCTACGCTTGTGACTTGAGGTTTAAAACCGTCGGCTGATTCATTGCCTGGTTGACCCATTAGCGTAGGGTAAACTTAAGTTGATGGCGTTATACTTCTATCTTATCCCATACCGAATGCATAGAAGTATTGATTATTGGCAACCATGAAAAACCACAAAACAATTCCGGTAAAATATCAGATTTTTCCTATCCTCATCCTGATCTTTTGGTTGATTCAATTTTCGGCAACAGTGGCAGCTCCCCCGTCGCAGGGTGAAGATGTGGCCATCATTACCGACCCTCCCAGCAATGCCGTGGTCCAGGGAGTTGTGCAAATAAAGGGGAGCGCCGACCATCCTGCCTTTCAGTTTTACAAGGTGGAGTTTGCCCCGGAACCCGTTTCGGACGACCAGTGGCAAATCATCGGCGATTTGCGTGATGTTCCCGTGCTCAACGGCGTTTTGGAAACCTGGGATACCACCCTGTACCCCGACGGCAGTTATACGTTGCGTGTGCGCGTGGTGCGGCAAGACGGTAACTACAGCGAATTTTTCTCGCAGCAGGTGGTAATTTCCAATGCGCAACCCATCCCCACCGATACCCCGGAGGTGCAGGAAACTCCCCTGCCCACGGTCACGCCTACCAATTTGCCGCCTACCCCCACCATTGTGATTGACCAGCCGGTTGTGGACACGCCGACACCTCGCCCGGTAGAAACCAGCCCGCCTCTGGAAGACCCCGATGAGAGTCAATCATTTATCCCCAGTATCAGCGGTTTTTCCCTGGCCCCGCTGCGCGATACCTGCCTGTATGGCGGGGCGATTATGTTGGGTATCTTTCTGTTATTTGGGTTCTTGTCGGCCTTGCGGATTTTTATTCAGGGGTTTGTGGATAGAATTCAGCGGCGTAGAAAATAAGACTGGATGGTAGGCTGGTAGGTTTAGATTTGCGCTTATTGATAATCCCCCCATGCAACTATTTGGACGTTTCAAGAAAAAGGAAAAACCGGGCGGCCCGCTGGAATGGCTGATTGTCGGGCTGGGCAATCCTGGCCGGAAATATCTTGACACCCGTCACAATGCTGGCTGGCATCTGCTGGATACCATTGTTCGCACTCACAACAACTTTCGCTTTGACGAAAAACGCAGCCGGGCCTTGCTGGCTCGAGCTAACCTGGCCGGGGTTACAGTGGCGCTGGTCAAACCGCAAACCTATATGAACCTCAGCGGCGAGGCCGTAGCCCCGATTGCCCGGTTTTACAAAGTGCCGCCGGAGCGAATTTTGGTGGCCTTTGACGATGTGGACTTGCCTGTGGCGGTTTTGCGCTTAAGACCTAAAGGGGGCGCGGGCGGGCACAAAGGGATGCGCAGTATCATTCAGCAGTTGGGCACAGAAGACTTCCCCCGTCTGCGCTTGGGGATTGGTCGCCCGCCAGGCCGGATGCCCACCGAAGCCTATGTGTTGCAGAAATTTACGCAAGCTGAATGGGCAGAAATGCTGGTTATCTACCAGCAGGGTGTCGACGCCGTCACGGCCGTGATTACCGAGGGCTTGGATGCGGCGATGAACCAGTTTAATCCCAGGCAAAACTAATTTGACCAAATTGGTTTCAGCAGGTAAGATTAACAACAATCATTGCGTCTAAACAAAAATGAGGTTTTTTGGGAAAGTAATTTGGGTATTTGTTCCCACTTTTGTTTTCTCGTTTCTAAATTCAGTGTGGGAAAATGGTTATGATGACAAATTCAATTGTAATTTTAGGTAAAAACTGTTGCACATGTACCAGGCGGGCGCGGTAGTCCCGTTCTCAAGGGGAGAGAGTCGGGGGCTACAGTGACCCGCATCGCCGTGTCGCAACGACGATGAGACTCTCAACCAGACCTGTGATTACAGTTTGTTTGTCATGCCAGAGCAGTCAACGGCTAAGGATCGGAAATGGAACAATTTAATATTCTCAGAACTGGAGGTAAACCTTCAATTGGGAAAGTTATTTGATCCTTAGCTGTAAAATATTAAATTCTGTTGAGCAGGCTCATCGTTCAGGTGCACGATGAGTTTTTTGTTTTAAATTACTTCTACGATGTCACATTTGAGGGTGATCGTTACAGTTATTCAACTGTAACGGGCCGTTTACCGAGTTAACTCGGCTTATTATCGGGTTACAGTTTCAAAACTGTAACCATCAGGCGAAGATTCCTCCCTTTGAGACCCTAATGTCGCATTGTCGAATTACTTATTGGCAAAAAATAAACCTGAGCCGGGGGAGGGTTCGGCGCCAAGCGCAACAAATCAGCAATAAAGGAGAGCAAAAATGGCAACTGTCCGAATTCCCAGTCCCTTACGGCGTTACACCAATGGTCAGAGCAAAGCCCAAACCACTGGAGCCAATGTCAACGAAGTTATCAACAATTTGGAGGCCCGGTATCCGGGGATCAAGTCGCGGGTGTGTGACGAAAATGGGCACATCAAACGATACGTCAATATATTTATCAACGATAAAGAAATTCGCACCCTGCAAGGCGCCGACACGCCTGTAACCGACACCGACGAGGTATCCATCATCCCGGCGATGGCCGGTGGCAAGTAAAGAGAGTGACCATGAGTTATTTAACCAGCGACCAGTTACTGAACAAATTGAGAAAACAGATCAAAGAGATTGATGTCCATCAACTGGCCCGGCAGATGAAAGACGGGGAGGTAACCCTGCTTGACATCCGGGAACTGGACGAGTGGGCGCAGGGTCGTATCGAAGGCTCGGTGCATATTCCGCGCGGTTTTTTGGAGTTGCGGGTAGAACATTACGTGCCCGACCGTAATCGCCCCATTGCCGTGCTCTGCGCGGGCGGGGTGCGGAGCCTGTTGGGTGCGCGCGACCTGGAGGAGATGGGTTACGCCAACGTGGTCTCGGTAGCCGGTGGCTTTAATGCCTGGAAAAACGGCGGGTATGGTTTCTCCACGCCACGGATGCTGACCGAAGACCAGCGCCATCGCTACAGCCGCCACACGGTAATGCCCGAAGTGGGCGAAGAAGGGCAGTTGAAACTGCTGGACTCCAGCGTGTTGCTCATCGGCGCGGGTGGGTTAGGCAGCCCGGCAGCTATCTATCTGGCGGCGGCGGGTGTCGGCAAAATTGGTCTGGTAGATTTTGACGTGGTGGATACCAGCAATTTGCAGCGCCAGATCATTCACCGGCTGGCGGATGTGGACCGGCCCAAAGTAGAGTCGGCGGCCAATACCATTGCCCAGCTCAATCCCGACGTGAAAGTGGTGGGATATCAAACTCAACTCACCAGCGAAAATGCATTAGACATCATCGGTCAATATGATCTGGTGATTAATGGTTCCGATAATTTTCCAACCCGTTATCTGGTAAACGATGCGTGCGTGCTACTGGGGAAAAAACTGGTCGATGCCAGTATCTTCCAGTTCGAGGGGCAGGTAACGGTGTTTGATGCGGCCAATGGTGGCCCTTGCTACCGCTGCCTTTATCCCGATCCCCCGCCGCCGGGCGAAGTGCCTAGTTGCGCAGAAGGCGGAGTGTTGGGCGTGCTGCCCGGCATTATCGGCAGTTTGGAGGCCGTGGAAGCGATCAAACTCATCCTGGGTCAGGGTGACCCGCTGGTGGGTCGGCTGTTGCTTTACGATGCGCTGGATGGCGAATTCCGAGAAGTGAAAGTTCACAAAAACCTCAACTGTCCAGTTTGCGGCGAGCATCCCACCGTAACCGGGTTGATTGATTACCAGGAGTTCTGCGGTATCCCGCACGTCACCGTGGCCGTGGGGAACGACAATGATAAAGGTCAACCCGTGTGGGCCTGAAACCTGAAGAGAAGTAGGTCGGGTTGAGGTATGGAACCTGCCGTCTTGGCTCAAGTGTAAAGAAACTTATTATTTCTTTGTGTTTTAGATTTGCAGAATCGTATGTGTATTTCGTCCAGAAAAGGAATACGCAATAATTTCCCAGGGTTCACTCAAGGAGGCCAACTATGGCACTTATAGATACTATTGAAAAAACGCAGCCAAAACCAACCACCCCAACCAGTCGTTCCGCCCGTCCCCGGCCATTGGGCGACAGTTTGCTAACGCGGATTGGCGACACGCCGCTATTGCCCTTGCACCGCATTGCCGCGGCGGAAGGTATTTCGCCCAGAGTGGTGGTTTTTGCCAAAGCCGAGTGGTTCAACGCCAGCGGTTCGGTGAAAGCCCGGCCCGCCCTGGCCATGATTGAAGATGGGGAAAGAAGGGGCGTGCTTACGCCGGGGAAAATCATTGTCGAGGCTACTTCGGGTAACACCGGCATTGCCCTGGCCATGATCGGTGCGGCCAAAGGGTACAAAGTCACCTTGGTGATGCCCGCCAATGCCAGCCAGGAGCGTAAAGATATTCTGGCTGCTTACGGTGTTGATTTAGTGTTGACCGATGCTCTGGAGGGGATCGACGGCTCGATTCGGACGGTCAATGAAATGCTGGCGCAAAAACCCCATCTTTACTTCCGGCCCGACCAGTACAGTAACCCGGTCAACTGGCAGTCTCACTTTCACACTACCGGCGTGGAAATCTGGCAGCAGACCGGCGGAGCCGTGACCCACTTTCTGGCCGGGATTGGCACCAGCGGCACGCTGATGGGCACGGGACGTCGCTTGAAAGGGTTCAACCCGGCTATCCAGGTGATTGCTGTGGAACCGGCGGACAAATTGGCCGTCATCGAAGGGTTGAAGCACATGGAAACCAGTATCGCTCCCCAAATCTACGATCCCAACTTTCCCGACCGCAACATTGCTGTTCGCCCCGACGATGCTCACGAGATGGCCCGCCGGTTGGCCTTGGAAGAGGGACTGTTTGTGGGTTATTCTGCGGGGGCGGCGGCTTGGGCCTCGCTTGAATTGGCCAAAACCCTTGAGGAAGACAGTGTGATTGTGACGGTATTTCCCGATGGTGGCGAAAAATATCTGAGCGTGGCCCGATAGTGGTTATCGACCCCGTAGCGGTTTCCTAACCCAACTAATTGTTGTGACTTTTCTCCTATGGCAGAATCCCGTCACCTGGCGCATACTCAAAATTAGTCAGGATAGTCATCGGAATGTAGTAGGAGAGGTCTATCAGTGGGTACAATGAAGCCGCGCCTTTTGATTGTTGATCCCGATTATGATGTTCGGGGTTCGCTGGCGGTGTATTTCAAAAGCAACGGCTACCAGGTGCAAACCGTCGATCTGGCGGTGGACGTTCTGAAAGTTGCCCGCACCTGGCAGCCCAACGCCATTCTCATTAGCGATGAGTTTGCCGACGGCGACCCCTTTCAGATTTGCCGGGCCTTGTTTGATGACACCCTCACCGGTCACATTCCCGTGGTGATGCTGCTGCACGTGAACGAGCGTAAGGCTCGCCTGGCAGCCCTGGAGGTAGGCGTCAATGATATTGTTGCCAGGCCGTTTGATATTGAGGAGTTGCGATTACGTATCGACGCCGCCATCCGGTTGTCGACGATGTGGCAGGAGGCATAGTCGATTTTAGCCCGTTAATTTTTGCCGTTTGTTAAACAATGAGTACTATACGGTCATCTACAGTACAGAGGTTTCTGTCGCGCAGAGGCCGTATTTTTTTATAAGGGGGATGTGAACCTTGCTTGTTGTTATGAAATTTGGTGGCACTTCGGTGGGAAGTGTCAATGCCTTGGCAAAAGTGGTTGAAATTGTCAAAAATACGCGGGAGCAAAACCACGATATTGTGGTTGTAGTTTCGGCTATGAGCGGCGTGACCGACCTGCTCTTGAATGCCGCCCACGCCGCCGAGGCAGGCAACGAAGAAGCGGCTCGTGAGGCGCGAGCGCAGATCAGCCAAAAACATACCCAGGCGCTGCATCATTTTCTGGCCAATTCCGAGCGGCAAGTGGTGATGACACGCATCAACGCCCTGCTGGATGAGTTCAAAGCGCTGTGTCACGGGATCAATGTTTTGGGCGAGTTGACCCCTCGCGCCCTGGATGTTATCGGCGGTTTGGGTGAACGGATGAGCGCGCCCCAGGTTGCAGCGATTTTGAGCCACGCGGGAATACCGGCCCAGGATGTGTCCGCTACCGAACTGATTATAACCGATAATCGTTTTGGTTCAGCCGTGCCGTTAATTGACCAGACCGGCGAAAAGACCAACGCGGGCTTGCGTCCCATTTTGGATAAGGGCAAAGTGCCGGTGGTCACCGGTTTTATCGCGGCCACGGCCGGTGGTATCCAGACCACGCTGGGACGCGGCGGCAGCGACTACACGGCCACCATTCTGGGGCGGGCGCTGCAAGCCGACGAGGTATGGATTTGGACCGACGTTAACGGCGTGATGACCGCTGATCCTCGCGTGGTGCCCGAGGCGCATCCCATTGCTCATCTGTCGTACGCCGAGGTCAGCGAGTTGTCTTATTTTGGGGCCAAGGTGCTTCATTCCCAGGCCATTCGCCCGGCGCGACGGGCCAATATTCCGGTGCGTATCCTCAATACCTTTGAACCTGACCATCCTGGCACCCTCATCACCGATGAGGCCAGGGAGTCCAGCAAAACGGTTAAAGCCGTAACCGCTATCAAGAATATGAGCCTGATTAGCCTGGAAGGGCAGGGCATGGCCGGCATCCCCGGGGTGGCCGGCCGTACCTTTACTGCCGTGGCCCGCACCGACACCAATATTTTGATGATCAGCCAAGCGTCGTCGGAGCAGGCGATTTGTTTTGTGGTGCCAACGCTGGATGTGCCCAAAGTGGTGGCCTCGCTGGAGCAAGAATTGGCCCGCGAGATTGAACGGCGCGATTTTGACCGGATTAAGGTGGAAGATGACGCCGTGATTCTGGCTGCGGTGGGGGCAGGTATGAAAGGCACACCCGGGGTCAGCGGGCGGTTGTTTGGGGCAATGGGGCGAGAAAGGGTCAATATCATTGCCATTGCCCAGGGCAGTAGCGAGTTTAATATCTCGTTGGTGGTGGCCAGGGGTGACGCTGACAAGGCGGTCCGGGCGATTCACCAGGAATTTGAGTTGGAAAAACCGGATTAAAAGCTTTATGAGTCATCTCGCCCTGTCTATCTCCACCAAAAATCTGCCCCGTATTGCTTTGGGGGTCTTGCTGAGTGGGGCGATTGCCCTTGGCTTTGCCCCTATTTTTGTGCGTCTGAGTGAGGTTGGCCCTAGCGCTACTGCCTTTTGGCGGGTTGCGCTGGCGGTGCCCATCTTCTGGTTGTGGATGACCCTTGATGGGCAAGGTGTGGCCACTTTGCGGAAACCCCGGTCTACCGATTATTTCTGGTTAATGGCCGCTGGTCTGTTTTACGCCTGCGATTTGGCGGTGTGGCACTGGTCGCTTTATTTTACCACGGTGGCCAACGCCACCCTGCTGACAAACTTTGCCCCGATTTTTGTCGCCCTGGGTAGTTGGTTGCTTTTTGGCGAGCGATTTAAGCGGTTGTTTCTCTTGGGATTAATCCTGGCCATTGCCGGGGCGACAATGCTTATTGGCATGAGTTTCAATTTGAGCGTCGGACATCTCTGGGGGGATTTACTGGGGTTGGCGTCGGCTATATTTTATGGGTGTTACCTTTTAACCGTTAAACAATTGCGTAACCGTTTTTCGGCGGCCACCATTATGACCTGGGGCGGGGTAGCCAGTAGTGTGGCCTTATTACTCTTTACGTTTCTTTCCGGGGAGCCGTTGCCGGCTTTGACGCTTCCGGGCTGGATGATTCTCATTGGTCTGGCCCTGATCTCGCAGGTGGGTGGGCAGGGATTAGTTGCCTACGCTCTGGCCCATCTGCCTGCTTCCTTTTCGGCGGTCACCTTGTTGTTGCAACCGGTGGTGGCTGTTTTTTTGGCTTGGTTCATCCTGGACGAGGTTCTATGCCCCTGGCAGGCGTTGGGGGGTGTGATTGTACTGGCCGGAATCTGGCTGGCCCGGCGCGGGAGTCGTTAAGATTTTTGGTCTTTTGGCCATTCCCCATAATTCGTAGTAAACGGGGTAGGGACGACAACAGGTCAATCGTCCCTGACCGATCAAGTCACCGGTGGTAATGGGGTATAGTGGAATTGCCGTCCGGCGTAGCCCTTGTTATGCGCTGACCGCTGTGGTATTTCTATTCATTTCTATCATACGGTGGGAAATAAATAAGATATTTGTCCGTCGCAAATGAGGTTCTCTAGTGGGCCATTCATTCACCTGCTCGTAAATTCCAAAGATAAAATACCTATGTGCTTCAAGAAACCCCTTTAGGATTTCAAAAGGCACATGCCGATTATTACTGGGATTCATTCCGGCCTCCACTTCTACAAGGTCTATTCTTTGTTCAGTTAGCATGTTCAAAGAGCCTTTCAAAACTTCGAGGTCTCCTCCCTCCGTGTCTATTTTGAGGTAGTTGATCTGATCGATTCTCTTGGTGTGACAGAATTCATCCAGTGTGATTATATCTACGGATTCAGTCGTCACGTCATTATTTATTGGCGACTTTATCGACTGGCCTAACAGGAAGGACATAATAGATCTGCCTTGTATAATCATTATTCCCTTGCTCTTTGACGAACCAAGAGCCAGTTGGTAACAATTAACCCGTTCATTATCTTTTAGATTGTCTTGAAGCTGACGAAATGTATCCCCCACCGGTTCAAAGCAATAAATGTGAGAACTTGGGAACCGGGCTAAATAAACCTTTGAAGACTGTCCCACGTTGGCGCCTACATCGAAGACAGTGTCAACGCGATATATTGGCAAGGAGTTGGAAATGTCTTGAATAAAATCAATACCGCGAGGCAGTACACGATATATATGGGTATCAGTCAATTGTTCTACTAGCTTCTTTACCTTATTCTTTAGATTCATAACTCTCCTCGTTTATTGTGCATATATCAAACGCATCGTGAAATTTCCGTAGGACAAGCTTTGAGCTTATCCCATCTGGTGGACAAACGAATAGCTAGTCCTACAAAATTGGAAATTTTAGCGTGCGGTCAGTATAGCCCCATGAATTTTAGTTTAGGGGCAATGGCTCCCCCAATACTGGCGCGGGTCGTTGCCGGATTATGTCAAAAAGCGCCATAATGGTGGCCAGAAATTCACGAGCTGCCGACCATCTCATCGAGATAGGGTGGTACGCCCGCAAATCTGCGCTCACCCCCACCGCCTCTATCCCCAACTGGCGGCAGGTGAATAGCGCTCGCGGCAGGTGAAAATTCTGTGTCACCAACACCGCCGAGTCAAGCTGGAAGATGGCTTTGGCCCGGTAACAGGTATCGTAAGTGCGCCGCCCGGCGTAATCGGGCTGGATGTCTTCGATGGGCACGCCTCGACTGAGAGCGTAATCCATCATTCGCCCGGGTTCGTCGTAATCGGCAAAACGGTTGTCGCCGCTCAGAAGGAGTTTCTGTACTTTCCCGCTGTGGTACAGTTGTACCGCCGTTTCCACCCGATCCAGCAACATCGCGCTCAACCGGCCATCTTGATAAACCCTGGCCCCAAACACTATGGCAACTCGTTCCGGCGGCGCTTGCTCTGGCGTGTAGATAAAATGGTGATAATACTTGCTCACCAGCCAGGGCCACAACATAAGCAACGCCCCTGTACCAAGCCCCAACCCCACTCCAACAATAATAGTTTTACGATAACGCTTCAGTAAAACCGCCATTTGATGTTTCAAGGCCGACTTTCTCCTTGGTAAATTGAGGATTGGCAGACCTCAAACGTTATCATTGAACAACAAGCCAAGTTGAGATTTGCCAGTCCTTGATTTTTGTCCTCGGTGGCATGCCACCACTCGTGACAACTTCAGAGAAATAGTACCGTGACAGTTTAGCACAATTGGCCGCAAAAAAACAGGCGGTTTACCTACAATCAGGCAACGATTTTGGGAACAATCAAAATGTGGGGCTTTGGTAGGTGCTTGTCGCAAAGTTTAGCCCATCCGCAGAAGAATTTCCTGAGTTTAGGCTTGTGTTCTCCTTCATTAGGCTTTAGAATACTAGGAGGTGTGAAATGAAGTAATCAAAGAATTCAAACAAGCTCGTTTAGACTATGCCTGGCAAAAGGTTGTACAAGTTGGACCATAAAATGTCTTAGTCAGAGACCCATCTGACTTCATCTTAAATCATTCACTTCACAGGAGGTAGAATAGTGAATAAACGAATATTCCTTGTGGTAGTTGTACTCATAACGCTGGTAATGTTGGTGGCTTGTGGCGGAACCCCCACCCCCGATATGGAAGCAACGGCGCAAGCAGCGCAGGCGGCCACCGAGGCTGCTAAACCCACCGATACTCCCACGCCCAAACCCACCGATACACCGGAACCTGAACCCACCGATACTCCCACCCCTGAATCTACCGATACCCCCACGCCCGAACCCACTGACACGCCGGAGCCTGCTGCCACGCCGACTGAGGCCGCCAAGAGCGAAGCCGGCGACTCAATTGCC
>JAFGNV010000072.1 GCA_016926805.1 Anaerolineae bacterium
ACGATATGCTGTCGTTATCTAATGTTCCAAACGTCTACGGTTCGCTGTCATTCCAGGGGTAAATGATGCACTGTCATATCGCAACTACGGATGAAGAATTACCTATAAGTTTATAGGCTATTGTCCATCCCGGACACAACGGAAACCGATGTCGTCGTTGGCGCTGATGCTGGGCGGGCCGGCGTTGCGGTTGTAGGTGGTTACCACTTCACCATCCTCACCGTCAAACCAGCCGCCACCACGGTTGACCCGGTTTTTTTCGCCAAAGAAGGGATCGGCATCGGCGGCAGCGCCGGGATAGGGCAGGAAGTAATCCTCAACCCATTCGCGAACATTACCGGCCATATCCTCTACGCCATAAGGGCTGGCCCCGGCAGGGAAACTGCCAATGGCCGTGGTGCCCCGGATACCACCTTCGTAAAAGTTGCCGTTTTCGGCCACAAAGTCGTTGCCCCAGGGATAAGCGCGGCCATCGTCGCCACGGGCGGCTTTTTCCCACTCGGCTTCGGTGGGCAGACGTTTACCGGCCCATTGGCAATAGGCCGTGGCATCATCCCAGGTTACGTAAACCACCGGGTGATTGCCTTTGCCCTCAGCCGCGTTGGTCCAGTTCTTGTTGCTGTTTTCTTCGGCGTAGGTAACATAGCCGGTTTGCTCCACAAAGTAAGCAAATTCGTCGTTGGTTACCTCAAAGTGGTCGATCTCATAGGCTGGCAAATCAACTTCATGGGCCGGGCCGTTCTTGGGCTTGCTGCCATCCTGGCCCATTGTAAAGGGACCCGCCGGAATCAGGATCATGTCTTCAAAGAGGGGGCCTGAAGCGGCTGGCGCGGGTTCGGTAGCTTCAGCTTCAGTCTCAGCCTCAGCTTCGCTCTTCTCTTCTGCTGGTGGTTGGGTTGGCGCCGGGGTTGGCGTTGGCCTGGGGGTGGGAGTAGGCGGCGCTGGCTTAGAAGTAGGTGTAGCCAGTACAACCACGGTTGGGGTGCCGCCTACGGCTTTTGGCGCGCCGGTAGTTGCTTCGCCGCCGGCCTGTTCAGGCGGGCCACAGGCCACAACCAAAACTATTGCCAAAAGCAAGGTGATTATTAAAAGTAACTTTTTCATTCGATTGTCCTCCATTTGTTTTTTTCAATTGCAACATATCTGTGGTGAATAAAGCCAAGCGGCAAGTATAATAGCAAACCTTTAGAGTGGTGTCAAAATGACTGTGATAAATCCGGTAACCATGCGCGGATCAGGGAGAAATAAGGGTCAAAAAGCTGATGCCGTTGCGGGTAATATGAACAATAACTACCGGTTTTACCGGATTGTGTTGGTGATTGAAGGTTATGGGTCCGGTGATGCCATTGAATTCCTCCTGGGCCAGGGTTTTAGCCACGATGGCCGGTTCAAAGGTACCGGCCTGTTGAACGGCGAGGACCAAAATGGAAGCGGCATCATAGCCAAGAGCGGCCAGGGTGTCCGGTTCAACGGCATACCTGGTTTTGTAAGCTTCTCGCCACGCTTGCAAGGCGAGACGATTGTCGTCCAGGACAAAATGGGTGGTAAAGTAGCCGCCCGCCGTGGCTGCCGGGTCAAGTTCGGGTGCATCCCAACTATCGCTGCCAAGTAGGGTCAATTCTGTTGGCAGGTTCAGGGCGTTCAATTGACCGGCTACCCGGTTGACGGTAGAAACTTCGGTTGGCAGGTAAATAATGTTTGCCCCGGCCTGGCTAATTGCGGTTAGCATGCTGGCCAGAGTTGCATCGTCAGGGGGGATGGCGTCTTGATGGACGATGTCTCCCCCCAGAACGGTAAATTTCTGGGCAAAGGTGTCGGTCAGAGAAGCGGCATAGTCGTCACCAGGATTGGTCAGCAGCGCCGCTTTGGTTGTTTTGAGTTCATCGTGGGCAAAGTGGGCCATAGCTTGAGCCTGCCATGACCACACGTAACTGGCCCTGAAAACGGTGGGTCGGCTTTGTCCCTGCCCGTTGACTGTCACCAGGGGATGAGTAGCGGTGGGCGCAATCATGAACACCCCGGCCGACTCGGCCACGGCGGCTGCGGCGATGGCAGCTTCGGAACATAGCGGGCCGATGATGAATTGATGCCCCTCATCGACGGCCTGTTGGGTTGCCTGACGCGCTGCCTCAAAGTTGCAGTTAGTATCGTAATTGGTCCACTCCAGGCGGCGGCCCAGCACACCCCCCTGTTCATTCCATTCGTCGAAAGCCATGATTACACCATTACGCAACAGCCGACCAAATGTGGCCAGTTCACCGGCGGAAGGGGATAACAAGGCAATATTGATGGCCGGCCCGGTGGGCGTTGTCGGCAAAGGCGGCGCGGGTGGCGGGTGGCATTGAGTGGCCAATAAAAAGAGGGACAGGATTGGCCATAATAGCTGAAGATGATGTTTGGGTGAAGGCATAGATCGTATTCCGCATTTTGTATTGCGTAGCACGCAATACGAAATACCAATTTATATTGCGACAGTAACTGCCAATTATATTCCTAGCCGGGCAAGAGTCAACCAAACTTGCTTGCCAATAAAACCGGCAACGAGTATAATCCGGCTGTTGTGAAAATCAGTACGGAAGTCAGGAGAAGATAACGTGCCTGTTTCAAAGCATCGCAAAAAGAAAAAACAGAGAAAAAGCGGCCCGCCGCCGCCAAAAAGTATGGCTACTGCTCCCAAAAAAAAGATGTCTACGCAGCAAATTTTGATTATTGTGATCAGTGCGTTAGTGGTTATCAGCATGGCCGCAGGGTATTTGTTCAGTGGAACCAGTCGGCGGGCTGCGCAG
Organism: Anaerolineae bacterium; assembly: GCA_016926805.1. GTDB lineage: Bacteria > Chloroflexota > Anaerolineae > 4572-78 > J111 > JAFGNV01. Next base: position 2,787 of record JAFGNV010000072.1, read on the forward strand.
CCGACTATCCCGCCAGAGCAAACGATCTTACTGGAAACCCCAACCTCTGGTGACCAGGCTGGGGGGGAGAGTCAGGTTACTCCGGAAACAACGCAAGAACCAGCCAGCGAGTAGACGTGGCTGTAATCATTCCATTGATCTTTGCCCGGAATGACGTATCAAGACGGATGAGTCTGACAGGATCCGCCCCCTGGTGACGGCCAGTTATGGGAGGAATTTGTTTCTTATGACAACCAACCAACGAAAGGAAGATTGACCATGAATATCGACGTGGTAGTGCTCTTTGGCGCACCCGGCTCCGGCAAAGGCACCCAGGCCGAACAGATTTGCGCGCAGTTTAACCTCAAACACATTGCCACCGGCGACCTGTTCCGCGAGAATTTAAAGAACGAAACCGAGTTGGGCAA
>JAFGNV010000073.1 GCA_016926805.1 Anaerolineae bacterium
TTCACACCCGCGCAATGGACGCAGGCTGTATGCGTGCCTGACCCGCTTGCCCACAAAAAAGCCGATAACCACCCTATTTACGCCCTGCCAATCTTGGCCACGAACCCAAGCACCCGCCAGAACCGCCGCCAGCGACGCCGTCCGCCAGCCCAACCTGTCCCAACCAAAATACCCCATCCAAACCTACCTTTGAATAAACCAACCAGCCACTTAACGTTCCATTTCACCAGCGCGCTTTTTGCCATACAAAATCAAACCGAAAAGCTGGCCAAAGTTTAAAACTTTGTTGTTTGTCAAAATAACCTTCAAAACTCACCAAAATGATCTGAGAGCGGTCATTGTTTTGGTAAATGGGTCAACTCCCCACGTTCTTGAGTATATGTTAAAAAATTAGGGATAATAACTTGAATCGAGCCTTATGTTGATCTTTTTACCCCACTTTTTCGATTTGGCCGTCAATTTAACAACAACATTCCGCAGTTATTAGCTTAACAATATGTTTACAGGCACATTGACATAGTTTTTCTCTTGTGCTATTATGATTCCACCTTGCCTTAAAACCCTGACGTACCTTTTATCGCGTTAACTTAAAATCACCACAACCTTTTGATTTGGAAAGGAGAGACGCACAAGCATGGCATCTCGTACAGAACAAATGGTAGCCCGTTTAAGAGACTTACAGGCCGGAACCGCCGATATTGAAGCTTCAGCCGTGGTGAGTGTAGATGGCCTCATTATGGCTTCGTCGTTACCGGCTGACGTGGAAGAGGACCGTGTATCCGCTATGTCAGCCGCGATGCTCTCCCTGGGTGAGCGGATTGCCAGCGAGTTGGGCCGTGGTACATTGGACCAGGTTTACATTCGGGGCGACCATGGTTATGTGATTCTGATGTCCGTGGGTGAGGAGGCCGTATTGACAGCTCTGGCTCGCGGCGATGCAAAACTCGGCCTGATTTTCTTAGACATGAAACGCGCCGCCGAAGACCTGACCAAGCTCGTTTAATCTTTTGCCGGTTTTTGGAGCAATAAAGCCGTCCCGGGCAATGAGGGACGGCTTTTATTTTATTTGTGCCCATTGGTGTTGATGTGTGGCTTCAAATTTCTAATGGAATAAAATTGTCCCCGTAAGCCCCCATATTTGGGCCAAGTGTCTCTTCATAATCGGGCCGAAACGCCCATGCCTCATCACAGGCGTTGCATTTCAAACACCCGCTCGGAGGGCAGGCCCGGGTCAGATCACCCCGCAGGGCACGGCGCAAATCCCAGGTAAAAAAGGCTTTGCTCACCCCGGTGCTGACCACATCCCACGGCAACACCTCGTCCAACGACCGTTCCCGTAAATAATCCGCCTGGCTCAACCCCTCGACCTCAAGGGCGTGTTGCCACGCGCGCAGGCTGGTCTTTTTCATCTGGGCCAGTACCCGGCCCAACCGCCGGTCACCGCGAGCCAGGACTCCCTCTACCGCCGCCCAGGCCGGACTATCGCTGCGCACAGTGATCTGGTTGGGGTGGAGCCGGTCTTGCAGATATTTGAGGCGCGTTTCCAATATCTCCACCGGCGTCATAGCGGCCCATTGAAACGCCGTATGGCTTTTGGGCACATAGGGCGTGGCATTGATGACGATATTACGGAGAAAAATCTTGCGGGCGGCCAAAGCTACCTGGACAATAGCTTCCACGTCTTCTTCGGTTTCGGTTGGCTGGCCGATCATAAAATACATTTTGAGTTGGGGAAAGTTGTATGTTGCGGCCAATTCCACGGCATGTAAAATCTGGGCGTCGGCCTGGGGTTTGTTGATAACTTTGCGCAAGCGCACGCTGCCTGCTTCCGGCGCGATGGTCAGCGTCTGGTTGCCGCTCTCGGCCAATCCCTTGATGAGCGGTTCGCTGATCGGGTCCACCCGCATCGAGGAAGCGGTCAGCCGGACGCCCATTTTACGCAGTTCAATGGCAATCTGGTCAATCCAGCTATGGTCGCTGACGGCGGCGCTGACCAGCCCAATCCGGTCACGGTGCTTGAGCGCGTGCTGGGCCACAGCCAGAATCGTGTCCAGCTGCATCTCGCGCATGGGGCGATAAACGTAACCGGCCATACAAAAGCGGCAGCCCCGGCCGCAACCCCGCGCAATCTCGACCAGGGTGCGGTCACCAAACTCGGCGTGATCGGTGTAAATTTGGGTAGTTGTTGGAGTTGTCCCAATATCTTTGATCCACACCCGGGCCACCGGACCGTTATTGAGCGCCGGAACGTATAGCCCGTCGATTTCGGCCAGGCGTTGGTAGGCTTCAGCGCGCGGGGCATGGTTGACGTCCCACAGGGCGTCAAGTAAGGGCGGCACAATGCCTTCGCCCTCGCCAATGGCAAAGGCATCAAAGATCTCGGCCAGAGGTTCCGGATTGGTATAGACCGCCGGGCCGCCCGCAATCAGCAACGGCCAATTTTCGTCCCGGTCTGCGGCAAACAGGGGAAATCCCGCCCGGCGCAGTATGTGGATAACATTGAAGTAATCCATCTCGTAAGAGATAGTAAAGGCCACCGCCGCGAACTCATCCAGCGGACGTTGCGATTCCAGAGACATAATCGGTTCGTCGGGTTGGGGGGCGTCTTGATAGCCCCAAAAAACCCGCTCGCAGACCACGTCAGGCTCGTCGTTGAACAGCCGGTAGAGGATATGCAGGGCCAGGCTACTCATGCCCACCCGGTAGCTATTGGGCCAGACCAGGGCAATGGGCAGCTTGCCACCCCAATCTTTGCCAATAACGCCCTCTTCCTGACTGATGATTTTTTTGGCGTGTTCAATGTAACGATAAGGTTGTTTCATACGCCGGTTGGGATTTTTATAGTAAATCTTATAAAAAATGATTATACTCTTGGGGTGATTTAAATTCAAATCATCGTTTGGCCATTCGGTGAACCTTCATTAAACGTGGCGTTACCATCCTTTAAAATCAGAACAGCCCGCTGGTCGGATGGCGAGGCTACCAGGCTCGGGCATGGGCAAAAAAAATGGCCTGAACGCAAAATACGATCAAACCGTTGGGGAAATGGTATTCTCTACCGTACACTTTTAATGAAAGGGTAAAGATTTAAGAAACGGCTACCACTCGAGGTATACTCAATTTTCACCAAAAA
>JAFGNV010000074.1 GCA_016926805.1 Anaerolineae bacterium
GAACCAAGATACCGATATTGCATCATTGCACCCCTTTCTCTTTATTGAATTTGATAAACTATGGAGATATTTTTAAGCGCTGTAAAAGCCCTACCATAAGGTTATACCTGAGAAAGTTTATATCCCAAACTTTCACCCCCCAATTCGGTTTGTAAAACGAATAGACTCCGCCAAATAAAAAAGCCTCGCCGGAGCGAGGCTTAGGGTGAAGTGTAGGCGTGCAGGCAAATTACCATTCAACTGGCCCATCACTATACCAGAGCCGGGCAGGCCGACAAAGCCATAGATTATTTGCTGCAAGCCGGGGACCGGGCGCGCAATCTGTACGCTAACCAGGAGGCCATTGGCTTTTACCAACAGGCCCTCACTTTTCTGCGCGCGCAGCGGGCCTTTGAACGAGCCGCCCGAACCCTGATGAAATTGGGCTTGACCCACCATCTGGCCTTTGATTTTCCCCAAGCGCGCCAGGCTTATGATGAAGGTTTTATCCTGTGGCAGCGAGCCGGAGCCAGCCAACCCACCTCTTTGCCGCCCGCCCCCCACCCCCTCAGACTGCTGGCCCACGATCCGCCAACCCTGGACCCCGGCATGGCTATGGACGAAGCCTCGGTAACAATCATTAACAAAATTTTCAGCGGCTTGGTAAATCTGCGCCCGGAAATGGAAGTAGTGCCCGACATTGCCCAAAGTTGGGATGTTTTGGAAAATGGGTGTAAATATATTTTTCATTTGCGAAACGATGTGCGCTGGAGCGATGGCGTTCCGGTAACGGCGGAAGATTTTGAATATGCCTGGAAGCGAGTACTGGACCCAAACGTAGATTCGCCCAATGCCAAACTTTTATACGAGATCAAAGGCGCTCAAGGGTTTCACCAGGGCCAGATTTCTCATCCGGGCCAGGTGGGGATTCAGGCCGTTAATTCCACCACCTTGGTGGTGGAGCTGGAAAGGCAAACCAGCTATTTCCCCCACCTGTTAACCTACTCTCCCACCTTCCCCGTGCCTCGGCACGTTATAGAAAAATACGGCCAAAAATGGACCAACCCGGAAAACCTGGTCACCAACGGGCCGTTCACGTTGGAGAGTTACCACCCCCAACAGTCAATGTCTTTTAGGCGTAATCCCGCCTACCGGGGGCGGTTCACGGGCAATCTGCAGCAGGTAGAGCTATTCTTGAATGTAGAAACTACGCAAAGGCTGAACTTGTATGAGACCAATCAAGTAGACATGATTAGCCTTTGGCACCTCTTTGGCCCAGAACTGGATTTTGTTCGGCGGCAATATGCCGACGATTATCTTTCAATTCCAGCTCTGGCCACTCACTATATCGGCTTTGATATAACTCGGCCCCCCTTTAATGATGTGCGCGTGCGGCGGGCCTTGGCCATGGCCGTTGATAGAGAAACTCTGGCCGATGTAATCATGGGCGGTTATGTTTTCCCGGCTACAGGGGGATTCATCCCGCCCGGCATGCCGGGCTACTCGCCAGAAATTGGCTTATCCTACCAACCTGACCTGGCGCGACAACTCCTGGCTGAAGCGGGTTATCCAGAAGGCCGTGGCTTCCCGGCGGTGGAGTGGCTGGGATTCAGCACCCATACGCTGGTGATTGAATATCTGCAAGCCCAATGGCAGAAAAACCTGAATATAAACCTTAGCTGGCAAAGCACTCCAAAAGATGGGCATTTTTTTGAGCAGCTTGACAAAAATCCTCCACACATGTTTCGGATGGGCTGGTCTGCCGACTATCCTGATCCCGATAATATTTTGCGGGCAAGTTGCATTCCATATCTGGTTGCCTGGCAAAACAAAACCTTTGCCAATCTGATTGAGCAGGCCCGACAGGTAACCGATCAGGCCAAGCGCATAGAGTTATATCAACAGGCAGATAAAATTTTGATAGAAGAGGCGCTCCTCATACCCTATCTCTATGTCCGGCATCATTTCCTGATTAAACCCTGGGTTACCCGGTATCCCACCTCACCAATCAGGCCCTCGTTTTGGGAAGATATTATTATTGAGCCACATTAAGACTCGCCATTCTGCTCTCTCCCGAGTATAATTTTAGCCTGGGAACTTTGGAAGGAGAACGCGAGCCTTGAAAAGCATCATGTTTCGTTGGGCCGGCTGGCTGTTGGTTTTGCCCATGCTGGCCTGTACCCTGTATCGACAAACACCCCAACCGGCTGCCCCCGTTGAACAGCTTGCGTTTGACGTACAAACGGCCACCCCAACCCTGGCGCCCATTTTTGACGCTCCCAGCTACACCCCCGACCCTAACGCCACACCCACACTTACCCCAACCTCAGCAGTTACGGCAACCGTTGCAGCCACAATTACCACAGAAAAAGAAGCAACACCCATCCCCACCGAAGCCGTCACCCCTACCCCCAAACCACCCCCACCACCTACCCCCACCGTTGCCCCCGCTGAACCGCTACAGGGTAGCGTATGGGACTTTGAAGACGGCTTTGCCCCCTGGGGCAATCCCTATGGTGACGCCTGCCCCGGTTCCGGTCTGGCCAACGGTTGGACCGCCTTTTCCAGCCGAGACCAGTACGGTTCAGCCTGCATGAACCAGACCGTGTGGAAGGACAATGTTCACAGTGGCCATAACGCCCAGGAGATCACCTTTGCCTACGTGGGCATTGAAGCCGGAGTGTTTAGAACCGCGCCCACCATTCCCGGTCACCGCTACACCATCGAAGCCTACATGCGACGCGAATTCAGTCCGGCCACCGTGGCCGTTTCCCTGGGAGTCGACTTGAACGGCGGCACCGATTGGCAATCGACCAACGTGCAATGGTCTCCATGGAATGAAGATGTTGACGATGCCTGGGGTAAGACCAGCGTCACCGTAACCGCTACCGGCGAGCAGATGACCATTTTTCTCAAAGGTTCGCATCCCTACCCGGAACCGGGAGGAACCCTGCGGCTCGATAATGTCAGTGTGGTTGACCTTGGACCGGCGTGATTGGCAGGGAGAAAGTAGACGGTAGGCAGGTTCTGGAAATCTCTCCCAATCTATATCTATTTCCTACATTCCGGTTCTGAACAAATTTCTGGATACGACTATGAACAAACATTTAAACCCAACATGGTTTGTTATGGTGATGATAATTTGGCCCTTGCTGGCCTGTCTCATCGGGGCACCAGGCACGGCCATTCCACCCGAACGACCGGCTAATTTTGAAATACAAACGGCCACCCCCACCCTCGATCCCAGGCGGGTCACCCCCCCGGTAGAGGAAAAAGCGGAAGCGGCCATCTTACCCCTGAGTGATGCGCCCACTCACACCCCCGATCCCAGGGCGCAGCCTACCCCCCCTCCTTCATCCCCTACCCCTCTCCCGATAACCCAAGCACCCACCCTTGAAATCACGCCAACGGCTGAATTAACCCAGGCGGTCACCGTCGCACCTGCCCCTCTTCCCATCACCCCTGATCCGCCCTTACAAGGTGGCGAGTGGGATTTTGAAACAGATTTTATTCCCTGGCCCAATCCTTACGGTGAACCCTGTCCCGGCGCAGCCGTTGCTTCCGGTTGGACAGCGTTTGTTGAGCAAGGCCCGTATGGTTCTTCCTGTATGAATGAGAATCTTTACCAGCCCAATGTGTTCTCCGGCCTCAAATCGCAAGAGATAACGTTCGATTTTATCTCGGCCAACTCTGGCGTTTTTCGCACCATCCCCACCCAGCCAGGGCATCGTTACAGTATTGTGGCCTACGCCAAACACGACCATAGCCTATCGCCGGTGAACATGGCTTTGGGCATCGACCTGACCGGCGGCAATGTTTGGACAGCCGAAACCGTCCAATGGTTTGCCTGGGATAGCGCCAGCGAAGACACCTGGCTCGAAACCGAAGAAACCATTACCGCTACCGGCGAACAAATGACCATTTTTATCAAAGGTTTTCACCCAATGGCCGAGCAGGGCGGCAAAACTGTTATTGACAATGTGAGCGTAACTCACCTGGGACCATAAAAAAGAACCCCAAAGATTTCAAAAACCTCTGAGGTTCTTTGTCTCCGGAATCAAAAGACCCGGCGCGCCATCACCGGGCCTTTCAAAAAGGAGGAGAAGAAATTGTCTATGGGTTATATGTCACCCTATACATAACCCGTTATCTACATTTTACCCATTTCTATCAAACTAACTTGACGTAAACTATACGCCTACACTACGCTAAATCTACTCTGAATGGTCTTATTAGTTTATCTCCCCGTTAATTCCCCTTCTTTAACCAAGCGTCGAATTCTTTCTTTTTGTCAACTACCCCGGAAAAGAGTATACTTTCCCGGTTGATAACAACCCTGTAAGTGATGAGATAATCTGATATGTCATTCCGAGGGAGCCACACCTGACAGGTTTTTGAAACCTGTCAGGTGCTCAATCCTACAAAGACATTCCATGTCATTCCGAGGAGCTTGGAAGCGAAGGGAACGCAGCGGCTGAAGCGACTGATGCAACGAGGAATCCCTCAAAACTATGCTTGCAAGACCAGGTTAGAAGGATTTCTCTCTCATTGCGTTCGCTCGAAATGACATGCGAATCATTTACTTATTAACCGCCACTGAATTATCCCTGAATAAAAGACTGGGAAATTTTGGACATAGATTTATAATTTTTGGAGTTTAACCACATGGAATTCCGCTATTTACAACCAGAGGATGCTGAAGCGGCAGCAGAAATTCATATCGAGGGCCAGCCGGGCACTGTGCTCACGTTAATGGGGTATCGCTTTTTGGTGGAGTTATATCGGGCGGTGTGTTGCTCCCAATGGGGCGAGAGTATCGGCGCATTTGACGACCACCGCCTGGTGGCTCAGACGGCGATGGCTGTTTCCAGCTCCAAATTCTTCTCTGAATTCAAGCGGCGCTACCTGTGGCGCGTAACCCTGCCGGTGGCCCTGGCGGTAATAAAAAATCCGACCATCATATCTCATGTAATTAACAGTTGGAGTTACGCGGAGCAGACCCGCAGCCCCGAACGTGAGGGCGATGTGATTTTTTTGGGGGTCAAACGAGAGTATGTTCGCCACGGCCTGGGGCCGGAATTGGTCCGGCACATGTTCGGCTGGGCAGATTTGATTGGCCTGAAGTCGGCCAACTTTATGGTTGAAAAACGCAACCGGCCCATGCGTTGGATGGTAGGGCAGTTGAATGGTTTGTATGTGGCCCACGAGTTTGAGGCTTACGGGCGGCAGATGCTTTTTTATAAGGTTCCCATTGCGCCCAACCTGGCGGATGCCAGGTTACCCCTGGGACAACCGTTCACCCCGGCTTACGTGTATTCAAAAAATGGAACAGGTAAGAATTAAAATCTGAGGCCAAAGTTAGAGGGAGATTCCATTTCGCTCAGGGGGATGCTCGATGACGCGCTTAATCTTTTCGGCCATGGTGTTAACATCCAGCGGTTTTTGGATGAAATAATCAAAGTCAGGCTTTTGCGGTTCTAACTCTATGTCATCGGCAGTAAAGAGAATTTTGGGGATACCTTGCGTATCTTGCCGACGATTAAGCTCAGTCACCACTTCATAACCGCTAATATCAGGCAGATTCACATCAATCAAAAAAACATCCGGCAAAATTTTTGCTGCCTGCTCAAGACCTTCCCGGCCAGTTTCGGCTGAAAACACTTCAAACCCTTCAAAGCCAAGAAACCGCTCAATCAACACTCGATTGTCGCAGTTGTCATCAATGTACAAAACGGTGTATTTCGTGTCCATCTGAATTTCTAGGGGTTTCTAACGACTCTTCAGGACAAAGTTAACGCCCAGAGTGCCTAATTTTTCAAACATAAGTTCAACGTTGTAATTATTTTTAGAGCTGGTTTCAATGTAACCATGACCATTGTTTTTGGCCCACCGGGCAATCTTATCGACAGGTACTCTGCTGGGCAGGTCTATTTTGCTGGCCACCACCAACACCGGAATATTGGGCACCTGCTTACGGCATTCGTGCACCCAATCCGGCAAATGCTTCACTGTTTCAGGTTGGTTAACATCAAACACCAGGGCCATTGCGTGTGAACCAAGATAGAAGATCTCCCGCACCGAAGACCATTGTGGTTGACCAGCCAGGTCCCAGGTATGGATTTTGACCAGTCCCAGACCGGGCACCCGGGTTAGCGTGGTATGGGTGTCCATGCCGATGGTCATTTTGTGCTGTTCGGTAAAATCATCAAACACATACCGTCGTAACAAACTGCTTTTACCTACCGCTCCGTCACCGGCCAGAATTACTTTTACATGAAAGAGAACCTCTTCTTTTTGGCCAACCGTTTTGACTTTTTCCACTGTGGTGATCTTTTGCGGGCCGAAGTTAGTCATCCGATCTCCTCTTGTTAACCTGCAAATAGAATTCTGTCTCCATCCTTATCTTATAAAAGTTTTAGGAGGGAGAAAATAGCATATTATACCCAGTATTATGGGGTAATTGTGTCCACACCAACCGTTCTTAATCGGCGTCGAGTATTTCTCGCACCTTGCGGGCCAATACCTCTGAAGAAAATGGCTTCCCCAGGAAAGTCACCCCCGTACCTACCAGACCATGCTGGCTGAGAGCCTCGTTGGCATAGCCAGAAATATAAAGCACTTTCAAATCAGAAAACATCCGGGTTAAACGTTCGGCCAGCTCGCGGCCACTCATCTCGGGCATAATCACATCGGTCACCAGCAAATGGATTTTGCCCTGATGCTGCTGACATATCTGTAAAGCCTCATTGGGGTGACCCGCCTCCAGCACGGTATAACCCTGCCGCTCAAGGAATCTACGCGTAACCAATCTTACATTGACTTCATCCTCCACCAGTAAGATAGTTTCTGTACCTTCAAGAGAGGTGACCACTACGGGCGCAAGAGTTATCGTATCATCGGCATCTTCCGGAACGCGGGGCAGGAAAATTTTAAAAGAAGTACCCTGCCCCAATTCACTGTAAACCCAGATCAGGCCATTATTTTGGCGAACGATCCCATAAACAGTAGATAAACCCAGCCCGGTACCTTTGCCTTCCTCCTTGGTTGTAAAAAACGGCTCAAAGATATGAGATTGAGTTTCGGCATCCAGGCCAACGCCGGTATCAGCTACCAGGAGCATGATGTAAGGGCCGGGGATTATTTCCAGGTGGTCCCGGGCATAAGTTTCGTCCAAATCAACATTGGCCGTTTCAATGATCAACCTGCCTCCCTGGAGCATCGCGTCACGGGCATTCACGACCAAGTTCATAAGCACCTGTTCCACCTGGCCCGAGTCAGCCTTAATAAGTCCCAATTTGGGATCAAGTTTAATGTTCAGCTCAATATCCTCGGAAATGAGCCGCCGCAGCATTTTCTGCAATCCGGCAATCACATCGTTAAGATTCAAAATCCTTGGTTGCACCGACTGTTTCCGGCTGAAGGCCAGGAGTTGATGCGTCAGCACCGCCGCTCGTTCGCCAGCTTCCTGAATTTGTTCAACCTCCCAACGCGCGGGATCTTGAGGATCGAGAAAACGTTGTAGCAACAACTCGCTATGGCCATTGATGATGGTTAAAATATTGTTGAAATCATGGGCCACTCCCCCGGCTAAACGGCCAATAGCCTCCATTTTTTGCGATTGGCGAAGCCGTTCTTCCAATTGCAAAACCCGGGTAATGTCGCGCTCGAGCGCCACATAATTAACGGCCAAATCATCCTCACTACGAACCGGAGTGATGGTGGCGTCTACGGTGTAAAAGGTGCCGTCCTTCTTTTTGTTGATAAAACGCCCATGCCAGACCGCCCCGCTGGAAATTGTATTCCACAGCTCTTTGTAGAAATCGGGATCATGCCTGCCGCTTTGAAAAAGGCGTGGATTCTGGCCTATTATCTCCTCGCGGCTGTAACCGCTGACCTGTTCAAAAGCAGGATTGACGTAAATTATCTTTCCCTCGGCGTCGGTGATAATTACACCGTCCACAGTCTGTTCAATGGCCGTACTCAAGCGCCGGTGTTGCTCATCAAGGCGGGCGCGAGCCAGAGCGCCGGCTACCTGGTCGGCCACGCTCCAGGCCAGGTTGACTTCTGTGGTTGAAAACGGGCGTGGTTCAGGAGCATACAGGCCCAAGCTACCAACAACACTGTCTTCAACCATCAGCGGCAGCAATAACAGCGATACCGCCCCAGGCTTGCGCATCAGATCATGGTTGCCGGACAGACGGCGGTCGCTCTGGACATCGTCAACCACCAAAGGGGTATGATGTTTAAGCAAGTACTGAAACGCAGCGCTGCTATTTACGGGGATGATCTGGTTCAAACCGCTGGGCTGACCATTGGCCAGATACTCTGCCACCACCATCGCTGCGGTTCTATCCTGATTCAACAGGGTGGCGGAGGCCAGAGGAAGGTCAAACGCCAGGGCCAATTCGCGACAGGCAATTTCCAGAATTGTTTCTGGCTCCCGGGTGGTAGCCGAGGTGGCAATAATCTGGTTGAGTAACACCAACTCCCGGTTGCGGCGCTGAATTTCCTCCTCGGCTCGTTTCAATCTGGTGATGTCACGTGAAACCACCACCGCATGCGAAACAGCGTGATTGTGATCATAATAAGGATAATAGGCCACATCAAAGCAGCGCAAGCCTCGATCGGCAACCTCAAACCAACCTTGATAATGGACCTCTTCTCCAGCAAAACATCTGTCCAAACAGGGTTTGATTTGAGTCAAATATCGTTCCTCACCCCAAATGTCAGCCAGAGACCTGCCGATTATTTCGGCTTGAGTTTTGCCGTTTGCCTGACAGTGCGCCTCGTTGACAGCCACATATCGATAATCCTTGTCAATCAGGGTCATAAAATCTTTCGATGTGTTGACAATGAATTCGTATCGTTTTGTCAACTCTTCGTCGTTCATTATTTTATGTCCTATATCCCACCGCTAGAAAGACTTTCAGCCCAGATACAAACTCCAAACCTTTTCTAAGACGCTTCTATCCATTATCAACTGCCGACATGTCCAGGACACTCCTTACAACAATTGTTATGGACTTAGTTGCTCCCGGCGGCAGAAGAAGCTTACTTATATTTATATATAATGTATCACAGATAAAACAATGGGGTCAATAGGAGTTTAGATTATCGCGGCAACTCAGATGAGTGTTTCAATTCCTGGCGTAAGGCTGCCTCGACATCTATCATAGAAGTTTGATGGTGATAAGGGATTTGCCTCACCTCGGTGACTTGCTGCAAGATACGCATCACGGTTTCGATCTGTCCAACGCTGTTCTGCCCATCCTGAACAATCTTTGCCAGCATCAAACGATCGAGTGATTCTTGTTGCAGACTCTCTTGCAGGAGACTCAAATTTCCGGTTAAGGTCATCAGGGGATTATTGATGTAGTGGGATAGGGTAATTGCTGTTTGCCGAACTGTTTCAACCGCAATGTCATTGTCGGTTTGCGGCTCCTGGTCACAAGTTAGCTGCTTTGGTTGTAGCGCGCGGTTTATGGCCTGCTGCGCCTCCTCAAAGGTGAAAGGTTTGATCAAATAATCGCTCACCCCCAGCCGAAAGGCCTCGACCGCAACACTTTCGCAGCCATCCGCCGTCATAAAAATCACCGGAACCAGACAATTATTCCGGCGCAAAATTCTCAGTATTTCCAAGCCGGTTGTACCGGGTAGATTCATATTGAGCATCATTAGATCAGGGTTATGAGTAAAATTCATGGTCAGGCCGCCGGGGCCATCAACCGCGTACATCACCCTGTAACCCAAGGGATACAACATCGACTCCTTTAACGTGTCGACAAATTCAGCACTATCATCGATAACCAAAACGGTTTTACCGGCCATACTTTCTTATCCCCAGGAACAATAGAGAAAGAAGGGCAAGCGTTTCATCATCCTAAATGAGAGGCAGTCGGCAGCAACCCGACCAAAGGCATCGAGTATCCACACCCACCAGACATTTGCCCGGTTGGTTCATTTCGCTTTTATCTGCCCTGATTTTTGCCGATATTCATCAACCAAGCAAAGTCTGAAGTAAAAGAATGGCCGCCCCGACCACTCCTCCGGTCAGCAGAAGATAGGCGCCCAGGCAGGCGATAATCGCCAACGTCAAAACCGCTTTTTTCAACGATTTGGGCCAGGTGTACATCGGCGGTACTGAAACCAGAGGCATTCTGAGATAATTGGAAACGTGTAACATTTGCATGGTGGGGTCTCCTTTGACCTTTCTTCATTTTCTAATAACTCAACTCTTTAATTCACCGGACCAGTAGGCAAGACAGGTTTATAATTAACCATCAAATCAATTCCTTTGATAATCTCGTGCATATACTCAACCTGTCTCATAATTTTGTTCAGGTCTTTAGCCAGGGGGCTATCGGAGTCAATCTGAAGCAGCAACGAAGCGCTCAAATCCAAAACAATCTCCATCGGTCGCTTCAGCTCATGAGCGCCCGTATCAATAGCCAATAAGGTAGCTTCCGCCTCTTTAATTTTGTCTTCAATTTTCTCCAGATCCGGCTCAAGCAGTTGTCGCCAGGGTGGCGGGGCAGGTGGTTTTTTCCCTTCCTTCAAAAAGTCGATTTCGATGAGGGTTTCGTACATGGTTCGCTCCTATCTGATGGCTCACTTTTTCGTTTTTCTACTCCCATAGCCTGCTTTCACCCAAAAACGTGACTTCATCATTACTATAGCAGGTTTTAGGATGAATGGCGGTTGGGAAAAGTTAGCAAAAGTTGGCTCAGCTAACAAAAAAGGGTGACCCTGAGCCACCCATTTTTGTCTGAATGAGGTAAAACGCCGATTTATTCGCCGCGCCACAAATAGCCCTTATGGCGCACAGTTTTGATGCAACGAGGACAGGACGGGTCGTCCTCTATTTTGCGCCGCAGGTGATGGATATGCCATTTCACAATGTCGCGGGCTTCAGTTTCTTCCGCATTATAACCCAGCGCACAATTCACCAACTCGCGTGGCGAAAGCGGCTTGGGCGCTGCCTTGACCAGGCACACCAGCAAATCAAATTCAGCCGTGGTCAAGTCTAGCGGTTTGTTACCCATCATTGTCTGGCGATGGTGACAATCAATCACCAGGTTACCGGAGCGAACAAATCGCTGGTCGGTGGGGGGAGGTTCCATCTGCTCAGTCTCAGCATCAAACTCGCTCAACGTTTGGCGCAATCGCTCAAATTGCGAAAACATCCGCTGCCGTCGAACCACTCGCTGCCGGTATTGTAGCCCGTCCCGGACTCGTTGCCGGATCATGTCGGGCGCAATAGGTTTAAAGAGATAATCAAATGCCCCCAGACGCAAGGCATCAACCGCACTCTCCACCGAACTGTAAGCGGTAAGGATGATAACCACTATATCCGGGTCTAATTTCCGGGCCGCTTGAAACACAGTCAGCCCATCAATAGGCGTCATGTGCAGGTCGAGCAACAACAAATCATAAGCGGCCTCGGTCAATTTCCTGATGGCATCCAGGCCATTATCTACGCTATCAAGGTTGAAATCCTCGTCCTGTAAGGTCCGCTCCAACACGTAACGCACCCCAGGTTCATCGTCAACAATCAAAACTCGCGGCGGATTCATAACTTTCCTCTGCTCAAGGCCTCGAGGTGAGGGGGAAAAAGATGATGTTGCGCCAGAAATCTCGGCTTCCTTGCCATGTTAGCATGCCCCGCTAAAAACGCAATCCCCAATAGGGTGAATTTTGAGTCGCCATCTTTGCATGGCCAAACACTTCAAAAACCATTGACACCAAACCAACCTTATGGTAAAGTTTAGCATATTATGTAATGTAAGGATGCAGAGAATTGTTCAGTCCAAGCTCGCCACCCTGGAAACGCCTGTTAATTGGTATCCTGCTCACCGACCTCCTGATTATTGCTGGCCTATTTTACTTTTTCACGGCCACCAGCCTGGCCACAATTCCCACACCCTTGCCGCCAACCGCCGTGGCGTTGGGGCCAACTCCAACCGCAACCATCGAACCCTGGGCAGGCCCTCCCCCCCAGCCATCGCCCACGGCTACGCGTTTTCTGGGGCCTTCCACTCCCATACCCACCAATGTTTTGGCGGCAAGCGGCTTCCCGCCCGGTTTTACGCCAACTCCTCGTCCCACCCGCGAGCCGATTTATATTTCGCTACCTCAGATTTTTCCGGTCAGCGGCGGGTCTGTTGATGTGCCGGTGGTGAACCAGATTCTCTATCCCGAGCCTTTCTTCGCCCCGGGTACCAACAGCGCCTGTGGTCCGGTAGCCCTTTATGCCGCGGCTTACGGGCTAGGCGTAGGCGTTGATTATGGCCGTCTCCGCAACATCGCTGTTAGCCATGGATTTGGCTCTGCCGGCATCTCCAGGTGGGGAATGGTCAACACTATTGTTACCCTCAACCACGAATTAGGCAGTCCTTTAACCATTGAGTCCGGCGACCACTATAGCCTGAAAGATTTAATCAGACATCTCCGCCAGCAAAGCGTGGTGGTTGTGCTGGTGTACGTGCGCAAAGAAAATGGGCAGTATCGTCTAACAACGGACGAACCGGGCGCGGTTGGTCATTTCCTGCTGGTGGAGCGAATCAATACGCAGACCAAACGGGTGACATTTGCCGGTTCCACCTTGGGCATGGCTGAAGTGTCGCTACGGGATTTTATCCAATCCTGGACGAACAATCCTCAAGCTCTTTCTTCTTCAGGAAATGAACATGCCCAAAGTTGGGCGCTCATTCTTAAACGTAACCCCTAAGCCCATAGCACCTGTAATGCCACCGTATTTTCACAGTACCTAAACGATAAAATTCTTGCCCATTGAGCAAGAAATTTTACCCCAGAGGCACGGAGAAGACTGAAGAGAATGCTGAGGATAAAAACTAAAAAAAACGCTGTGTTCCCTGTGTCTCAGTGGTTAATACTTTTCGGTTCCGGCTCGCCCAAGTTAGGAATTTGCCCCTTAAAATTGACACCGCCTCCATTCGTGGTACATTTATCTGCATCACTTGTTAAATTAAGGAAGTAAACCCTGACCGAACCAATCACGGCTGTTGAGCCATTACCCTCCCCGCCTCCTACTAAAAAACGTCAACGACTAACCGGCTGGCAAATCTTGGGTCGGGCAACAGCTATTCTGCTGGCCCTTGGCATTACAGTAACCATTGCCGTTCTTGGCTCCCAAATAGAAATTCAACAACTCAGAAAGTATGGCTACGTTGGCGTGTTTATGGCCAGCCTCATCAGCAATGCCACGATTGCGTTGCCGGTACCTGGCTTGGCCGTAACCGTTGGCACTGCCGCCGCCTTATCGAACGAATGGTGGCTGGTAGGACTGGTCGCCGGTATCGGCGAGGCGCTGGGCGAAACAACCGGCTATCTGGCCGGTTTTGGCGGCAAAGCCATTATTGAAAACCGGCGGTTGTACACTCGCCTCCGGTATTATATGGAAAACCACGGCATGCTGACCATTTTTGTGCTGTCGGCCATCCCTAACCCTCTGATCGACCTGGCCGGGATCACTGCCGGCGCATCGGGCTATGGTTTTCATAAATTCATTCTGGCGGCCTGGTTGGGTAAAACGGTAAAAACATTGGCTTTCGCCTGGGCCGGGGTGCAATCCATCAGTTGGCTCAGTTGGTTCTTGACGGGATAACCGCTTGACATCCTCTCCCACCTCGGTTATACTATAGCTCAACTATCGGGGACAATGGCGATTCCCATTGCGCCCCATTTTATTCTTTAAAGACGCCGAACAGGAGGAGTAGGCGGTCTGAGGCTGACAGAGAGGCAAGGTGACCCGCTGCAAGCCTTGCTCAGTTATCGCCGTTGAACGTAGCCTGGGAGTTGGGTAGCTGAAATAGAGTCAGAGTAGGTTACCCCGGGTTCGCCCGTTATCGCAATGTGAGAGGCCGGGTTTTCTCTTGAACGTTTTACGTTCACCGGAAACCCGGCAATCAAGGTGGTACCGCGAAATGGCAATTCCTTTCGTCCTTGAGGATGGAAGGGATTTTTGTTTTGGGAGGGAAAACACCAGGGCAAGCTCTGGTCTCCGTTTTTTGAATCAATATAAATTTCTGGAGTTGCTAACATGTCTGATAATTTACCAAGGGGTTTGCCAATTGACCCAACCAATATGGCCAAAGCCTACGACCCCGCAACGTTTGAAAAACCCATCTACCAATGGTGGGAGGCGAGCGGGTTTTTTAAGCCGGAAATTGCCGGACCCACGGCCAAACCCTTTGTTATCTCTATTCCTCCGCCCAACGTAACCGGCGAACTTCACAATGGCCACGCCCTGTTTGTGACCCTGGAAGACCTGATGATTCGTTACCAACGCATGCGGGGACGAGCAGCCTTGTGGGTCCCTGGCACCGACCATGCCGGTATTGCCACCCAGCTTCAGGTGGAACGGTTGCTTATCAACCAAGGTACCAGCCGGGAAGAAGTGGGACGCGAAGAATTTCTGCGCCGCACCTGGGAATGGAAAGAAAAATACGGGGGGCACATTGTGCACCAACTCCGGCGGCTGGGCGCAAGTTGCGATTGGGACCGCGAACGCTTCACCCTCGACGACGGTCTTTCTCGCGCGGTGCGGGAGGCGTTTGTCCGACTTTACGAAAAAGGTTTGATTTATCGCGGCGAATACCTGGTCAACTGGAGTCCCGGCCTGCAAACTGCGGTCAGCGACTTGGAGGTGGAATACACCGAAGAAGAAGGCAAACTCTATTACTTCAAATATCCCATCGCCGGAACCGACGATTTTATTGCCGTGGCCACCACCCGCCCCGAAACCATTCTGGGTGATACCGCTGTGGCCGTTCATCCCGATGACGAACGTTACCGGCACCTGATCGGTAAAACCTGCCTGGTGCCCATCCTCAATCGCACTATCCCCATTATCCACGATACCTATGTGGATATGGAATTTGGCACTGGCGCCCTGAAAATCACGCCCGGCCACGATCCCAACGACTTTATGATTGGACAGCGACACGGCCTGCAAATTATCATCGTGCTCAACAAAGATGCTACCATGAGCCAACACGCCGGGCCGTATGCCGGGATGGATCGGTTTGAATGTCGCCAAAAACTCTGGGCCGATATGGAAGCCGACGGTCTTACCCTGAAAGTCAAACCACACACAATGCAAGTGCCGCGCTCGCAGCGGGGCGGCGAAGTGATTGAACCGATGGTCAGCACGCAGTGGTTTGTGAAGATGGAGTCGCTGGCCGCAGCCGGGCTAAACGCCGTTCGCAACGGCGACATCAAAATTATCCCAGAACGTTTCGCCAAAATTTACTATCACTGGCTGGAAAACATCCGCGATTGGTGCATCAGCCGTCAACTCTGGTGGGGCCATCGCATCCCGGTGTGGTATTGCCAGGATTGCAACGAGATGATTGTGGCCCGCAAGGACCCCGCGACCTGCCCCAGGTGCGGCAGTAGCAATTTGGAACAGGACCCCGATGTGCTGGACACCTGGTTCAGTTCCGGCCTGTGGCCGTTTAGCACCCTGGGCTGGCCGGATGACACGCCCGACCTGCAACGCTACTATCCCACCGACGTGATGGAAACCGCCTACGATATTCTCTTTTTCTGGGTAGCCCGCATGATTATGTTGGGGTTGGAGTTTACTGGCCAGCCGCCATTCCATACGGTTTATCTGCATGGCCTGGTCCGCGACGAACAAGGCCGCAAGA
This sequence comes from Anaerolineae bacterium, assembly GCA_016926805.1. GTDB lineage: Bacteria > Chloroflexota > Anaerolineae > 4572-78 > J111 > JAFGNV01. The sequence goes on from JAFGNV010000074.1 coordinate 15,651, forward strand.
TGAGTAAAACCACGGGCAACGTGATTGACCCGCTGGAGGTGATGGAGGCATACGGCACCGATGCTCTGCGCTTCACTTTACTTACCGGCTCAACCCCCGGTATTGACATGAACCTGTCGCTGGAACGGGTGGCCGGAAACCGCAACTTCAGCAACAAAATCTGGAACGCCACCCGCTTTGTGGTGAATAATCTCGGCACTGCTTTTGACGCCTCGGGAGCGGCCACCTGGAATCTGTCTGGTCTGACCCTGCCCGACCGCTGGATTTTAAGCCGCCTGAACCAACTCATCCGCAACGCCACCCGGCTAATGGATGATTACAACTATGGCGAAGCCGGTCGCCAACTGTATGATTTCTTCTGGAGCGAGTTTGCCGACTGGTACATTGAAATGGCCAAAATCCGGCTGCAAGGCACCGATGTTCGCGCTCAATCCACCGTGCGGCGCGTGCTGGTGCATGTGTTGGATCGCACCTTGCGCATGCTCCATCCTTATATCCCCTTTGTCACCGAGGCGGCCTGGCAGCACCTGCCTCACGAATACGAAAGTCTGATGATTGCCCCCTGGCCACACCCCACCCAAGAAGTGGATGAGGAAGCCGAGGCCCAGATGACCCTGCTGATGGAGGTGGTTCGGACTATTCGTAACATTCGCTCCGAGTACAATGTGGAGCCGGGCCGCAGAATCATTGCCCATATTGTGGGAGACGCCCACTATGATATGCTGGCTAACCATCAAGAAATCTTGGTCAACCTGGCTCGCCTTGATGCCGACAAATTCAGTCTGGCGACCAGCATCGACGAGAAACCGAAACAAGCCGTGGGGCAGGTGATTAGCGGCGGCATTGAAATCTATCTACCGTTGGCCGGAATGATTGACCTGGCCGCCGAAAAGGAACGCCTGGAAAAAGAACTGGCCCAGCTGGAGAAATTTGTGGCCGCCAGCCGGGGCAAACTGAACAATGAGAATTTTGTCAACAAAGCCCCCGCCGACGTGGTGCAAAAAGAACGTGATCGGCTGGCCGATCTGGAGCTTCAGGCAGACAAGATTAAAAAACAGATGCTGAATTTTGGATAAGCTGTTGATCGTTGATTCTGGCAACCCCGTGCGGCACGTCGGAGCGCACGGGGTTATTTTTTGCAGCAACAATCTTTTGGCAGGCTAATTTTGCCAATGTAGACCAATAGTAATTCTGTTTAGCCTACAATGACGTAAATTTTTATGATAAATGGCTATTTTGATAAAATAATTTGGATGGTATATTTCAAAAATAACAACTAAATAAAATTTTTTGTCAAAACTTGATTCCTCCGTACAATCTATCAAACAAGTTACTGCCCAACTTTGTTTGGTTGCAAGTAAATATGGGCGAGTATCAAAATAGGAGTAAACCATGACCAGGCTGGCGCTCATCGGCTATGGCAAGATGGGCAAAATCATCGAAACCCTCGCCACGGCAAAAGGGCACCACATCACGGCCGTTGTGGACCCTTACGCCGAGGGTTGTTTTCAAAAAATCACCCAGGAGGCACTTTCAGGGGCGGACGTCTGCATTGATTTCACCCACCCGCAGGTGGTAGTGAGTAACATCGAGCAGATGGCCGCCCTGGGTAAGAACATGGTTATCGGTACCACCGGCTGGTACAACCAGATCGACAAAGTGAAACAGGTTGTCAATGCCAACCAGGTGGGTCTCATCTGGTCGGGCAATTTTTCCATTGGCGTCAACGCCCTTTTCAAGATTGTAGCATACGCTGCCAGGGTGTTCAATAACTTGCCCGATTACGATGTGCTGGGCCACGAAGTTCATCACAAAAACAAGGCCGACTCGCCTTCCGGCACGGCCACCATGCTGGGCCGCATCCTGCTGGACAACATCCAGCGTAAACAAAAGCTGGTCTACAAAATGCTGGATCGGAAAATAGAACCCGACGAGCTGCACTTTTCCAGCAGCCGGGGCGGAGCTATTCCCGGCACCCATCTGATAATGTTCGACAGCGCGGTGGACACCATCGAGATCAAACATACGGCTCGAGGCCGGGAAGGCTTTGCTGCCGGCGCCCTCATGGCCACCGAGTTCATTCAACACAAAATCGGGTTTTACAATATCAACGATTTGATGGATGACCTGCTACCACAAGCTGACGAATAGGAATCAGCGAGTCGGCGAATTAGAGATTCAGCGAAACAGAGAAGTGCAAGTTAACAATTCACCATTGATCATTCACAATTCACTATTTTAAAGGAGTATAAAATGTTTAGAGGTGTATTTACGGCCATTGTGACCCCCTTCAACAGAGATGAAAGCGTCGATGAAGATGCTCTGCGCAATCTAATAGATTTTAATATTGACAACGGCGTGTCCGGTATTGTGCCCTGCGGCACCACCGGCGAAAGCCCCACCCTGACCCACGACGAACACGACGACGTGATCGAGTTGACGGTCAGGCACGTCAACGGGCGGGTGCCCGTCATCGGTGGGACCGGCTCCAACAGCACCCGCGAAGCCATCCGGCTGAGCCAGCATGCCGAAGATGTAGGGGTAGACGCGGTGCTGCTGGTTAATCCCTACTACAACAAACCCACCCAGGAGGGGTTGTATCGCCATTTTAAGGCCATTGCTAACAGCGTGAACATCCCCTGCATTGTCTACAACATCAAAGGCCGCACCGCGGTTAACGTTGAAACCCCCACCCTGCTGCGGCTCATCAATGATTGCGACAATATTGTGGCCGTCAAAGAGGCATCGGGCGATATGAACCAGATCCAGGACGTTATCAACCAAAGTCCCGACCACTTCAGCGTGCTCAGCGGCGACGACAACATCACTCTGAACCTCATCAAGGCCGGGGGGCAGGGCGTTATCTCCGTAGCCAGCAACGTCATCCCTGGCCAGATGTCCCGGCTGGTGCAACTGGCCCTGGCCGGAAACTACACCGAGGCTGAGGCCTTGAACCGGGAACTAATGCCATTGTTTGAGGCCGAATTTGTCGAAACCAACCCTATACCGATAAAATATATGCTTTGGCGGGCCGGTATGTGCCAGGAAGTCTACCGGCTGCCTATGTGCGAGTTACAACCAGCAAGCCGGGCCAAAGTTGACGCGGTTTTGACCCAAATGGGCCTGCTTGAAACCGTTCTGGTCTTTGCTTAATATAGCCTGGCCCAGAACAACTTGGTACAGGTTTGGGTTATGATTTGTAGGGGCAGGACAATGTCCTGTCCCTACCACTATGGCATTTTTTACGCGGATCGGTTAAAAATATTTTGAGGGTGCTAAAAAATGAAGAAGCTACGGGTCGGCATTATGGGGGCCACGGGTGTGGTAGGCCAAAACCTGATTGACGTACTCCATAAACGTAACTTTCCTCTCAAAACCTTACGCCTGTATGCCTCGGAACGCTCGGTGGGCAAGATACTGGACACACCCTTTGGCGCAATTACCGTGGAAAACGCCGATCAGGTGGATTATACCAAGTTAAACATCGCTTTTTTTGCTATCGGCGGTGGCTGGCCCCGTGAAAATGCGCCCAAGTCCGCAGCCGGTGGTTGTGTGGTGGTGGACAACTCCTCCACGTTCCGCTACGATGATAACGTGCCGCTGGTCATCCCCGAAATCAACCCACAGATCATCGGCGCTGCGCCCTTGATTGCCAACCCCAATTGCACCACGGCCATTGCCGCCATTCCGCTATGGGTGATTCACCAGAACTACCGGCTGAAAAAAGTCATCATCTCGACCTACCAGGCCACCAGCGGTGTGGGCAACCAGGGCATGGCCGAACTGGAAGCCGAAACTCGCAAAGTACTGGCCGGAGAAAAAGCGGGACACGATACCTTTGTCCATCCCATTCCCTTTAACCTGATCCCACACATCGACTCGTTTCAGGACAACGCCTACACCCGCGAGGAAATGAAGGTGGTCTGGGAAACGCACAAAATCTTTGGCGACAACTCCATCCCCATTTCCTGTACTTGCGTGCGCATTCCCACCATGCGTGCCCACTCGGAAAGCATTGTAGTGGAAACCGAAAAGCCCATTAATCCCGCCGAAGTGCGAAAACTGCTGGCCCACACCGCAGGCGTTGAGGTAAAGGACGACATCAAAAACAACGTTTATCCGATGCCCCTCACCGCCAGCGAGAAGTACGACGTGGAAGTGGGCCGTATCCGGCAGAATCTTGTCTTTGGCAAGTATGGTCTGGAGTTTTTTGTCAGCGGCGACCAGTTGCTCAAGGGGGCGGCCCTTAATGCCGTGCAAATTGGCGAACTGATTGTACAGCAGCGGTTTGCCGACTGACTCTCATCCATTTTAAGACTCAAACGCAAAGGCGCTGACTCAGAACCACAGAGATACTTGGAGAACGCGCAGAGTTTCACAGAGAGATTTAAAGTTCTTTCTCGGTGTAACTCTGTGTCTCCTCTGCAAAACTCTGGGTAACTGTAGGCGCCTTTTTTATACCGACTCGCCGTTAGAAAAGTCAGGAGAAAATGAACAGAACTTTACCGTTTACCAAAGAACACATTGAAGACATCCTCCAACAATATCCCACCCCATTTCACATTTACGATGAAAAAGCCATCCGTCAAAACGCCCGTCACCTGAAAACCGCTTTTGGCGGTGTCCACGGCTTTAAGGAATATTTTGCCGTCAAAGCCCTGCCCAATCCATTTATCTTGAAAATCCTCAAAGAGGAAGGTTTTGGCGCGGATTGCAGTTCGCTGCCCGAATTACTGCTATCGGAAAGAGCGGGGCTGATGGGTAAAAACATCATGTTCAGCTCTAACGATACACCGGCCAAAGAATATCAAAAAGCCAAAGCCCTGGGCGCAATTATCAATCTTGACGACATCAGCCACATTGAATTTTTAGAAAAACACGCCGGACTGCCGGAGTTGCTCAGTTTTCGTTACAATCCCGGCCCGCTGCGCACAGGCAACGCAATCATCGGCCAGCCCGAAGAAGCCAAATACGGCTTCACCCGCGCGCAGCTTTTTGAAGGCTACCATTTGCTCAAAGCCAAAGGCGTCAAACGATTTGGCCTGCATACCATGGTCGCCTCCAATGAATTGGACAACGCCTATTTCATCGAAACGGCCCGGATGTTGCTGGACCTGGTGGTGGAGATTTCTGCCGAGGTTGGCATTGAGTTTGAGTTCATCAATATGGGCGGCGGTATCGGCATTCCCTACCGGCCCGACGACGTGCCGGTGTCTTACGAAAAAATTGCCGATGGCGTCAGCCAGGCCTACGAAGAAACCGTTCATCGCCACGGCCTGCGTCCCCCCAAAGTGTTTTTGGAATGCGGGCGCATCATCACCGGGCCGTATGGTTATCTGGTTTCAACCGTGCTGCACCGGAAAAACACCTACAAACAATTTGTCGGCCTGGATGCCAATATGGCCAATTTGATGCGCCCGGCGATATACGGGGCTTATCACCATATTACCGTGTTGGGCAAAGAAGATGCACCACCCAATCACAAGTACGATGTCACCGGCTCGTTGTGCGAGAACAACGACAAGTTTGCCATTGACCGGATGCTGCCGGAGATTGAAATTGGCGATATTGTAGCCATCCACAATACCGGCGCGCACGGCCACGCCATGGGCTTTAACTACAACGGCAAACTCCGCTCCGCCGAGTTACTGCTGCGCGAGAACGGCAAGGTGGTCCAAATCCGTCGTCCCGAAAGGCCAGAGGATTATTTTGCCACGTTGGATTTTGAACAACTCGAGAATTTTAAGTAAAACAAGGTTGTCTCAGGAGAAAAAATGGTACAGCGAAACAAGAACATCACCAAGTTACAGGCCGGTTATCTTTTTCCGGAGATTGGCCGCCGCCGCAGGGCCTTGTTGGAACAAAATCCCGGGGCCAAACTCATCAGTTTAGGCATTGGCAATACCACCGAACCCTTGACCCCCCACATTGTGACCGGCCTGAAAAACGCGGCGGCAGGGTTGGGCACGCTGGAAGCCTACTCCGGCTACGATGACGACCCCAAAGGGCAACAATTGCTGCAAGACCTCAAGGCTAAAATTGCCGAAAAACTGTACCATGGCCTGGTGAGTCCTGCTGATGTATTCATTTCCGATGGGGCCAAGTGCGATTGCGGGCGGTTGCAAGTGTTGTTTGGCGGGGATGTATCGGTGGCGGTGCAGGACCCGGCTTATCCAGTTTACGTGGACGGCAGCGTCATGGCCGGAGCCACGGGTCAATATAACAAAGAACTGGGGCTATTTGACAATATTGTTTATATGAGCTGCACCCCGGCCAACAACTTCTTTCCCGATTTGGACAGCCTGCCTCCCACCGACCTGATCTATTTCTGCTCGCCCAACAACCCCACCGGCGCAGTCTCGACCAAAGCGCAGTTGGAGAAACTGGTCGATTTTGCCCGGCGCAACAAATCCATCATCATCTTCGACGCGGCCTACGCCGCTTTTATCCAAGATGAAGATTTACCCCGCTCCATTTTTGAAATTGACGGCAGCCAGGAGGTGGCCATTGAGGTTAATTCTTTCTCCAAGTCCATTGGCTTTACCGGCGTGCGCCTGGGCTGGACCGTGGTGCCGCAGGAACTTACTTTTGACGACAGCACGCCGGTGGCTAACGATTGGCGGCGCGTGACCGGCACGCTGTTCAACGGCGCGTCGAACATTGCCCAGTACGGCGGCCTGGCCGCGCTGGACGAGGAAGGACTAGCCGAAATGAAACAAACCGTGGGATATTACATGGAAAACGCCCGCCTCATCAAACAAGCTCTCACCGAGTTGAGCATCACCACCTACGGGGGGACTAATTCGCCTTACGTGTGGGCCGAGTTTTCGGGGAGAGATTCCTGGGAGGTGTTCACCGAAATTCTGGAAAGGGCGCACGTGGTCACCACGCCGGGGGTGGGCTTTGGGCCGTCCGGCGAGGGTTTCATTCGCTTCAGCGCCTTTGGCCATCGGGAGGATGTGGTCGAGGCGACCCGGAGATTAAGAGATAAAATGGACTGGTAATCCTATTTCGCTTGCCGGGCGACCTTCTGCCGCGTCTCGTGATTTAACATCTTCTTGCGTATGCGCAAGGAACGCGGCGTAACTTCGAGCAGTTCGTCGGTGCCCAGATATTCAATGGCCTCATCCAGCGACATAATCCGGGGTGGGGTCAGGCCAACCGTGATCTCGGCAAAGGATTTGCGATGGTTGGTTAGGTGTTTGGTTTTGCACACGTTGACTATCAGGTCGTTGTTGCGACTGTACTGGCCGACCACCTGCCCGTTATACACATGGTCATCAGGGCTGACAAAGAGAATACCCCGCTCCTGGAGATTGGTCAAGGCGTACGTCGTTACCGCACCGGTTTCCAGGGCCACCAGCGAGCCGTTATCGCGGGTGCTGATGTCGCCCAAAAATGGTTCGTAGCCATGAAACAGGGTGTGCAAAATGCCGGTACCACGAGTAGCCGTGAGAAACGGCTGGCGAAAGCCCAGGAGGCCGCGCACCGGGGCCAGGTATTCCAGGTAAACTGTCCGATCCTCGCCATAGCGGATATCCAGGGTGGTAGCCCGGCGGCGCCCCATCATCTCGTTGACCGTGCCCAGATAATCCTCCGGCACCTCGATGAAAACGTGTTCTACCGGCTCCAGCAATCCCTCCGCCCCCTCTTTGAAAATCACTTCCGGCTTGCTTACGGCAAACTCGTAGCCTTCCCGGCGCATCGTTTCAATCAGGACGGCCAGGTGCAACTCGCCCCGACCAGAGACAATAAAGCTATCGGCGCTATCTGTTTCTGTAACTCGCAGAGCCACGTTCCGTTCCAATTCGCGCCAGAGACGCTCGCGCAGTTGGCGACTGGTCACATACTCCCCCTCACGTCCGGCAAAGGGGCTATCGTTGACGCTAAACGTCATCCGCACCGTTGGTTCCTCCACCGTAATCGGCGGTAGGGGGCGGGGATCGTTGAGGTCGGCAATGGTGTCGCCAATACCAATATCCGGGAGACCGGCAAAGGCCACAATATCGCCAGCTTCCACCGCCTGCTGTTCGACCCGCTGCAAATTGCGAAAGGTAAATACCTGGCTGATCTTACCTGTCTCCTGCTCTTGCTCACGGCTGATCCGCACCACCGTTTGACCACCGCGCAACGTGCCGCTCCATAGCCGGCCAATACCAATTTTACCGATGTAGTTATCGTAGGTCAGCGTGGTCACCAGCAGCCGGGGCGGGGCCTCTCTCTCCACCTGCGGCGGCGGCAGGTAATCCAAAATAGTCTCAAACAGGGGACACAAATCGGGTGACAGATCATCGGGTTGGTGCCCGGCGTGTCCTTCCAGGGCTTTGGTATAAATCACCGGGAAATCGGCCTGCTCATCGCTGGCTCCCAGATCGATGAACAGATCAAAGGTCTCGTTGACCACCGCTGCCGGGCGCGCCGCCGGGCGGTCGATCTTGTTGACCACCACAATGGCTTTGTGGCCTTTGCTCAGCGCCTGGCGCAGCACAAAGCGAGTTTGGGGCATCGGCCCTTCCACCGCATCTACCAGCAGCAGCACCCCATCGACCATGTTCATCACCCGTTCCACCTCGCCGCCAAAATCGGCGTGGCCGGGAGTATCAACAATATTAATGATAACGCCGTTATAGACAATGCCGGTGTTTTTGGCCAAAATGGTAATGCCCCGCTCGCGCTCCAAATCGTTGGAGTCGAGTACGCGCTCGGCCACCTGTTGGTTGGCCCGAAACACGTGGGTTTGACGCAGCATCCCGTCAACCAGGGTGGTTTTACCGTGGTCAACGTGGGCAATAATGGCAATGTTACGAATATCAGAACGTGGTTGGCTCATAAGTGCTAAAGACCTTTTTGAGGCGTCAAAAAACGTAAAAACACCGCGGCCTAAAAAATGCTCAGCCGCGGCATAAAATGCCAGGATGCCCAGACGCAAGTAAAAATATAAAAACCTTTACCCCTTTGCGATCCTGGGTCTTTGCGTTTGGTTTGTTTGTTTCTTGGATTTCTGGTCAAAATACAACCCACCGACGGGTTACAGCAGGCCGGTGGGCGTAAAACCAAGCGTATTCCAAAGAGAAATTATAGCACGTTCTGTTGTTCTGCCAAGTTGGGATAGGGCAGCGGGGAACGAGATTCATTTTTAGCGCCGCCATCTCGGACAAGGTCGATAAACTTCGGAATGGTTCGGTGCCGTTTCGGTAGTAATGCGTTAAATAATCAATTGCCATTGATCCAGCTCATCTTAAACGAACCGCTCTTTTGAAATTGCCTCGAACCGACTTAGGAGTCTGTCTATCTCTGGCCTGTTTGAAACCGAAAACAGACAATCCAGGCCATCATCTCCTGGCAGATGGATTGAGAGAGTCAGCAAATCGTCTTGCCTGCCCGTTAATGAAATGGAGGTTATTTTGTTTAAGGGAATGTAATTCCATACCCCGCCATACTTGAGATCCCCACCCCACGGTTTGCCAGTTCCATCCTGAATCAGGATTAGTTCCCTGTCGGTCAGGATGCTTAGATGCGGACTACAACGGGTCCTGAAAAACGAGTGGCCAAATAGCCTGACCACCTCTGCCCGAATTTCAGGTTGCAGGATAAGGTAAACAACCTCTTCATCAGACATTACGCTGCGCCTGGCATAGTTCATGAGTTTTAAATTCAATGAGCTGAGGTAATCAAACTTGGCTCGTTCCAGCCACGGGTCTATCTCTCTGGAACGGTTGGCCGCCGGCCTTATCCTCTCCAGCATGGGTGTGAATAGCTGCTCGGTAACCGTGTTGAATTTGAATTCAGAAGTTGTTAGCCTGCCGCTACCAGCCGTGCCCCTGATCTTGACCCACGATTGTAAAAGCGCTTTCCCCGTTTCGATATAGCTGATGTCTTCAACGGGGTAACAGGTAGAGCTAAGCATGCCCCCCACTTCCTCCAACACGTAAACCTTAGCGTCGAGATAACAAACCAGTTTCTCCTTCGCTCTTTCGATAAAGCCTGCATACGAAGGTGTAAGCACGGCATAAGGGAACTTGCCCGTATCCCCAACCAATGCTTCAAAGGAACTCCGGTATAGTTCGGGTATCTCATTGTAGGACCTGATTGCCCTGGCCCACGATAGCTTGGTTTGCTCTGCTGCGCTCAACAAAGGCAATCTTGCTTTTACGCCCAGGATAAATCTCAATACCATCCCCAGCATTCCTTTTACGGCCATTGTCATACGCCACCCCCTGTTTCTATGGCAGATCAATTCTCCGGTGTAAGAACATTACCGGTCACTGCGCTGCCCAATACCTTACTATCCCATCCATATTCAAAGTATACAATATTCTTAAACAAATATACAATAGATTTTTCTCTGTAAATATGGTGACTATTTATCGATTAACCGGCAAGATAGGCTTTGTTTAAATTTCTTTTGTCTTTGGTGCTAAAAATTTTGGGGTAGCCCATACAGATACTTTTTACCTGATAATGATGTAGGGCCAACTATGGCACAACGCCCTCCGCAGATACTAAAAACGGCAAGATGTGGCCGGTGGTATTCATCAGGGCATGACCTGCCCCCGGAATAACGGTTGCCGTAAACTGAGGCACCAACTTTTGCATGCGGGCCGAGATTTTTTCAGCGTCACGCAGGGCATCTTGCGAGCCGATCAGTAGCAAAACCGGCATGTTCAACCGCTGCAATTCCTCATCAGAAAAGATGGGCAACGTACCCACCCGCGGCTTAAAATGGCTCATAATCAATATCATTCCTTCTTCCACTTCAGCAGGCACCGGCTGGTTGGCAAATAGCAACCGATTGACCCGCCCGGCGCCCCACCTCCCCAGCAGCAATAACGGGACAACCCGGAACATAAAGGATAACTTATCGGGCGTGACACCGCCGGGAGTCAGCAGCACCAGCTTTGTTACCTGCTCCGGCTTATAGGTGGCAAATTTAAGGGCCGTCCAACCACCCTGAGAAATCCCAATGATGGCTGCCTGTTCTATCTTCAAGGCATCGAACACATCCGCCAGCCATTCCGCATAAGCCGGGCCATCCCAGGCCGGGCGAGTGGGCGCGCTTTTGCCCGGCTCGCCCAACAAGTCAACCGCATACACCCGGTAATAACGACTATATTCAAGCACATCTCCAGCCCAAACCATAGAGTTGGAACTTGCGCCGTGTAACAATACCAGCGGGGGGGCGGATTCTTCGCCGCAGGCAATCACAAAGGTATGACCATGCCGGGTAGGAATAGTTAGGGTCTGATAAGGCACCGGCCAGTGGGCCAGCACTCCATCGTAAAGGGCCATGATTGCTTTTTCACCCGCAGGTGATTTGTAAATAGGTTGAGTACTCATTACGTTTGCTCCTTAATACGGCTCTTTGTCAACTCCTAATTCTACAGACTGCATATTCCCCAACCCACATGCCATCTCAACGGCTATACTCAAAGTTTTAGACCAACAAAAGCTTTAGACAAAAATGAAGCCGAACGATATAATAAACTCATCCCTTAAATGGCAGGTCAACTAAAAATGGAATTAAACAACAAGGTCGCGCTCATCACCGGCAGCGCCAAACGGGTGGGGAAAGCGCTGGCGCTGGCGCTGGCCGAGCAGGGCTGCCGAATCATCGTGCATTATGGTCGCTCGGAAGATGCAGCCCGGCAGACGCTGGCTGAGATCAATGCGCTCGGCGTGGAAGCCTGGTCAATTTCGGCTGATCTGAATAACGAGGCCGAAGTCAAGACGATTATTCCCTTTGCCCTGAAACAGGCAGGACAATTGCACATTCTGATCAACAATGCCTCTATCTTTCCCCCGGAGGATTTTCTCAGCGCCAAGTCGGCCACGTGGGACCGCAATATGATGATCAATCTCAAAGCCCCGTTTTTGTTGAGCCAGGCCTTTGCCCAGGCCCTACCCCCAGACCAGCCGGGTAAAATCGTCAATCTACTGGATGTGATCGCCATGCGGCCCAAAAATCACCACTTTTCCTACACCATCAGCAAGGTTGGCCTGGAAGGACTGACCAAAGCAATGGCCCACGCCTTGGCTCCCCGCAACATCCAGGTAAACGGCATTGCCCTGGGAGCCATTTTGCCCAATGTTAACGACGACCCGGCTCTGTTTGAGCGTTTGGCCAAACGTATTCCGGCCCGTCGTACCGGCTCGCCGGAAGACGTTGTTAAAGCGATGCTTTACCTTGTGCAGGACGCTGATTACGTGACCGGGGAAATTATCCGCGTGGCTGGAGGTCAACATTTAGGGTGAGCATACCTCCCGAAGCAGACGAGGTCTTTTTTGACGACCCGGACGAGGATTTACAGGAAGACGAACAACGATTCAGTTTGTGGGCCAAACTGGTCATTCTGCTGCTGATCCTGGCCTTACTGACAACGCTGGTATGGCCACTTTTACGAGGCGGGCCTCGCCGGGTTGTACCCCCCACCCCCACGCCCCTGTTTTTACGGGAGGCGTGAGCTAAACTCAACCTGTTCCGGCCGGGTCAATCCCATCCGCCGCCGACCCGTTCAATCTTTTTTCTCCTCAGGGGTCAGCAATGGCGCAATCACAATAGCCGTTTGTTTGGTATAAAACCAAACCACGCCAGGCTTACGGTTGGCGTCAAAAACCACAGTCAGCAAATACATCCCGTTTACGTCATAGGCATACACATTATAACCGTCGCCTTCGAGAAAACTGGATTTGAATTCTCGCTGGTTACCCAACAAATTGGCTAACTCACCGGCAGCCATAAAATTGGCCGCGATCAGCGCACTGATGTTGGCGACGCGTAAATTACGAGCCTCTCCAACTACGTGTACCGGATAACCGTCGGAACGGAGCAATAACACGCAGCGGGCATTGGCGTTTACGTTGAGGGCTTTGAGATGATCCAATACATTATCACTCACCACAACCGACGACTCGAGCGGGGCCGTACCCCTGGTAGAACGACCCGTCTTAATCATTTGGGTGACAATGCCCCGGATTTTCTGCACGGTAAAGGGTTTGTCCAGGTAGCCATCAAACCCCAACGACTCGGTGGTGGCCCGCAGGCGTTTGGTGCCGTAAGCCGTCATCAACACCACCGGCGTACCGGGCGAGATACGCCGTACGGCCCGCGCCAGATCAACGCCGGTTATCTCTTTCATTACGTAATCGGTCACCACCAGATCAAAAGGGCTTTCATATTCAATCTTCTCCAGGGCCTCCACGCTGCCTTCGGCGGTGATAATCTCGTATTCCGACCCCAACTTTTTCAGGGCAAATTGCAGCATCATCAATATTTCTTTGTCGTCGTCTACAATTAGAACTCGTTTAGGCATTTTCTGGTTCTCTAATTCAAACTTACTGCTTACTCAATACGATTCCACTCCGGCAGATGGCGGATGGTCAGAATAGCTGTAAGTGAGACAAGCAATCCCTGGACGGTGATTGCCAGGGGTAAAAACAGCAAGGATAACCCGACGGCAATAGGGATGGTAATGGCCACACAACGCGGCGAGTACTTCTTTTTGAAAACTCCCAAATATAACGCCGCCCACACCGGAATGGCCAGGGCAATAGTTAACGGTGAAACAACAAAAATAAGCGCGCCACCCGTGGCCAATCCCATTCCGCCGTGGAATCTGGTATAAATGGGCCAGCAATGACCAATCACGGCCATTGTTCCGGCCAGCGGCAAAACCCAGGGACTGCCCAACATAATAAGATAGGCCACCATCCAGGCCACCAGACCTTTGAGGGCATCAACCACCGCCACCGCAGTTCCCACCCCGACCCCAATTAATCGCATCGTATTGGTTCCACCAATGTGGCCGCTGCCGTGATAACGCACATCCGGCCCGCCGGTAAGTTTTGAGGCTACCACGCCGGTGGGAAACGCGCCAATGAGATAGGCTCCCCCCCCGGCAACAATAACTTGCAGATAGATATTCATCTCGGCTTTATACCCATACCTGCAAGGCCCTGGGAATGATTTCAAACTCAAAACGATGGCCATCAATACATAGAATCTCGCCATCAATGTGGCCAGGGATGCCGTTTTCAACCAGAACTTCAACTCTGGACGAGCGGTCCATTGTTATGGCGCGATGGTGGATGTGAGTGCCATTGAGGGTTTTGGGTAACAGGTTCAACAGGCTCAACCGGGACAATTGAGGTGCGTAACAAATATCAAACAACCCGTCATCTATTTCGGCGTTGGGCGTCAGGTAAAACCCTCCGCCGGCCCGCACCCCATTGGCCACAGTCAACAAGGTGATGGGTTGTTGATGGCTCTTCCCGTTAAATGAAAATTGGGCTTGGTAAGGCCACCGGCCCGACATCAGCACCCTGAAGACGCTCCACAGATACATGGCAAAACCACGTAAAAACCGGGCACATTTGGTATCTACGGCCACTTCGGCATCAAACCCCAGGCCCACCGAGTTCACAAAGATACGCGGCTGTCCATCTACTGTAACCCGACCCACGTCAATTACCCGTTTCGAACCATTTTTTAAAACAGCACAAGCCTGAGCGATATCCAGGGGAACCCCCAACGAACAGGCCCAATCGTTGCCGGAGCCGGTCGGAATCAATCCCATAATTGTTAAGGAAGCCTGTTGAGGGGCCAGGAGCAAGCCGTTGGCCACCTCGTTGCACGTACCATCGCCCCCCACGGCCACAACCCGTTCAAAACCGGCGGCCACGGCTTTTTGAGCCAGCTCAATTGCATGACCAGGCGCCTGGGTCTGTGCCAATTCAACTTCAATCCCCAATTGTTGCAAAGTGCCGATAATCTCGGGCAGAAGGGCTAGGGTGTGGCCCTTATCCGAAACTGGGTTGACAATTAACCGGGTGCGCATTGGCTCAAGTTTTCTCTCGTATTCATTATACCACAAGTTGCTTTGATATAATTGCCGGGCTTTTGGGCAAATGGTACAATTTGGCTCCAGACATTATACTCGTGGACGGCTATTCCTGTGAATTTTAAACCGCTCTTGCAGAGCCATAGCCAACCAAAGACCGGAGTTCCCACCTGGCTTTACGCCCATCTCTTTCTCTTACTGGTTTATCTGATTCTGGCCATGGCGCTCACCTGGCCCACCATCACCCATCTGACCACCCATCTCCCCGGCGACGGCGGCGATGACCCGGCCATCGCCTGGAACTTGTGGTGGGTCAAATATGCCCTGCTCAACGCCGGTCAAAATCCCTTTTCTACCGATTTTATGTTCTACCCCGTCGGAATCAATTTGGCCTTTTACACTCTCACTGTGCTCAACGCGGTTACGGCTTTGCCCTTTACCCTGAATTATGGCGCGGTTGCAGCCAGCAATCTGCATCTGCTGTTTACCTTTGTAGCAGGGGCGTATGGCACGTTCTTATTGACCCGTTACGTTCTGATTGTAACGACCACCGCCTCATCCGGCAAGTTCAGGGCAGACCATCATCCACCTCCGCCTGAGTTATCGACCGTTGCTCAGCCGCCAATTGTTGACGGTTTGATATGGTTAAGCGCTGCCATCGCCGGGGGCTTTTACGCCTTTGCCAGCAACAAGCTGTTTTATGTGGCATTGGGCCAATTTAACATTGCCAGCAATCATTGGATACCCCTGGCCGGGTTATTTGTTATCCGCACCGGCCGCAACCCCCATCGCCTGAAAAACGCGGTGATGGCCGGCCTCTTTTTGACTTTCCAGACCTGGACTGAAATGACCTATGCCTCATTTATGCTGGTGTTCATCGGTCTGTATTGGTTATATGGTCTTATTGTCTACCTGACCCGCTTTATGCGCAAATGGCCAAGACCCACTTTTCTAGCCAGACCATCTCCTCTGCCCCATCTGCGTGCAGCAATAGTGTTGCTATGCATTTTTGCCGCTGGCATCAGTCCTATCATACTCCAGATGATACCCGATATGCTTACCGAAGGCGACTTTTTTGTTGAGGGCAGCGGTTTTGCCGAGTCTTTCAGCGCGGATGTACTTGGTTTTGTCATCCCCACTATGCGCCATCCGGTATTAGGCCGCTGGATAAGCCAAACCGGCGTTCAAAACTTCAGCCTTGGCCAGCACATTTATCTTGGGATTGTATTGTCAGGGTTACTGCTCGTCAGTCTATTCACAGGCTATCGCTACCCGCAGATACGCTTCTGGCTGACGACCGCCGCTATCTTTGCCCTACTTTGCCTGGGGCCGGTGATTACGGTCAATGGGCAATCTACCGGCATCTCCGGACCATTTGTGCTGCTGCAAAACCTGCCCTTCTTTAAGGGCAATCGTTACCCCAGCCGCTACAGTGTGATGCTGATTCTCAGCCTGAGCGTTCTGGCCGGATTTGCGTTGGCGCAAATTGGAGAGCGGTTAAAAAAACGACAGTTCACCATTCACCATTTATTTCTTCTCCTCATCCTCCTTCTCTTTCTCTTCGAACATCTCTCACTCCCCCTCCCCCAATCCGATACGAGTCTACCATCTGCCTACCGTCTCATCAACGCCGACCCCGGTGATTTTACCGTGCTGGACATTCCTTTTGCCTGGCGCAACGGCTTTCGCATTATCGGCGCGTATACCACCCAATTTATGTTCGGCCAGTTTTACCAAACCAGCCACCAGAAAAGAATGTTACAGGGCAATACCAGCCGCAATCCCGAGTTCAAGTTTCAATACTTCACCCGTGCGCCGGTCATCAACTCGCTGCTGGCGTTGGAAACGGGAAAAACGCTACCTCCAGCGCAATGGGACGCCGACCGCGCCATCGCTGGCGATGTGCTGCGCTTTTTCAATATCCACTACATTGTCGTCCGCCCTGAAACATTCAACAAATTTGGGCATTATCCGCAGGCCACCATTCCGTACCTTGAAGATGTTCTCCCGGTGGAAAACATCCACAATGAGACGGCCATAAAAATCTATCGCGTCGAACAAACCACCGACCAGGAGACCAGATTTCCATCCAACCTCCTCATCAATACGGATACCCCCCTGGCCCCGCTCTATTTCGGCGAAGGTTGGGGGCTATTAACCCCGGGCCAGCCCATCCTCGCCCAGCGTAAAGAAGTGGGCTTACTGTTGCCCTTAAGCGGCAAACCACAGCGCCTTACCTTGCGCCTGCGTCTACCTGAATCAGCCCCAGCCGGACAAACCGTCGGCTTGACCCTGAATAACTGGTACTGGTCGCCGCAACCGATTGGGCCGGGCTGGCAGGAAATCAGCTTTCGTCTCCCCGCCGGTATTCCAGCCGGTCTGAATAACTTCAGGCTCCACTTTTCAGACGTGAGTGCTTTTCCCCCCCTCAAACCCAATCAACCGCCATTGGATGTGACCGTTCTCAGCGCCGGGCAGGAAGTGGGTGACTTTGGCCACATTTTTGTCAACGGCCATGAAGTTTCGCCCAATCAGCGGGGGTACAACGTTGCCCTTATCCGGGCCGATGGGACCGTCCGACCGGCCAGTTTTGATACGCATCTCGATCCTGCCACCTCAATTGACCTGGCCGATTTCATCAACACCGCCCCCCCGGATATCCTCATTGCCGTTGCCGCCGCCGACGAAGCCAGCGCCAACTTGAGCGAAGACGCCGTGCAGGCGCTGCAATCTATCGGCGCGGCGGGCGATTTGCGCGGCTGCTTCCGCTGTAGTCACGCCATCATTGGTCAACCAGGGCAAGTCAGGGGAACGGCTATCGAGGCGTTGGACGCCCTCCGCCCGGTCGGTGTAACTACCGGCCTGGGCCTCACCGAGCCAACAATAGCGGCGCAGATAGCGTGGATAAAGGTCGAGCCGGTTGAGGAGTAAAGAAGAGTGTGGTATTATTACAGAAGTTATGGGGATGTGCCAGATTGGAGGGATAGAATGACCAATAAACTTGCCAAATATCTGAAGCAATTACGGCTATCCCGGGGAAGTTCCCGGGCAGACCCCAAGCTGGTCAAATATCTGGCCAAACAACCCCTCTTCAAAAATACCCCGGAAACGGTGCTGGCCAAAATTACCAGCCAGATCAACATCCGGACGTTGGAAAAAGGCGAGGTGCTCCTGCGCCAGGGCGACCCTGGCGAGTCCCTGTTTTTGATTCGCACGGGTTGGGTCAAGCTGGTCACCCAGGGCGATAAAGGCGAAGAGGTGATGCTCAACCAGTTTGGGCCGGGACAGATTTTTGGCGAGATGTCGCTCCTTGACCGGGAACCACACTCCCACACGGTCATTGCGCTCAGGCCTACCGAAATCATGGCCGTCACCTATGATGTAATTCTGGATATTCTCAACGAGCATCCGGAACTGGCCGTTTCTTTCTTGCGAGAAATGTCGAGCCGGGTACGCTTTGCCAACGCCTATATTGAAGAGAGTATCAGTTGGTGTCGCCGCCTGGCCGAAGGTGACTACGGTTTTGTGAAAGAACAGATCTCTCAATCGCAATCCACCATTGTGGACGCCAACTTCTCCAACCAGGCCCGGGCCAGCGCATTTCTGTCGGTCTTTTTTAGAATGGCTCAATCCATCCAACAACGCGAAGAAAACCTCAAACGACAAGTCGAACAACTGATTATTGAAATTGACGAAGTCAAACGCCAGCAAAAAGTCCAGGAAGTCACCGAAACGGAGTTTTTTGGCAACCTGCAAGCCACAGCCCAGAAACTGCGCCGCAAACGCCAGGCTAAAGTAAACCGGCGACGGGCACAATCTAACCACGGATGATGTTCACCCCCCCTCCCCCAAAGTTGCGTGCCTTCGGCGCCTCTTATCTGCCGCACCTCCTGCTGACGCTTTTTATCCTCAGCTACGCCCTCTACTTTTCCTGGTACACCATCAACCGCCACCATACCCTCAATTCCTACGCGGCCGATTTGTCGCTGATTGACCAGCCGATGTGGAACACCGCCCGGGGACCGGGCTATTTTATGGAACTCACCTGGGGCGATCACCAGCAGCCGCGTTTGGCCGAACATTTTGAGCCTATCCTCATCCCCCTGAGCCTGCTCTTTTTCTTGTGGGACAATGTTCGTATTCTCCTCATCGCCCAATCCCTGGCCCTGGCTCTGGGTGCCCTGCCGGTTTTCTGGATTGCCCAAAACCAATTGAAAATTAACCATCCCCAAATCGCAGCCTGGGCGGCTCTGGCTTTTGCAATTGTTTACCTGTTGTTTCCTCCCCTGCAAGCGGCCAACATCGCTGATTTTCACGCCGACCCATTTGTGGTAACGCCGCTCCTGTTTGCCTTTTGGTATGCCCTGCAAAAACGATGGGGCTGGATGTGGTTTTGGGCCGTTGCGGCCATGGCGACCAAGGAAACACTCCCCACCTTAACCGCAATGCTGGGAGTGTGGCTGCTGGGGGCGTTCTGGCAAGACCGGAAGACCGCCAATCGCTGGCGGCCAGCGACCAGAATCGGGCCAGCAGGATTCAGACACGGATTGCTACTCATTCTTGCCAGCACCCTCTGGTTTGGCGTGGCAACTTACCTCATTGTGACTCCGCTGGCCCGGCAATACTTTGGCACCGACGCTCCAATCTACTTTGCCAGTCGCTACAGAGGGGGGCTGGCCGGTCTCCCCTCATTACTGCAAGACCCAACTCGCTGGCGCTACCTGGTGGGGCTTTTTGCGGCGGTTGGTTTTTTACCCCTCCTGGCTCCAGAATTGCTGATCCTCGGCCTGCCGGTGCTGATGGCCAATCTACTGAGTAACTTCCCCGGCCAGTATTCCGGCGAACAACATTACTCCGCCCCTCTGACTGTCGCTTTTGTGCTGGCTGCCATTTACGGCGTGCGTCGTTTGGTGAATAGTCTCTCACTACGCGAAAAAGGTAGTCAGGCCCTAAAAATGACTGCCCTCATCGCCATCTTACTCTGGTTGCTCACGTGGTCGCTGGCCTACCACGCCCGGCACGGCTGGACTCCCCTCTCCACCCGCGCCGAAGTCTACCGGACGACTCCGGCGGCAGCGCAGTTATCAAATCTGGCCAACCAGATTCCACCAGACGCCGTTGTTTCCGCCAGCGCCGCCGTTCATCCCCACCTGGCCCATCGGCGAGTCATCTACGTTTTTCCCACCCTTCAAGAGGCCGACACCCTGCTGGTCGACGTGACCGATATTCCCGGCGTCCATCCCAATGACGCCCATACCCAACTGATGGCCATGCTCACCGCCGACTGGCACCTACTCCGGGCAGAACACGGCCTTCTTTTGGCTCAAAGAGATGCTGCGCCTGCTCCCCTGCCCCCCTGCTCCGCCGTCCTCCCCCTTCCCTGCACCTTCTACGACTTCGCACGCACCACCACATTACCCCCTCATCCCAATTCGCTCATTTTTGGCGACGGTCGGTTGCAATTGCTGGGCTACGATGTCCACGATGACCCGGACGACGGCGTAACCTTCCGTTTCTACTGGCGAACCACAGACAAACTACCCAACGACCTCCGGCTGTGGCCCCTGGTGTACAACGATACCGGTCAACTGCTGGCCAACCCCACCCAGGTACCCATGATCGCCACTATCTGGTATCCCCCGTCCTTGTGGCGACCGGGTGAGATTGTGGTGACTGAAACCCTACCCCAACTTCTGCCAGATACGTTTCACCTGGGTATCGCCGCAGGCCCGTCCGCCAGTTTTAGCGACACCACCCAACGCTATCCTGTCGGTCAAAACCCGGGCCAAGATATTCAACTTCACCCCGGTCATTGGGCGCAACTGGCCACCTTCAGACGTCAGGGGCCGTTTCTGACCCATCTGCCTCCGGCGCCAACCCTTGCGCCGCTGACCCCAGTCAATATGCAATTTGGCCCCGCCATCCAGTTAACCGGCTATTGGTTCGAGGCCGGTAAACTTCGTACCGGGTCAACTCTGCCGCTCTTGCTCCAATGGACGGCCCTGCAACCAATCCCAACCGATTACACCGTTTTTGTCCATCTATTGGCTCCTGATGGCACGCTGGTGGCTCAACACGATGCCTATCCCACCTGGCTCACGCCCCAACCCACCTCGCAATGGTTGTCCGGGCAACCAATCCTCGACCAGCATCTTCTCACCCTACCTCCTGAACTTTCGTCGGGACCTTACACGTTGCACGTCGGCCTGTACAACGCCCACACAATGGAACGCCTCTTGTTACCCGATGGCAATAGCTCCCTGCCTCTCGGCCAGATTCAACTCAAATAGCCAATCCCTGCTCGCTGCTCGCACTTTGCCACTCCGCTTACAGCGTGGTAGCATGCCTGGCTATATGAAAAAACATCGTTGGTGGTTACTTGTCATCATCTTCATTGCTTTTGCCCTGCGACTGACTTGCCTGGGCGAACAAAGCCTGTGGTACGATGAAGGCATCACCTGGCTGCTGGCCCAGATGAGCCTGCCTGAACTCATCCAATGGACCGCCGCCGACATCCAACCACCGCTTTATTATCTGCTCTCATGGGGCACCGGGCGCATCTTTGGCAACAGCGAATGGGTGCTGCGCTTTCCTTCAGCCTGTTTCAACCTCTTGACAATCCCGTTACTTTACCTCTTGGCCCGCCGTCTCTTCCCTTCTACCTCCCGGCCTAAAACTGTACTCTTTCTCCATTCCTCGGCCCCTTTTCTGATTACGATCCTGTTTGCCCTCTCGCCCCTCATGGTCTACTACAGCCAGGAAGCCCGGATGTACACCCTGTTGGTTCTTGAAGCTACCCTGGCCAGCTACATCCTGCTCACCATCCTCAAAAATTCCTCTAGTGCTTCCTCCTTACTTTCCACCCACTACTCGCTGGCTTATGCCTTCATCGCCGCCGCGGCCCTCTACACCCATTACTTTGCCGCCTTTCTACTCATCGCTCACGGCTTGTATGTAATGCTTATTCTCTGGCAACGACACTGGCCCAAAGCCCTCCTCAGCCAATCGCTGGCCATGCTTGGCCTGGCCGCCCTGCTGTTTGTGCCCTGGCTGCCGGTTCTCCTCGCCCGCCTGGGCGACGATCCAAGCTACTGGCCCGGCGCCCTCAAACTCAACGAAGCCTTGCGTAAAGTTCTCATCAGTTTTAGCGCCAGCGAAACCGTCTTTGAACAAATCGGTTGGGCGCTGGCGCTGGGTTATGTTGCAATTATCGTTGGGGGTGGATTGAGGGGAATAATTAAGTGGCAAAGAAACAAATCAGCAAGGGGGCACATATTTAACAAAAATATCATTCGCCAGACAAAATTCACCATTCACCATTCACAATTCACCATTTACAATTCTCTCCTCTTCCTTCTTCTCTGGCTTCTTGTCCCGATAATCCTCATCCTGTTCCTCTCCTACCAATCACCCAAATTCAACCCGCGCTACACCATGCTCGCCTATCCTGCTTTTCTTCTTCTGCTCACGATGTCTCTGGTTCAACTCATAAAATCACCATCCTTCATCTCCAACACACATCACAGCTTATCGATGACGTCTTATGCCCCCTGCGTTATATTTTACACTTCGCTGCTTTTTATCCTCATCACCTCCGCCTACAGCCTTACCAACTGGTTCGCCGATCCCCGTTTCTCCAAAGACGATTTCCAGGCCCTGGCTCAATTCGTCAAGGAACGGCAAGCGCCCGATGAAACCGTGCTGCTCAGTTCGGGCCACATGTTTCCGGTATGGGCCTACTATTACGGCCGGGAAAACTGGACGCCTCTCCCGCAGATGGAACGCCTCGACGTAAAGCGCGTGACCAACCTAAACATTGCCGACGACATTGCTCAAGCTATTCAAGGTAAAAGCGGAGTCTGGCTGGTGAGTTGGCAAGATGAGGTGATTGACCCCAATGGCATCGTACCTTTCTGGCTCGACCGGCTTGGTCAACGACCCGGCGACGCCGGTGATTTTTGGGGCGTTGGCCTGGAACACTGGCGACTGGACCCGGAAAGGGCAAACCTGCTCCACCAAAGCCCGGTTCAGATTCCAGCCACCTTCAACTTTGCCAATCAAATCGATCTGCTCGGCTTGACCCAACTGAGCGATGACGAAATCGCCCTTTTCTGGCAACCGCGCCAGCCCTTGCCCGACGACCTTGTCCTCACGCTTGGCCTCACCGACGAGGCCGGTTTTGACTGGAGCCAAAAAGCAGTCACCGAACGGCCCGGCGCTTACGTTTACCCACCCTCACGCTGGCCGGTAGATCAAATAGTGATGACCCGCCACCATCTCCCCTGGCAGGTGGGGACCCCGCCCGGCTCCTTCCTGGTTGAAATCGGTTTGGGTCAGGTTGCCCCGTCCGGCGACAATTTCATCGGCTGGGACATCCTGGACGAGCAAAATCGCCCCCAACGCCAAACCGCCCTGTTGGGCCCGGTCAAACTGGGATCATTGATAACCGATGATCAAATCCTTGAACCGATTGCTGAACCGCTGGTCGATCTGTCACCCCTTGCGATTGTGCAACGTGGCGTCGTGTCGCCTCAAACCGCTGAACCCGGCCACCGGGTATTGCTGACCCTGCTCTGGCAGGCCGGGGGACAAAATGATACCGACCTCAGCATGGCTTTTGATCTGGTTGATGCAGCCGGTCACGCCGTTACGCTCAACGAAAATGTTACCCCCAGCCGCAATTTCAACCTGTCGTGCTGGCAGCCGGGTGACGTTGTGTTGGGCCAATACTGGCTCGACCTTCCCCCACAAACCGCGCCCGGCCCGGCAATCCTGCAATTGCGCCTCACCAATCCGGTCGATGGTTTAAAACACACCTTTTCTCTCGTCCAATTGGAGATTACGCCCGCTGAGCGAACTTTCACCCCGCCAGAAATAGTCGACATCCCCCTCGAGGCCGACTTTTCCGGTCACGCCACCCTGCTTGGCGTCGATTGCTCCACCTGGAGCGACGCCAATTGCCGCGCCACCCCCGGCGAGCCGGTCACGCTGACCCTTTACTGGCAAGCGGGCACGCCCCCGACCAGAAATTACACCGTTTTTACCCATATCCTGGGACCAGATGAGACCGTTCTCAGCAATGCCGACCACAGCCCTCCTAAACCGACCCAAGGTTGGGTTTCCGGCGAAATCGTTACCGATGTTGTGACCTTGACCGTTCCCGATGATTTGCCCGCCGGGGATTACGTGATTGAAATTGGCCTCTACGACGCCACCGACCCGGCTTACCAACGTTTGCCCCTCACCAATGGTGACACCCGCGTCGTTTTACCGTCACCGCTCATCGTCCCATAAAACCGAGCCATAAAAAAGCACGCGGCAGACCAGGAGTCCTCCGCGTGCTTTTGGAGTTGTCATCAATTTTTTGGCGGGCGTTTTATGGCGCTAACTTACGATAACGCTCATCCAAAGCCTTAATCTTGTCTACCTTGAGCGCCGAACGTCCCCCAGCAAATTCCGCCGCCAGCCAGATGTCCAGCAAAGACCGGGCGACCATTGGGCCGATGACCTGGGCACCCATGGTGATGATCTGGGCATCGTTGCTCTTGCGGGCGCGTTCCGCCGAGTAGGGATCGTGGCAGCAGGCTGCCCGCACGCCGGGAATCTTGTTGGCTACCATGGCCATACCGATGCCGGTACCGCAAACCAATACCCCCCGCTCATAGTTTCCGGCGGCAATCTCTTGGGCCACTGCTTCGGCCACGTCAGGATAATCAATGGGTGCATCGTCAAACGCACCTGCATCAACCACTTCGTGACCCAATTCCTCGAGATAAGCCTTTAAATCATCTTTCAACGCCCGCCCAAAGTAGTCACTGCCGACAATAATTTTCATCATCGCCCACCTCCGCAAGACTTTGCCTTCAAGATTTTCCACCCTCCAAAACCAAGCTTATGGCTGCCAACCGGCGTAGAGCGGGTGGTCGTGGCCAAGAGGCAAGTCAACCGGCCGGCCTGTTCGCGCCGAATGATAAACCGCCGTAATCAATTCCAAGGCGACGCGGGCATCGAGCAGGGTCACCGGCAACTCGGTATTCTGCTGCAACGCCTGAGCAAAACGGAAGAACTGCCCTTCAAACCCTTCCGGCAAGGGCTCGAAGCGAGCCAGGGTTGATTCAATCCTCTCGCTTATTTCTGGCGAATCGCCGGTAAAGGTCCAGGGATCGCTGGTATTTTGATACGGCGCAATGTTGCTTTCGGCGGCCAACCCGCTAAAGCAAAACCGATGGCGGGTGATCTCTTGAGCCGAGCCGGTGGTTACCGACAGGGAAGCCAACGAACCATTGGCCATTTCCAGCGAAGCCGATATGCAGTCCTCGGTTTCAATAGGGTTGACCATCGTTTTGGCGCGGGCAAAGACACTTTTGGCCGGGCCGAGGATATAATACAGCACATCGTGGGCGTGAACGGCCAGGGTGACCAGTGCGCCGCCCAATTCGGTCTCCCACTTGCCGCGCCAGGGGGCGGCGTAATAGGCCGGACGCCGCCGCCAGGCCGTTTCCACCGTACTGAGATAAGCCTGCCCCGTTACCTTTTTATCCACCAAAAGCTTGAGTTTTTGCAGGCCGTGACCAAAACGATACTGAAAAATAGGCATCACCCTCCGGTCCGATTCCGCCTCGGCCTGAATCAGTTCGTCCACTTGTTTGAGCGAACCGGCTACCGGCTTTTCGCAGATAACGTGTTTACCCGCCGCCAGTGTTTGCAGAGTCTGGGCCACATGCAGATAGGTCGGCGTGCAGATGTCGATAACATCCAGATCATCCCTGGCGCACAGTTCGGCAAAATCAGTGGTCGTGGCCGAAATGTTGTGCCCGTCGGCGGCATGGCGCAATTTGGCTTCGTCAATGTCACAAATGGCCACCACTTCAAATTGGTCGGCTAATCGTTGCAAGGCATAGATGTGTCCCTGACCAACGCCATAACCGGCCACGCCTACCCTTAATTTACGACTCATCTGCCAGGTTCCCCAATCTCTTGGCTTGTACCTGCGCGGTCAGGGCCAGCTCGGAGGCCAGAAAACAATGGGCTTGCGACATCGCAGTTTCGGTGTGGTTCAAAATATCGTTAATCAGTTGCGGCCCATAGGGCAGATGCACGTCATTACAATCAACATAGTGTATTCCCTGCTGGTCAACCAAAAAGAGATGGTTACCGCCAGACCGACCGGCAATGTCGCAGTATTTGCGCAATTCAATGTACCCTTCGGTGCCCAAAATGGTCAAACGGCCGTCGCCCCAGGTTTCCAGGCCGTCCGGGGTATACCAGTCCACCCGAATGAAGCCCGTGCCGCCGTTACCACGCACCAACACTTCGCCAAAATCTTCCAATTCCGGATATTGCGGATGCTTGTAATTGGCCACCTGCGCGGCGACTACCTCGGCCCGGCTGGAGCCGGTGAAGAAGAGAAACTGGTCAAACTGATGCGAGCCAATATCGGTGATGATGCCGCCGTATTGCTTGCGGCGGAAGAACCAGTCGGGGCGGTTGGGTAAGTTGGTGCGGTGCGGCCCCAGGCCCACGGACTGCACCACCCGGCCAATCGCCCCGGCCTGGACCAATTCACCGGCCTTGACCGTGGCCTGATTTTCAAAACGCTCACTGTAACAGATTGAGTAAATCCGGCCGGTTTCGGCCTGGACCCGGCGCGCTTCGGCCAACTGGTCCAGGGTGGTAAAGCCAGGCTTGTCACTCATAAAATCTTTGCCATGCTGCATAACCTGGATGCCCAGCGGCGCGCGTTCGTTGGGAATCCCGGCGGTAACGATGAGTTGCAGGCGGTCATCCTCCAAAATCTCTGCCGGGCTGTCGGCCTGTTTGGCCTGGGGATAGCGGGGGCCAAACTCGGCCACTAACTCCGGCTCTGGGGCATAAAAGGAAACAAATTCGGCCCCGGCCCGCAGCAACAAATTAACCTGGCCGTAAATGTGGCCGTGATTGATCCCAATCACGCCAAAACGAATCAGAGGTGGGGTTGTCATTAGTTTACTCCTTTCAGCTAATCAAAGGTTTGACCCATTTCACAAAGGCCGGGAAGGCGACTTCCGGGTCGGGCAGGTTGGGATGCCAGCGTTTTTCGTGCTCAAACAGCAGCCAGCCGTCGTAACCGTGCCGTTTGAGCAACTTGATGGCTTCGGCCAGAGGAAGTTGGCCCTGGCCCGGCAAAACGTAACGCCAGCCGTCGGCCATGGCCTGGGCGTGGTCGGGGTTATAAACAGCGTCCTTAACGTGAGTGTAACCCACCCGGGGGCCAATAGCGGCATAACTTTCTTCCGGCGACTCGCCCCCCACGCGAGCGGTGTGGCCCATATCCCACAACGCGCCAAAGGCGGGATGGTCAATAATGTCCAGCAGCAATTTGCAATCCCTAGCGCGAATCCAGTTATCGTGCGTTTCAAAAAGCCAGCGCAGCTCCGCCGCCCCGTCGAGGGCCAGAATCTGGGCCATACAATCCCGGCCAATTTGGGCCAGTTCTTGGTGACTGAACCGGTCGAGGTTGCCCATACCAAATACCCGCACGTTTTTGGCTCTCAAATCGTGAGCTACCGCAATCGTCCGTCTGGCTTCCTCAACGTTGTCCGATAATTTTTCGGGTTCGCACACCCGGATACTGGAACTGATCCCGCTCACCACCAGGCCGGCGTCGGCCAGTTTTTGCCTGGTTTCAGCGACCCCGGTGGTAAATTCCGGTAGTCTGGTCACGTCAATCTCGTCCAGTAAGCCGCGAAAATCAACGCCGTCAAAACCGTATTCGCGTCCCCTGGCGCAAATGGTGTTTAAATCCCAGGTGGGGCAGCCCAGCGTCATCATACTGATTTTCATGACTACCTCCTTTCCGCTATGTAGAAAATGATTTATCCAAATCGGCGTCAGATGTTTTAACGCTGTGTTTGGTTTTGTGGAATTTGGAGCCTTTGATGAGTTCCTGCAATTTCTCTTCGTAAGCGTCCTCGTCGATGGGCAGGTCAACCGTCTGGTTCAAAAAAGAGGATAGCATAATGGCGTTGCCCAGCATCACCGAGTTGATGCCTTCCACCGCCGGAGCAATCAGGGTTTCGCCATGCAAAATGGCGTTGGCGAAGTTCTCGATGATGTGTTTGTGGCCCGGCTGGTCGTGATACTGAAAGGGGATCTCGGCCACCCAATTCTCAACCTTGTCAAAGCTGCCGGTAGCCTCCTTAATGAATTTGAACATGGATTGCCGGTTGCGATAAAAGGTCAGCTTGCCGTTCTCAAAAATCAGCTTCCCCTTCTCGCCCACAATCTCCAGCCGGTTGCTGCCCGGCGATTCGGCGGTGGTGGTGATAAAGTGGCCCACCATCCCGTTGTTATATTCAAAATAGGCTGTCACTTCGTCTTCCACCTCAATGTGGTGATACTTGCCAATGGCGGTAAAGCCGGTTACCCGGTTGGGCATGCCCACAAACCACTGGTAGAGGTCGAGATTGTGGGGGCACTGGTTGAGCAGCACGCCGCCACCCTCACCGGCCCAAGTGGCGCGCCAACCGCCACTGTCGTAATAAACTTGAGGACGGAACCAGTCGGTGATGATCCAGGTGGTGCGGACCAGTTTGCCCAACTCGCCGCTGTCAATGAGGTCTTTGACTTTGCGCCAAAAACCGTAGGTTCGCTGCATGAACATGGCCGAAAAGACAAGCGCAGGATATTTGGCTTTGGCCGACTCGTACGCCTCAATCATCTTCCGGGCGTCTTTGGTGTGGACGGCGATGGGCTTTTCTACCAGCACGTGGACACCCCGGGCCAGGGCATCAATGCTGATGGGGGTATGGTCGTAATGCGGCGTGGCGACGATGATGCCGTCCAGGTTAGCTTTGGCCAGCAACTCCCGGTAATCATTATAAGCCGCAACCCCAAATTGGGCGGCAACCGCGTCGGCCTGCGCCCGGTCGATATCGCAGATGGCTACCAGTTGAGTCTGGGGCAAATCGTTCACGTCTCGGGCGTGAGGACGTCCCATAACTCCTACCCCGATCACGGCGATTTTGAGCTTTTTGGTCATCGTCCTTTCTCCTGGGTGAAAGTTAACAATTGAATTGTCGGCGATGCGCCGCGCCATAGCGCAACGCTTCGTCTAGAAAAGCGTGAATGTTCTCCAACGGCGTCCCGGCGACCATGCCGTTGCCCGCAGCCAGACACAGGCCGCCATCGGGCCGGTCGAAGGTATCAATGAGAAAACGAACTTCTGTCCGCACCCCAGCCGGGTCTTTTTCCTGCAACACGTGCTGCACGTCAAGCCCGGCCAAAAAGGTCAGCCGGTCGCCAAACTCGCGGGCCACGGCCACCTCGTTCATCGTGCCCTTTTGGACGGGATGGAAAACATTGACTCCCACCTCAATCAGATCACCCAGAACGGCGGTATTGTTGCCGCAGCTATGCAGCCACCAGTGGAGGCCGTGCCGCTTGAGCGTTGCGCCCACCCGGGCGTAATAGGGTTTGAGAAACTCGCGGAAAGTTTCGGGCCGCATAAAGAGTTGGGTCTGGTGGCCCAAATCATCGCTGGTCCAGAAACCGTCGGGCTGCAACTCGCGGATGCCTCGCTCGAGATACCGGCAGTAAAGATCGCACAGCGCGCTGTACAGGCGGTGGACGTTTTCCGGTTCAAAGTAAAAATCGGTCAGCAAATTCTCCATGCCTCGGATAGCCCAGGGCCGCTCGAAAAACAGCCGCCACCAGCCAAATAGCACATACCGATCCTGCGCCCGGAGTTGCTCCGCCTGGACCGCAAATTCGCCCAGGCGGGGGTCGGTTGCGGGGTTGGGCAGTTTTTCAATGAATTCGTCCAGCTTGCGCCAATCGTCAAGAATCACTCGCGTGTCGTACGGGCCGGCAAAGTCCACTTCCCACGATAGACCCATGGCCCAGATGTCTTCTTCTTCCAGCAGGGGCAGGAGCAAAATGGCGGCGTCTTCGGGATAACGGTCGAACTGGCGCAGGCGAGCGCCGTATTGTTCCTCCAAACCTTCGCCCCACCATTTGGCCCACACCAGCGGAACACGGGCCGGGTTTTTGCGTTCCAGCGCGTTGATGACTTCCTGACACGGCAGGGGTTGCCAGTTTGAATCAGGATTGACGGCCATGTATCTACTCTCCAATCTGCTAGCAGATAACTTCAAATTGCGAATAATGCGAATCAACTCAAAAAAATATTGGCCGAGTCGACCCCCTGGACGGCATTTTCTTCCTTAATATCAACCAGCCCCACCATTTTGAGGCCTTCAACCTCAAGGACGGCATCGAGCCAGGCTCGACTCATGGCTCCGCAACCAACCAATATTGCGCGGAGTTGTTGTGGCATTCGGGATCATTCCTTTCCGCCAGCTTAGAGGTTTTTACCAATTCTTATCTTTGGTATTCTCTACCGTACACTTTTAATGAAAGGGTAAAGATTTAAGAAACGGCTACCACTCGAGGTATACTCAATTTTCACCAAAAA
>JAFGNV010000075.1 GCA_016926805.1 Anaerolineae bacterium
GCAGGCGCAAGCCCTGTTGGAAGAAGTTGGGTTAAAGAAAGGCAGCGATGGCTTCTACACCTTTGCCGATGGCACGCCGGTGGAACTCGTGGTGGAAAGTACCGACGCGGTGAGTGGCAGCAGCACGGATACGCTAGAACTGGTGGTTGAGAACTGGAACAGTATTGGGTTGAAGACGGTTCTGCAAAACATGTCGCGCGACATCTACTGGGACAGAGCCAACGCCAACGAAGTGATGATTGCTAGCTGGGAAACCGACCGCGGCCTGGTGCCTATGGTTGACCCCATCTACCAGTTCCCCTTTGACGAACGCTCCTGGATGGGTCCGGCATTTGGCACCTGGTACAAATCCAGCGGTGAGTTGGGTGAGGAACCCCCTGCTAATATCAAGGAAGTGCAAGACCTGTATGACCAGTACAAGGCCAGTGTCGATCCCAACGAGCAACTTGAAATCGGCAAACAAATCGTCAGAAAAGCAACCGAGGGTTTGTTCACCATCGGCACGTGCGGCATGTCGCCTGGTCTGGTGGTTGTCAAGGACAACTTCCACAACGTGATGGAAAAACACACCTCCGACTGGCTGGTATTCACGCCCGGCACTCAAGATCCGCCTCAATTCTGGATTGAGGAGTAGTTGACCCCGTCTAGCCTGCCCTTCTCAGGGCAGGTGTGGTATAATCAATCATACCACCAAGGTGAGGGGGCGGATTCTGCTACCGCCCCTTCACCCTACTGTGTGTCGCTATGTTTAGAATACAGATAGGTGGGTTTTAACCTGCCATTTTTACATTTAACTTTAGCGGGAAAATTCCGTTAAATTCCACGTATCTGTGTTCTGAAATGGTGAGTAAATCCACATTTTCAGGTTAATATACTCAACAGCATTATAAAGTAACAATATTTGGAGGTTTTTACATTCCTTTATGATGCCGAGCAGTATAAAAAATCCTGTGTAAGAGGAGTGTTGAAGTATGATCGCCTATATCGCCAGGCGTATTTTGGGTATGATACCCACCTTATTTATTGTGTCTGTCATTACATTCATCATCATCCAATTACCGCCGGGTGATTTTTTCACCACCCTGCAGGCCGAAATTGCCCAAAGTGGTGGTGGGCAGGACAAAGAAACTGTTGCAAAAATGCAAGAACTTTACGGCCTGGACAAACCCATGTATGTTCAATACTGGCGCTGGGTTTCCGGTTTTCTCTGGGGTGACTTTGGCTGGTCGCTGGAGTGGAACAGCCCGGTATTGCCGCTGGTGCTCGATCGGATGGCCTATACAATGTTGGTAGGAGGACTCTCGCTGGTGTTTATGTTAGGGGTGTCTGTGCCTATTGGCATCTATTCGGCCGCCCACCAATATTCTTTTGGCGACCACGCGTTGTCGTTGATAGGCTTTTTAGGGCTATCGCTGCCCGGCTTTTTGCTGGGGCTGTTGTGGATGTTTTTTGGCATCATCGTGCTGCGGATACCCGTAGGCGGCACCATATCGCCGGATATGGCGAATGCGCCCTGGAGCCTCGCCAAATTTTTAGATTATCTGAACCATCTCTGGCCGGCGGCGGTCATTCTGGGTTTGGCCAGTACCGCGCAACTGCAACGTATTATGCGCAGCAACCTGCTGGATGAGTTGGGCCAGCAATACATCACGACTGCTCGCGCTAAAGGTCTCAAAGAGCGAAAAGTGATCAACAAATATGGCGTGCGGGTCGCCATCAACCCGCTCATTAGCGTGATGGCCATGGAAGTGCCTAAAATCATTTCCGAGTCGGCTATTGTGGGTATTGTCATTTCTATCCCGACCACCGGGCCGCTGCTGTTGCGCGCCCTGATGAGCCAGGATATGTATCTGGCCGGCACGATTTTGCTGTTTATGTCGTTGCTGTTGATGGTGTCTAACTTGGCGGCCGACCTTCTGCTGGCCTGGGCCGATCCCAGAATTGTGTATACGTAAAAAAATCGCCACCAGCCTTAAAGGGCTGGCAGTCTTGAGCAATCACCAAGAGGGATGTGTATGAGCAACCAGGAAACCCGAACTAAAGAACTCTTCAAACTCTACGAGCAAATGGTTGATCGGGGAGAAGACTTTGCCGAAACCGAGCCGACCCACGCTGCCCGCCAGAAGTCGTTGGAAGCCATTTACGCGGCCTCGCAGTGGCAGTTGATGTGGCGCAAGTTCATCCGTAATAAAATAGCCATTGTAGGCGGCGTCGTGATTTTGTTGTATTACCTGGGTGCTCTGTTTGCCGGTTTTCTCGCTCCCTATGCCCTTTCAACCCGATTCATTAAATACATTTATCTGCCCCCGCAGCAAGTTCATTTTTTTGACGACGGCAAATTCCAGCCCTTTGTGTACGATGTCAAACTGACCATTGACGAAAACCTGCGCAAAACCTACGAGCCTGATCCAGACAAAAAAATTCCTCTCGAATTTTTTGCGCCCGGCGAACCTTACAAACTCTTTGGCTTTATCGAAACCGACATCCACCTGTTTCAAGCGCCGGACGGTATCGTGTCTTTACTCGGCACCGACCGCCAGGGACGCGACCTATTCTCGCGCATTCTATACGGCAGCCAGGTATCGTTGACTATTGGCCTACTGGGCGTGTTGTTGAGCCTGCTCTTTGGCTCAATCTTGGGCGTTACTTCGGGTTATTATGGGGGGCAGGTGGATGACCTGATTCAGCGTCTCATCGAACTGGTACGCTCCTTCCCGGCCATTCCCCTGTGGATGGCCTTATCCGCCGCTGTGCCGCCACATTGGCCGCCGCTGCGTACCTATTTTGTCGTCACGCTCATCCTGTCGGTGATTGGCTGGACGTGGCTGGCCCGCCAACTGCGCGGCAAAGTACTGGCCCTGCGCAGCGAAGATTTTGTGCTGGCGGCCAAACTGGCCGGAGCCAGCGATACACGGGTGATTTTCCGGCATCTGATTCCGGCTACCCTTAGCCACATCATTGTGGTTTCAACCCTGGCCATGCCCGCTATGATTCTGGCCGAAACCGCGCTGAGTTTTTTGGGCCTGGGCCTGCGACCGCCCATCACCAGTTGGGGCGTGCTACTTAAAGAAGCGCAAAATATTCAATCCATCGCGCTGTACCCCTGGGTATTTACACCCGCGCTGGCGATTGCCATTGCCATTTTGGCCTTTAACTTTCTCGGCGACGGCCTGCGTGATGCTTCTGATCCTTATGCGGTGTAAGTATGATGACATCTAACAACAATCGGCATTACATTGTGCAAATTGAAGATTTAAAAACCTACTTCCACACCTTGGATGGCGTGGTGCGGGCTGTGGATGGCGTCTCAATGGGGATTATGCCTGGCAAAACTCTGGGCGTGGTCGGCGAGTCGGGCAGCGGCAAAAGCGTGACGGCCTTTTCGCTGCTGCGCCTGCTGCCGCCCAAAACCAGCGAAATTGTGGCGGGGAAAATTTTATTTGACCGGGGCGACGGCAAACCGCCCATTGACCTGGCCACGGTTGACCCCAACGGCAATCTCATCCGCGATATTCGGGGCAATGAGATCTCGATGATCTTTCAAGAGCCACTGACTTCTTTTTCGCCAGTGCATACGGTGGGTGAACAAATTGCTGAAGCGGTGGCTCTACACCAAATGACTAATGCTCAGGAGGCCAAAAAACGCTCCATCGAAATGTTGGCCCAGGTTGGCATAGCCTCCCCGGAACAGCGATTCAACGAATACCCCCACCAGTTCTCTGGCGGCATGCGCCAGCGGGCGATGATTGCCATGGCATTGTCTTGCAATCCTAAACTCCTCATCGCCGATGAGCCAACCACCGCCCTGGACGTGACGATCCAGGCCCAGATTTTGGAACTGATGAAGTCGCTTCAGGAGCAATTTGGCATGGCCATTATGATGATCACCCACAACCTGGGCGTCATTGCCGAAATGGCCGAACAGGTGGCCGTGATGTACATGGGCAAAGTAGTAGAAAGCGCCGACGCCAACACCATCTTCCACCACCCCTTGCATCCTTACACGGTGGGCTTGATGCGTTCTATTCCCAAGATAGGGCGTGAGGTCAAGGGTCGTTTGACCCCCATTCCCGGCAGCGTGCCCGATCCGTTCTCGGTTCCGTCCGGTTGCGCCTTCTACCCGCGCTGTCCCGCACCCAAAAAACCGGCTTGCAGCGAAGAGGTGCCGTTGATCGAAATCGAAGCGGGGCACAAAGTGCGCTGCACCCTGTATGATTAATCAAAATAGGATTTGGAAGAAATTATATGGCAGCAAAAAAAGGCAACATCTTATTAGAAGTTCATA
>JAFGNV010000006.1 GCA_016926805.1 Anaerolineae bacterium
CTACTATCATAATCAAGAAGTTCAGTGATTGGAAATTCCATACCCTCAGTCTACCATAAATGCACACTTTTTACAGATGAGCCAAAACTGAAAGTACCCAAATAATTGACATAATTACAAGCCAACTCTATTATTACCGACTCCTCGACCCTTATGCCAACGCTGACAGCGCTATTAACACTCACCAAAACGGCGATACCCACCGCTAGAAGGCACGCTTATCTTGACGTCAACGGCCACTTCTACGTTGACGCCCACCGAGACGGCGACAGCCACACCTACCCCAACGGCCACCGCCACTCCGACCGAAACCCCGACCCCGACAGCCACGCCGACCTCAACGGGGTTGACACCTTCTGCCGATGTGGGGGACTACGCCATCTTGGGTCTCAACAGCGTCTGGCTGCGGCAAGGCAGCGATCTGCGCAGCGGCCACGTTGCGGTTCAGAACCTCAGTCCCGGCCCGGTGCTCGACTCCGGGGCGGAAGTGAGCATTGGCCGCAGCGTCATTTTCCACGACCCTGGTTCGATCATTGCCGGGGATACGGTCAAGCTCAAGCTGGGGGCTGAAGTGTTCGACATCTACGCCAATGAACTCGATGCGGCCTCGAGCGCGACTTACGGCCAATTGCTGACTCCGCTGGTCTTGCCTGTGGTGGACAATTTACCTCACGAAACCTGCGTGTATTTTGCGTTCAATAAAATTTGTGATATAGTACCTGTCTGCCAGTGGAGCCATGGTTGGTTATGGCTCCATTCTTTCTGCTCTTGGCCGGGACCAAGGGCTAAAAATCCGTAGAAAGGAGGTTTAACTGGCGATGCGTGACTACGAACTTGCGTTTATCATCAAGCCCACCCTTGAGGGCGAGGACGTCACTGCAGTTGTTGACAAAGTCTCGGAGTATATTGGGGCGGTCAGCGGCGAGGTGACGTCTGTTGATGTATGGGGACGTCGAGATTTGGCTTACGCCATCAACAACTATCGTGAAGGCACGTATGTGTTGCTGCAAACCAAAATGCCCCCGGCCTCACTTGTCGAACTAGAACGCAACTTAAAATTGTCAGAGGATGTCATTCGCTATCTGTTGGTCAAGGTTGAGAGTTAGTAATTTTGGTTTTTATTTGTAGAGAGGGCAAAAAATGTCACGAGGTTTGAATAAAGTAATGGTGATCGGTAATATCGGGCGGGACCCTGAAATGCGGTATACGCCCTCTGGCAAACCAGTTACATCATTTAGTTTGGCCTCCAGTCGCACCTGGACAACCCCGGATGGAGAACGCCGGGAGGAGACCGAGTGGTTTAATGTTGTGGCCTGGGGTAACCTGGCTGAGATTTGTAATCAGATATTGAGCAAAAGCCAACAAGTATATGTGGAAGGTAGATTGCAAACCCGCAGTTGGGAAGACGAGAACGGTCAACGTCATTTTCGGACCGAGGTTGTCGCTAACGAAATGATTATCTTGGGCCCCCGGACAAAAGATCGGTCCGATAGGTCTGAGGAATCGGCTGAAAAGCGGTATGAAGACGAAAGTCTTGCCTTTGATTATGTTGACCAGACAGATTATTGAGATGAATTATTAGACCTAACCAGATTAGTATAGCATTTGGAGAAAACTATGGCGGAAGAGCCTTTAACAAACAATGAGTCTGAAGAAGTTGAAGAGAGTGTGGTCAGAAACGACAAACCCAGAAGATTCCGTGACTCTGCTGGAGATGAACGGTCTGAAGAGAGACCACGAGAAGAACGGCCCCGTGAGAGGCGTGAGCAGCAGCGACGGCCAAGATATAGGCGTCAAGATGACGATGAGTCTACCGGCGGTGGGTATTCCCGCTCAGGGCGTTTTCAACCGCGCCGTAAAGTATGTGTTTTTTGCGCCGACAAGGTCAAGTCGATTGACTGGAAAAACATTGACACGTTACGTCGTTTTATGAACAGTAATGGTAGTATTCGGCCCCGGCGAAAAACCGGAACCTGCGCCAAGCACCAGCGCCAACTGGCAGTAGCCATAAAACGGGCGCGACATCTGGCCTTGACCCCGTTTACAGATGACCATGTTCGCCTGTATGGCGGCAGACGTTAAAAGCAAATAGTTTCTTGTTGCGAGCGACCTGAAGAGGGTCGCTCGCGTTGTTATTTGCATAACATATCAACCTTGATTTAGAGGAGACCTATGGCAAAGCGCGATATTCAGCCCCGTCGTGGCCCTACCCGCAAACAAATTGCCCTATCCCGTAAAGAGCAACAGCAGCTACGTTGGATTTATATTGGTTTGGCGGTGTTGGGGGTGTTGGTGGTTGTTGTATTAGGCGTGGGCCTGTGGCAGACCTATGTTCTTGAACCGCAAGCGCCGATTGCCACCGTTGACGGGGTGGAAATTACCACTCGTGATTATCAAACCAGAGTCAAGTACGAGCGCTACATGCTCGATTTGGCCCTGCAGCAAGTTGCCGTGCAACGGCAGCAATTACTGCAAAGCGACCCCCAACTGGCCGAATTATTGGTGGGTCAATATGACCAACAGGCCCAACAGCTTCAGGAGCAGCGTTATCTGGTTGATCAGGATACCCTTGATTTGATGATTGAAGACAAACTGATTGAGGCCGAAGCCGCTCGCCGGGGAATTGTTGTTTCTGAAGAAGAAATTGACGAAACAATTAACCAGTTGATCGCCCGGCAATTGGGCGGCCTGACCCAGGCCGCCGCTTCAGAAACGGTTACGGCTCGCGTCGAGGCGTCCGCCACTGCCGCGCTGTGGACCCCTACCCCAACCTTTACGCCTTCGCCCACCCTGACACCCACCGCAGAGATCACCCAACCAACTGCCACGCCCATGAATACTCCTACCCCGGCGCCCACCCCAACGTTGTATGTGGTAGATAGCAGTAGCCTGGGGACGCAATACACAGCCTGGCTCGAGGCGCTGGCCGAAAATGCCGGAATCGACGAAGCCACCTATCGCCAGATTGTCCGCACCTTTATCTTGCGAGATAAACTCCAGGAAGTATTGGGCGCCGAGGTGCCTGAGGTTGCAGAACAGGCGCACGCTCGCCATATTTTGGTTGAAACTGAGGAAGAAGCCCAGGAGGTTATTACCCGGTTGCAGGCTGGCGAAGACTTTGCCGACCTGGCTGAAGAATTGTCAAAAGATACTGGCAGTAGTATGTCTGGCGGCGATTTGGGTTTTGTCCCCCAGGGCCGCTTTGTGGCTCCCATTGATGAGGCTGTGTTTACTTTGCCCGTTGGCCAAATAAGCGACCCCATTGAATCTGAATTTGGCTGGCATGTCATTGAAGTTTTAGAGCGAGAAGAACGGGAGTTGTCGCCGGCAGATTACCAGTTGAGTCAACGCCTGGCTTATAATGATTGGTTAGAAAAGGCTCGCAGCCAGGCCATCATCGAAGATTTCTGGACGGTAGATAAAGTGCCGGAAGACCCCTTGTATGAACAGCAGAGCCAAATCCCTCAAGTTCCGGCCGAGCCTTAAGGGTTGGCCCTAAAATCCCACTTTCACTTTGCGGCGGTTTATGGTATAATCGGCTGGATTATGATTACTGCAGAAAGGGGATGTTTGTTTGCAGAGTAACAGGGTTGTAGAGTTAAGAATCCCCAGCGAACTTGGTTATGAAAAAATAGCCAGAGAGGCGGTAGCCACGGTGGCTCGCCGCATGAATTTTGACGAGGGGAAAACCGAAGATATCAAGACTGCGGTGAGCGAAGCCTGTACCAATGCCATTCGGTATGGTGGTGGCGCCGACGCCCGGATGAAAGTGGTTGTTATCCTGACGGCTGATGACGAAAAACTTGATATTTTAATTAAAGACCCTGGTGCCAGCGGCGCTCCTCCCGGGGAGGTAAACATACCCGACATCAATGGCATGGTAGAGGGCACGGCCCGGCTGGGCGGGATGGGTTTATACATTATCCGAGAATTGGTAGACGAAGCCGGGTTTATTAATGCCGACGACGAGAACGAAGGCAATCAATTTCGGATGGTTATTTACCGGATGAGTGACGACGATAATAATAAAGACTAAGCCGAGTTTGAAGTGAACAATTATAGAGCCAAGTCAAATCAATAAACCAGGAGAAGGGGCAGTAAAATGAGTGATGAAATCCAGGTCTCAATTCGAGATGAAAACGGCGCCACCGTGATAGACCTGGTTGGCGATGTGACCACTTTTGCCGAGGACGCCATCAACCAGGCCTATCAAACGGCTTCGGCCGATGGAGCAATCAATATCATCTTCAACTTTCGGGAGAATGATTACATCAATAGTGCCGGCATCGCCATCCTGATTGGCGTTGTCACCGAAGCGCGAAAAAAAGACCAAAAACTCTTGATGACCGGTTTAAGTGTTCATTTTCAAAAAATCTTCCGGATGGTTGGACTGACCCAATATGCCGATCTGTATCCCTCGGTTGATGAGGCTTTATCCGCATTGAACTGACTCGACGTTTTGTCTCTTGTCAGAAATATCAAAGGCCACACGCAAGAGTGTGGCCTTTTGTATAGTTCAGAATCTGGCCCCCTCTTTAATTTTTCATCACTTCGGCCATTACCATGGTTGCGTAAGCTCCTGGAGGCAACTCAAACGAAACAAATAAGCCGCCATCCCACCACACCCTGACCTGCTTTAATTTAAAGCGATAGGGACGACGCGCCCCTCGAATTTTTAGGCCAGGCGCGGCAAAATCGTCTTTTGAGAGGCCTTGTTGGGCCAGAATTGTTTCTTCGCGCTGGCCAGGCACGCCCCTGGCCGACAACATCTTTGGCCCAAACAATGGCCCGGAGGGACTGATTTCAAAGCGGTCGGCGCGGGGTTGTTCCACTTCGGCGTCTTCGACAATAAAAGCCGCTCCGTTTTGGTGAATATAGGCTACATCTCCCTCCTGTAATCGATCGATATGGTCAAGTCGCTGGGCCAGTAATTTGTTGAATAATTCAGACTGAAAAGCTGACACAAAAAACTGTTTTGATTTTTTGTCTAAAGCGTGGAAAATTCCTTCAACTTCCCCACCCGCCCGCACAATCGAAACTAGCACCCGTCGCTCATCAGAGAGGGCACTGGGCCACCGCGCCAATGCCTCACCCCAACAACCTTCATCCACCAACTGCCGGGCTATTTTGGCCGGCTCTGCCTCGTGGGGCTGGGGCCGTCCCAGATATTCGGCCACAAATTCGGTCACATTCCGGCGAACGAGCAGTTCACCTAGCCGGTGGGTATTGGCTCGATTGCCAAATCGTTGCTGGCCAAAAAAATTGGGCACGCCCTTTTCGGCCAGAATAGCCAGGGTTTTTTCTGCAATCGGGAGAGCGTCTTCGGTTACGTTGCGAACCCTGATTACAAAGCGGTTTGCGGCCAAATGACCTACTTTTAATTTATTTTGATGACGGTTGATCTGCAAAATTCTGATGTCGGGCAAACTCAGGGTTTCAACTGTTTCGGGGGCAACACCGTCAATCGAAAGGGTCTGTCGGGTAACCGCATGGGTATCCTTAAGCCCGGCGTACCCAATAACGTGGGGCGAAACATTGAGCGCGTGTGCAATCTTTCGCCTGGCGGCATTCGTCGAAAGACCGCGTTTTTCAATTTCAACATAAACATGTTGTCCCTGCCCGCTTGGCAGGTACAATGGAATCTCTTCCACAAAAAAATCTTCTGGCTCGACCTTTAATTGGCCGCCAATACCGGGTTGATTATTGGTGAGAAATGGCAAAATCTACTCCGTTTTGGTTGGGCTGGTCTGGCCAAACACCGTCCCATCAGGCAAGATGGTGTTCTCCAGTTTGGCTTCGTCCAGGTTGGCTTTCCACCACAGTTTTCCCGGATCCGTTTTTCTCAGGCAGGCGTTCTTAAGGTTGGCTCCGTCGAAATTTGCCCCGGAAATAATTGAGCCGGTTAAATCAACCCCTTCCAGATTGGCCCAGCGTAAATCGGCGCCGCTCAAATCCACGGCCCGCAGGTCCGCGCCTCTAAAATCGGCGCCTTTTAAATTTGCCTTGGCCAGGTTTGCCCGTCTAAAGTTAGCGCCGCGCAGGTTGGCGGCGCTGAAGGAAGCTCGCTGCAAAATGGACTCTGAAAAATCGCACTCCATTAACGTGGCTCCTTCAAAGATAATGCCCACCAATCTTTTTTTGGAGAAGTTGCCTTTCTGAACCGTAACCCCATTGAAGTCGTTGAATTTGCTGTTAAACTGCCTGAGAATTTCTTGCGTTGTTCTTGTTTTCATTTGGCTATGTCTCTCCTATAAAAATATAGAAGACCCTTGAATAGGGTTAAAGTGTGGATAATTTGGAATGGTACGTTTATGATTAAGGTCAAAACGGGGTTGGCAAGATTTTTTGGCTTGATGTCGCTTCACTTGAATATTGATAATTCGATTATAGCAATCTTATGTCGAAGTGCAAGTAGGGCTGGTTAAATAAAAAACCGGCAGGTGGGGGGAACCTGCCGGCTCGAGGAGGAGAGTCAAAAGGATGTTGTCCTTTTGCCTCTGTCCGATGCTGCTCTAGTAGCATAGCATGAGTTGTGATGACCGGATAGTGTCACTTGTCACTAGCAAGTAGTGACATTTGTCACTTTAATTGGTTAAGCTAATTTTGCCCCAAAAGACCGTTGCCTAAACTAGGGGTCTGAAGTATACTATCTCATAATCAGCCGGTGGAAAATTGGGATGATGATAGAGATAACCAATGGTAGCTGTTAAAGATAAACATTCCGAGATTACCAGTAAGGATGCCATTGAGCTTGAAAATTGGCTGGAGTCGATTGCCAATGAACGGTCTCCGGCGGAGATGGATTTTGTTCGCCGGGCCTGCGAAATGGCCCAACGAGCGCATCATGGGCAAACCCGAGTGTCGGGAGAGCCTTATTTGCAGCACTCCCTGGCTGTAGCCAATATCCTGGCCGACTTGCACCTGGATTATGAGACAATTGCCGCGGCTATTTTGCATGACGTGCCCGAAGATACTGATGTGACCCTGGAAGATATAGAACAGGAGTTTGGTCCAACTGTGGCCAAATTGGTTGATGGGGTAACCAAAATGGGTCAAATTCAGGAGTATCGGGGCCAAACCAGAAAGAGCAAAAAGGAACGCGCCCAGGCCGAAAGTCTGCGCAAAATGTTATTGGCCATGGTTGATGATGTACGGGTGGTATTGATCAAACTGGCCGACCGGACCCATAATATGCGCACGTTAGGACCTTTGCCCGAGGAGAGGCGTAGGCGGATTGCCAAAGAAACTTTGGAAATTTTTGCTCCCCTGGCCAATCGCTTGGGCATCTGGCAGGTTAAGTGGGAGCTTGAAGATTTGGCGTTTCGATATCTTGAACCCGACGTTTATAAACGAATCGCCCGGATGATTGATGAACGCCGCATTAATCGCGAACGGTACATTGCCGAAATTGTTAATGAACTCAAAGAAGAGCTGGAAAAACATGGAATCAAGGCAGAAGTGACCGGCCGTCCCAAGCATATTTATAGTATTTGGAACAAGATGCAACGCCGGGATTTAGATTTTGAGCAAATATACGATGTCCGGGGGGTGCGGGTACTTGTTAATAAAGTGTCAGATTGCTACGCTGTTTTGGGGATTGTGCATACGCTGTGGCGACCTGTTCCTGGCCGATTTGATGATTACATTGCCATTCCCAAGGATAATTTATATCGCTCGTTACATACAACTGTGGTAGGCTCTGAGGGCAGAACAATTGAGGTGCAGATCCGGACCTATGAAATGCACCAGGATGCTGAGTTGGGAGTGGCGGCGCATTGGCGTTACAAGGAAGGCGTTCAGCCTAATCCCGCCTTTGATAAAAAAATAACCTGGCTACGTCAATTAATGGAATGGAAGGAAGACGTAGCTGATGCCACAGAGTTTATCGATCAGGTTAAGACGGAAGTTTTTCAGGATCGAGTCCACGTGCTAACGCCTAAGGGTGATGTGATTGAGTTGCCGGTTGGGGCCACGCCGATTGATTTTGCTTATTATATTCACACAGAGGTAGGGCATCGCTGTCGCGGCGCAAAAGTCAATGGCAAAATTGTATCCTTGAATTACCAGTTAAGAAACGGCGATCAGGTTGAAATTTTAACCTCCAAGCGGGGTGGCCCCAGCCGTGATTGGTTGAATAGTCACCTGGGTTACCTCAAAACCTCGCGGGCCAGAGCCAAAGTTCGCTATTGGTTTAAATATCAGAACTATGAGGAGAATGTTTCCCAGGGACGGTCTATTCTTGATCGGGAATTACACCGGCTGGGGATTACCGAAGTAAGTTATGAACGGCTGGCTCATCGCTTTAATTTTGATAAAGTAGATGATTTTTTGGCTGCCATTGGCCGCGGCGATATCAGTATCCCGCATATTGTTAACGCCATTAGTAGCGTGGTTGAGGCAACCGAATCCCAGGAGGAAGAGGAGTGGCGCTTACCCACCCCAACCGTAACTCCCGTTGCCCCCATGCCTACCGAAATGCGGATTCAGGGAATGGGAAATCTGCTGACCAATCTGGCCCAATGCTGTCGACCCGTGCCGGGTGATAGAAATATTATTGGCTATATTACCCGGGGCAAGGGGGTAACCATTCACCGGCGGGATTGTCCCAACGTTTTGCGTTTTGACGATGAACGGCGAGAACGGCTCATTGAAGTGGATTGGGATGTGGCCGGCGACAAAACCTATCCGGTTGATGTCCAAATTGAGGCCTTTGATCGTCCCGGTCTGTTGCGTGATATTACGGCCGTTGTGGCCAATGAGAAAATAAATCTTAGCGCTGTGAATGTAACCACCCGAAAAAAAGAGCACACGGCTACTGTATTTGCTACCCTTGAAGTGGCTGATATTGACCAACTCAGCCGGGTATTAACCCTCATTGAACAGTTACCCAATGTGCTTAGAGCACAACGACGAAAATAGTTATAGCCAAAGACTCACCTATGGCCGGCCGGGTTGTTGAACCCAAACTCTATCCTTGTTAATCAGGCAGGTTTTTTATGTCTCGTTCAGATGATCTTAAACAACTTGTTGCCAATCACCAACGTCGTTTGCAAAAGTTAAAAGAACAACAGGCCTTAGGAGGGGTATCTACGGATCCGCGGATTCTTTTAGAAATTGAAGATGTGCAAGAAGAGATTAAAAATTTGCGCTTGGAACTTGTTGAACTAGAGGAGAAGGAAAAGGAATCTTCAGATAACACCATCCCTAAAATCTACCATAACTTGCCTCAACCCGACTACGAACAGTTTGTGGGACGCCAAGACGAACTTCGACAGATTTACCGGTTGCTTCGCCCTCATCCTAAAAGCCGCCATTTTGTTATAACCATTGATGGTATTGGCGGTATTGGCAAAAGTACCTTAACCTTGGAGGTGGCGGATAGTTATCGACGAAATTATGATCAACTGCCCGAAGATGAACGTTTTGAGGCCATCATCTGGACGTCGGCCAAACAGACCTCGCTGACAGCCGATGGTATTGTGTCGCGTCCGCAATCTCTCAATACCCTGGATGATATTTACCGGGCTATTTCTATAACCC
This sequence comes from Anaerolineae bacterium, assembly GCA_016926805.1. Classification (GTDB taxonomy): domain Bacteria; phylum Chloroflexota; class Anaerolineae; order 4572-78; family J111; genus JAFGNV01. Next base: position 9,541 of record JAFGNV010000006.1, read on the forward strand.
TGGAACGTAACGATATTACCCGGGCGCGTTCCGAGGAACAACATGAACTGGTGCGTTATGCCTTGGCCCAACAGCGGACCTTGCTCATTGTTGATAATCTGGAAACGGTGGATGATGACCGGGTGATGGCCTTTATCAGTGAGGTACCTGATCCCACTAAGGTTATTGTCACCACCCGCCATCGACTAAATATTGCCTACCCTATTCGGTTACAGGGCATGACCGAAGCCGAAGCCCTGGCTCTGATTGAAGACGAGACCCAGCGACATGGTTTGGTGCTGAGTGAAGATGAAGCCCGGCAATTAAACCGACGAACCGGCGGCGTGCCTCTGGCTATTGTCTGGAGTGTGGCTCAAATTGGTCGTGGTTATAATGTTGAAACAGTCTTGAGTCGGCTGGGCAAACCCACCCACGATATTGCCCGGTTCTGTTTTGAGGGTGCCGTAGAACGTATTCGTCATAAAGAACCATATATATTGTTAATGGCCCTGACCTTATTCTCGACAGGTGCCAGTAGGGAAGGGTTAGGTTATGTGGCTGATTTACCGGAATTAGATCGGGATGATGGATTAATCGAGTTAGAAAGATTATCGCTGATTAATAAGGTTGGGAATCGTTTTCAGATGTTGCCGTTAACATTGCTTTATAGCAAGGCAGAACTGGACACCCAAGGTAAGAAGCTAAAGGAATCCCTGAGAAACAGATGGGTTGAATATTGGCTGAACTTTTTGCGTGAGCAGGGACAGAAATATGAGAATTTGGAACTCATCAGGCAAGAGGTGGATAATATTTTAAGCGCCATGGATTGGTGCCTGACCAAAGGCTGGTATGATAGGTTTATTGATTTTTTGGAGAAGATGAATTTCTATCTGTTGGCTACTGGCGATTGGAGTTCGTGGAGTAAGTATCTGACTCAGGGATCTGAAATAGCAACCAATCTTAATCGGGATTTTGATCAGGCAAATTTTTATATGTGGCTTTCAAGTATGCGGTACTATCAGGATGAGTTGGAAGAAGCTGAAGAGTTTGTGGAAAAGGCTATCCACATTTATAAATTGCATCAAAACAAAAGTGAATTGGCCCTGGCCTGGCGACGGTTGGGTTCAATCCAAATGAAACGTGGTGAATTTGCCAGTGCCAGAGAAAACCTTGAAAAAGCGTTGACGTTGGCCCAAGAAGCTGAGAATAAAAGATATATTTCTCGGATTCAACGCCAACTGGCCAAACTTGATATGGAAGAAGGTCAATACGACTCGGCCAAGGCTCGCTTGAACCAAGCCCGCGAATTGCGCGAACAGGAAACAGAATTATCATCGGGATTAACCTACATTTACAGACTGTTAGGCCAGGTTTCCTTTAAACAACAGGATTATCTTTCTGCCCGCAAATATTTTGCCCAAAGTCTTGAAATGGGACAACGAATCAGTAGCCAGCACGACATCGCCGAAGCCAAACAGGGTCTGGCAGAGTTAGATTTGGCTGTGGGGGAGGTAGATCGGGCCAAGAAGTTAATCTTTGAGGCCATAGAAAGCCTTACCAAGTTAGGCATGAAGGGCGAACTCAGAAAAGCAGAAAAATTACTTGGGCAAATACAAACTCAACTAAATGAATGAAACAACGTTCATGTTAAGATTTGAAAGTATTCACCAACTCAATAACCGGTTGCAAACTCAGGGTATTGATACCACAAAATGGGGAAATGATGGCGCCAAATCTGTTACAGACCTTTGGCAAGAACTGGTTACCGGCGAGTCAGAAATTCAGGAGGATCCTTTCCTCAGGATTGTCCGGGTTGTTCACATTATCATTCGGGATGGCGACAGAATTTTAATTGAGGCCCAACAACATCGAAAAAACCAGTCGCGTTATCGCTGGTTTCCACCCTCAGAAAAGCTTAAACACGGTGAGGGTCACATTGAGGCGGCTGTCCGCGGTCTTAAAGAAGAATTACAGGTTAACCCAAATGATATAAAAATTCTCAGTGTATCACCCAGTCCAAAACAACAATGCCGCGAGTCTCAATCTTATCCGGGTCTCAACACCCAATACATGATATTTGCGGTTGAAGTTGAAGTTGATAATTTACCCCGCGAGGAATTCTGGACTACTGAAATGCCAGATGAGCATGATAATCCAATCAGAAAGCATCAATGGTTGTGGATTACCCCCAACAACCGGGGACCGTGGGTAGACGTTAGCCCCGACAAGGAAACCATAGAGAACGGAGTGAAATAAATTAGCTACTGATGTTTTTGCTTTCCGGTTGCCAGCCTTCTTTTGATGACTCCCTGATATGGTGAAAAGATGAAGGCCAGTAGAAAAAAGAAGGTGCAGGTCAGCACAATGGCCGGCCCGGAGGCGATATTGATGTAAAACGACAGGTACAATCCCACCACCGCACTGGTGGCGCCAATTGCCGCTGCCAACGCCATCATGGCCGGCAGGCGGCGAGTCAATAAATAGGCTGTGGCCGCGGGGGTCACCAACATGGCGGCCATCAAGGCAATCCCCACGGTTTGCAGGGAAAGCACAATGGTGATGGCTATCAACAACAAGAGCAGGTAGGTGAGAAAACCGGCGGGCAGGCGTAACGTTTTGGCCAGCACCGGGTCAAACGAGATCACCAGAAACTCTTTATAAAAGGCAAGAATGGTCAAAATGACCAGTCCGCCAAAGATGCCGGTGAGCCACAGATCGCCGGTGGCCACCCCCAGTACGTTGCCAAAGAGAAAGTGAGTTAAATCAACCGTGTAGCTGCGCACCGTTGAAATTAAGGCAATACCCAGAGCAAACATGCCGGTGAACATCACCCCAATGGCGGTATCTTCTTTGACCCCGCTTTTGCTGATGGCGCCAATACCCAGGGCGGTGATGACTCCGGCCGCTAAGGCACCTGTCGTAAGCCATAGTGGATTGCTGCCGCCTAATAAATAGCCCACCGCCACCCCTGGCAAAATAGCGTGAGCCAGAGCATCGCCCAAAAATGCCATACCCCGCAAAACAATGTACGCTCCCAACATCGAGCAGACGATTCCAACAACCAGGGCCGCCATCAGGCCACGCAGCATAAAGGCGTAGCCGAGGGGTTCGATGAAAAAGTTCAACCAATCAACCATGGGGCTCGCCCCCTCCACAACAGGTATCGCTGAGAACCATGGTGCCATTGGCAGTTTCAATCAGGCGCAACTGCCCGCTATAGGCTTGATTCAATAGATCGGCGGTGAAAACTTCTTTGGCTTTGCCAAAACCGAGAATATGTCCATTGAGCAGCATCAGCCGGTCGAACCGTTCTGCTGCCAGATTCAGGTCGTGCGTGGCCACCATAATCGTGACCGCTCGCTGGCGGAGCTTTTCTAATATGCTAAAAATTTCTTCCTGCGATTTCACATCCAGGCCGGTCAGCGGTTCGTCCATGAGCATCAATTCTGCTTCCTGAGCCAGGGCGCGGGCAATAAAAACGCGTTGTTGCTGCCCACCTGATAGCTCGCCTATTTGTCGTTTGGCCAGGTGTGCCATCCCTACCAATTCCAGCGAATCGTTCACATAATCCCAATCCTGGCGTCTGGGCCAGCGGAACAGGCCCAACTTGCGCGCCCGGCCCATCATCACCACATCCGCCACATTCACCGGGAATTTCCAATCCACATGACTGCGTTGGGGAACATAGGCAATACAAATGTGTTCGCCGGGCCTATGGCCATAAATATTTACGTTGCCGAGAGTTGGTGATAACACTCCTGAAATCACGTTAAACAACGTACTCTTCCCCGCTCCGTTTGGTCCAATCACGGCCACTCGTTCGCCTTTGTGCAACTGGAATGAAACGTCGTTCAGCGCCGGGGCATTGTGAAACCGCACCGACACCTCTTTCAATTCCAAAATTGGTTGGTTGATATCGTGGCCTACGCCGGTGGTCGACCGTAGCGAACTGACATGATGTACCATTTCCATAGACTTTGCCCTCTAAATTTCTGGTGGCTGATAAACTAGGTAGTAGGTAAAAGGTAGTAAGTAGTAGGGATGAGAGTCAAAACCTCCTACTTCTTGCTTTCCTACCGTCTACCGTCAGTAGATGACCCGTCTACTGTCTACTCCTTTACTACTTCAGCGCTTCAACAATCGCCCTGGTATTGTAACGAATATAAGCCAGATAGCTCTCTACCCCGCTGCCGGTTTGACCCAGTGAGCCGGTGTACAGCGTTACCAGCTTAACCCCCGTATCATCGGCCACCCGTTCCGACAACGACGGGTTGACCGAGGTCCCTACGAATATGGCCTTGACCTGGTATGCTTTGATCGCATCTTCCAAATTAGCCAGTTCTTTGGCCGACGACTCGGCGGCGCTGCTAAAGGACGGAATCACTGCCCCCACCTGTTCCAAACCATAACGATCAGCGTAGTAGCCAAAAGCGGTATGGTCAGTGACCAACTCGCGATTTTCGGCCGGGATGGTGTCTATTTGCGTTTTGACCCATGTATCCAACTCATCCAACTGGGCTTCATAAACCTTAGCTTTGGCTTCAAAAATCTCGCTATTGGCCGGATCAAGGGCGCTTAGGGTGTGTTCGATATTGTGGACAAAAACTTTAACATTGGCCGGACTGGTCCAGGTGTGGGGGTCCGCCCCTTTGTGACGGTGGTTTTCTGCTTCGTGTTGTTCGCCCTCAGCCTCATCCAACTGGCGGGTCTCGACCCCGGCCGAAACCTGAATTACAATGGCATCTCCTCCGGCATTTTTTACCATCTCATCCAAGAATTCTTCCAGCCCCATACCGTTGGCAAAAACAACGTGCGCATCGGCAACGGCCGCCAAATCGGCCGGAGCGGGATTAAAGGTGTGCGGGTCAGTGCCAATCGGCAGGAGCGTGGTTAGGTCAATCTTATCCCCGCCAATGTTCTTGACCACATCGGCCACAATGCTGGTGGTGGCAACCACCTTCAACTTTTCACCATCGGCCAGGGTCACTGCCTCCAGGGCGGGCATTTTGGCGGTGTGGTCGCCAGCCGTGGGTTGGTGCTCTTCTTCATGAGTTTTGGCGGCTGTTTCTTGTTGGGTGGCGAGTTCCGGCTGAGGTGCTCCACACCGGGCAGCGGCCAGGACTAACACGATAAGAATAGTAACAGTAAAAAGATTTGTTTTAGCGAACATCTTCAATAACTTCTTGGTATCATAGATTTAATGAAACAAAATCTCAATTATGGGCCAAAAGAATTATCAGGTATATAGCTATCAGTAGGGGCGAACCCTGCGGCAGACTCCTTGTGGTCGCCCAGTATCCAATTGAGATCGAGTTCCGTTGTTCGACAAAAAAGTCTGGCTACTGATGACAACCCTCACACAAACCGTGAAACTCCAACAGGTGGCTAAGAATCTGGAAACCATATTTCTCCGATAGTTCATTGGACAGTTGGTCAACGGTGCAGTGTTCGAACTCAAAGGTTTTGCCGCAACTTGAGCAGACCAGGTGGTGGTGGCCGCCCAACGCCGACACGAACCGTTGGGTCGGGTCGTTCAAGTAAAACGGGCGAACCAGCTGGAGTTCAACCAGCAATTCCATCGTACGGTAAACCGTCGCCCGGCTCAGTTTTGGATAAACCTTCTGTCCCTCTTCCAAAATCTGTTGGTGGCTCAGATGTTCCGGCTCGGTTTCCAGCACTTCAATTATGGCCCGCCGGGCGGGAGTTAATTTGTAGCCCGCTTGTCGCAGTCGTTCGGTTAAATTACAGATTGTTGACATGATTAGAGTTAGAGTGATAACGAGACAAATTCTCAATTATTGGGTAAGTATATATCAAAAAATAGAACTGTCAAATTGAAGCGGGGGGAGATATGTTTGGATGTGGGTGACAAATTTGCGGCCCACCATCTTCTCCTACGTATTGAGAAGATATATCACGGTTTATTCGGCTATGACGGCTAATAAGTGAAATCCGCATACCAGCTGTATTCAGTCCGCTCCCATTTCGCTGCACATGCGTTGCATTGATAAATCCAGGTTCTGATATCGTGTCCGAACAAGTTGCGCGCATTTTGGAAATCAGTAATAAAATTACTTTTCTTTTCTATTTCCACCTGCGACTCGACACAAAAACAGGCGGGACAGAGGCTCCCGTCGGGGTAAAAGTTCCAGGCCATACCAACATGCAAAAAGTCGAAAAATTTGGTATTTCTAAAGGTGATTTGGTATTCATGGAAAGCATGGTTTGAGCCAACCTCCACGATACTCAGAATCTGGGCGTTGGCGAAAGCCTCTACGGCCGTCAAATTCCATTGCTGCTCCAAGGCATAGTGGCTCCCGCCACGGGGGCCGTACAGATTAATCGTCGCGCTAGACGACCGATGTCGGTATAAGGCCCGGGATACAAAATTTTGATATTGCTTACGTGACATAAAGCGAACGTGGTCCCAGGCAGTCTTGGACACTCGATCGAGCTCTTCAAAATAGGCGGCATTACGGTGCAGCGCTTTCGCATCCGCCTCTGACATCGCCAGTTGTTCAAAGTGAAGCCCGGTCGGCATATTTTCGCTATGCCTGAAGCAGCGCCCGTATAGCGTACGTACCGGGAAGGACGCGGAGTTCTGTGGTCGAGTTACGCGAACCGGTGTGCAGCGGTTCACAATTTTATCCTCGCTGTGATCCTTTCACAATTCTCACCCATAGATAGCTTGCTTGCCCTTGAGAGAAAGGTGGGAGGTGTTACGGGCGCTTAGCACTCCAAATTTTCCGCAAGCGGTGGGCCGCCAGTTTGGGCCGGCGGTCGCGGGTGAACACCCCCTTCAGATTCAAGCTACCCACCCGCCGGACGCCCTGTGAAGTTTTGAAATCGCACATGTTCCAGACATGTTCGCCGACCACATAAGGTTTGCGGCGCAAAACCTCACTGTATTGTTCGAGCATGTCCGCCTGGTATTCTTCGCTGAACATGTCGGGCGGCTGGGCATGATGACCGGGCACGGTATCGGCCCCATACTCGCTGAGGATGAACGGCTTTTTAAACTTGGCGTACATCGCCTCAATCTCGGCCTCCAGATTCGCGCAGCCCGCGTCAAGTTGGCCCGATTCGGTATACCAGCCGTAGTAACGGTTAAGACACATCAGGTCGTAAAATTCAAAAGATTCTTCGGCGATGCCCATATAGCTAACCAGGGTGGCGGGGCGCGTGGGATCAAGCGATTTGCACAGGTCGTACAGATTGCGGAAGAACGGCTTGGCTGCCGGTACTGATGAATGCGGCTCGTTGGCCACACTCCACATAATTACGCTGGGATGATTCTTGTCACGGGCCACAAGCTCGTTGATATATTGGCGACACAATTGCAAGCGGCGTTCTAAACCTTCTTCGGCAAAGAACAACCCCACTGCCGGCGTTTCGTCAATCACCAGAAACCCCAAACGATCGGCCAAATCCATCATTTGCTCAGAGTAGGGATAATGCGTAGTGCGGAAGGAGTTGGCGCCTACCCATTTCATCAAAGCATAATCTTTTATGATCACCGCAGGCATGTAGCCACGGCCCGTCACTGGAAAGTCTTCGTGGCGGCCAAAGCCTTGCAAATAGATGGGCTGGTCGTTGATCAGCAAAGCATCACCCTCTATTTTGATCTCGCGGATGCCGATGGGCAACACATAACGATCATAGACCGTACCCCCCCGAATTAACTCTACCGTCAACGCGTACAGGTGCGGCGAGTCGGGCGACCACAGGGTTGCGTTGGGCACATCTAACGCAGTTTCAACGGCGTCACCGGAAACCCGGGTTTCGGCCTGTACTGTTATGTCGCCCAGCGAGAACCGGGCCGTAGCCGCATCTGCCCCGGCCAGGTTGACTTTGACATGCACCCGTCCGGGAAGTTCGGTCACAACCGTCACGTCGGTGATGGCCTCCGGTGGCGTGGCGGTCAGCAAAACGGGCCGGTGAAGGCCGCAATAGGGGAAAAAGTCAAACGAGGTGGGCGGAAAATTCTGGCGCTGGTCCAGAAACATGTGTTTCGAGTCGGGCCGGACGTTGCCTGGCGGAACCCGATCGGGCGCCAGTTCACCTTCAACCCGCACCACCAGCATATTATGCTCCGGCTGCACATGCGGGGTGAGATCGAACGAGAAGGGCAAATGGCCCCCTTCGTGCTCACCCAGGCGAGTTCCGTTGAGCCAGACCTCGGCCAGGTAGTTGACCGAACCGAAACGTAAGCCAATGCGCTGCCGGGCCGCGTCCCAACCCCACGGCAAATCAAAGCGCGTTTGATACCAGGTCTGGCCCAAATAATCGCGCCACTCGGCGAATTGGTCGTTCCAACTGGCCGGCACGGCCACGGGACAACCGCCGATAAAGCCATTGGCCCAGCCGGACTGCTGGCCCTGATCCTCCGGGTCAAAACGCAGGTCCCAAAATCCGGAAAGATCAATAAACTGACGAAATGGATTTGATTGTGGATAAAGCATAGAGCCTCCGCTAACGCTAATCTTTTAGAAACGGAATACGCAGTATTGGCCGAATTGAGACGATGAGGCTGTCGCCGCCCGGGTTTGACAGGTAGTGAATGGTCACTTTGGTCATACGTGTGACGCCTTGTAAATTTAGCTCTTCTGCAAGATAACACGCTGCCTCAGAGCCTGGGGCAATTTCCCACAACTTTGGCGTTTTGGTTTTGCGGTGGTCTTTCATGTAGCGGCAGCGCGGATGAAAGTAACGGCCGTATTCTGCCTTAGCCCTTGACCCCGGTGGTGGCAATGCCCTCGACAAAGAATCGCTGGAAGGCGAGGAAGAGAATCACCACGGGGATCAGCGATACGAGCGAGGCCGCCATGATCAGGGCATAATTGGCGGAATACTGCAAGATGAACATACGCAGGCCCAACTGAATGGTTTTAAGGGCCTGAGAGTTTAGATAGATCAACGGTCCCATGAAGTCGTTCCAGACAAAGACGGCGGTAAGCATGGTGAGCGTGGCCAGCGCCGGCTTGGAGAGCGGTAACATAATGCGGAAGTATATTCCGTATTCACTCAGCCCGTCAATGCGGGCGGCATCAATGATGTCGTTGGGGATGCTAATAAAAAACTGGCGCATCAGGAAAACGCCAAACGCCGTGAAGGCTTGCAACAGGATCAAGGACATATGGGTATCCACCAGGCCGAGCCGTCGCATCATAATAAACTGGGGTATCATGTAGGATTGCCAGGGCATGGCGATACTGGCAATGTAGGCCAGAAAGATAATGTCTCGGCCCTTGAATTCGAGCTTGGCATAAGCATAGCCGGCAAAACTGCTGGTAACGACTTGGAGAAATGTAATAATAACCGTCAGCTTGGTGGTGTTGGCAAAGAAGGTCAGGAAAGGAATCTGTATCCAAATTTTTACATAATTGCTCCACTGCGGGACTTCGGGAATCCACTGAATAGGAAAACGAAAGACATCCTTGTCCATCTTAAGTGAGGCAGAGAGCATCCACAGAAAAGGTAGCAGCATGAGCGCCGCCAATGCAATTAAGAAAATATAGGTGATCGTTTTGTTAAGTCCAATCTTAAATCGATAGGACATGTATCGGTTCTCCTTGGCATTAATCTATTTCAAAATCGCTCGCACGCTTACATATAACTAACCCAACGTTTTTCCATACGGAATTGAACGATGGTGATGATCAAAACAATCACAAACAGCACCATAGCGATGGCGCTGGCATAACCAAATCTAAATTCCCTGAACGCCATGTTGTAGGTGTGAATGACCAATACATTGGTGGCACGCCCCGGACCACCGTTGGTCATAACCAGGATCAGATCAAAAACTTTGAAGGAGGCGATGATGAGCATTATGCTGACAAAGAAGGTAGCGGGGGTTAACATGGGCAAGGTGACGTAGCGGAACTTCTGCCAGGCGTTGGCGCCATCAATCTCGGCGGCCTCATAAAGGTATGCGGGGATACCCTGCAGGGCGGCCAGATAAATGATCATGTAATAGCCCATTCCCCTCCAGATGCTGGCCATAATGACGGTGGGCATGGCCCA
>JAFGNV010000076.1 GCA_016926805.1 Anaerolineae bacterium
AGCTTTACGGTTGGCTTTGCTTGGCTCGCCATATCGCCCTGAGTTCCTTGATACTCAAGCTGTTTTACCTGCCTGAGCAGTTACAATTTCGCAAAGAAACAACCCCAAGAAGTGAAATGTTGCGGAGGGTTCAAGTTTGCCTGATTTAAAGTTCAATCTTCCGGCTGAATACACTGAACGGGAAATTCTTGACCAATTGGCCAACCATTACCCCCTGAAAAGAGAGGCGTCCACGGCTGAATGGGTGACATTTTACGATACCTTTGACTGGCGCTTGTACAACGCCTCCCTCATTTTATATGAGTCTGGTAACCAACTGTTCTTGCGTGAGTTATCTCAACCCGAGCCGATCCAACAAGTCGAGATTACCATTTCGCCTGTCTTTGCTAAAGATTTTCCCCAGGGCCAGTTAAAAACGTGCCTGACGCCCATCCTGGCCATGCGAGCCTTGCTGAAACTGGTCGAAGTAGATCTCCACTCAACTCCATACCGCGTTTTGAACCGGGATGAAAAGACCGTGGTGTGGTTGACCTGCCACGAGATCAGTCCGTCGGGTGGGCAAGGTGTTGTTACAACGTGGTTGCAGTTGCAGCCGGTCAGAGGATATGATCAGGAGTTGCAGCAAGTGGCCGGGCAGTTGCTGCAGTTGGGCTGCACGCCCACCGATAAAGACACTTATTTTCTGGCGCTGGAATCGGTGGGCCGGCAGCCGGGCGATTATTCGGCCAGGCTGAATGTTCAACTTGACCCCGCGATGCGCGCCGACGAGGCAGCCAAAGTTCTCCTGCGCTTCCTCCTCAAGGTAATGCAGCGCAACGAAGCTTACCTGAAAGAAGACATTGATACCGAGTTTTTGCACGACTTCCGGGTGGCGGTGCGGCGCACTCGTTCCGCCCTCAGCCAAATCAAAGATGTCTTTCCTCCCCAAACCACCGGTCGTTTTCGGCAAGATTTTGCCTTTATTGGTCAACTTTCCAATGAGCTGCGAGATTTGGATGTTTATCTGTTGGCTGAAGATGATTACCGGGCCATGCTCCCCGACGTTTTGCATGATGGCATCGCTCCCCTGTTTGACTATCTACGCCAAAAGCGTACCCGGGCGCTGCAAAATGTTGTTAGCGGTTTGAATTCAAAACGATACGCTCAAATTATCAAAGATTGGGAACTATTTTTGGCAGAATCCCCCCCGGATTCTCCTGCCGCCGGTAAGGCCAGGCTGCCCATCATTGAACTGGCCCAAAACCGAATTTACAAACGGTATCGGCGGATTGTGAAATCGGGGCGGCGAATTCTGGAAAATACTCAAGATGAGCAGTTACATGCCTTGAGGATTGAATGCAAAAAACTGCGCTACTTGCTGGAATTTTTCACCAGCCTGTTTCCTGCCGACAAAATCACCACATTAATCAAACAACTCAAGCGGCTGCAAGACAACCTGGGCGACTTCAATGATCTTTGCGTACAGGAGGAATATCTCCTAAAAGTTGCTCAAGAATTGCCCCTAAACAACCAACAGTCTCGCCAAACCCTGCTGGCAATTGGTAGTTTGGTGGGCAGATTGGACCAGGAACGACAGCAAGTTAAAGGCGAGTTTGCCCAAACCTTTATCACTTTTGCCTCACCGGCCAACAAAGCCTTGTTTAAGGAACTCTTTGCCATCACCCCAAAAGAGGCTGCCCCATGAAAACATTGGCCATCTACAGCAACAAAGGAGGAGTGGGCAAAACCGCTGCCGCCGTCAATTTGGCCTATCTGGCCGCCCAAACCGGGGCCAAAACCCTGATTTGCGATCTTGATCCCCAGAGTTCGACGACGTACTACTTCCGGATCAAACCCAAGCTAAAGCCAAAGGCCCGAGGTTTATCCAAAGGCGGCAAGCGAATTGATAATAGTATCAAAGGCACTGATTACCAGAACCTGGACCTGCTTCCGGCTGATCTGACCCATCGCAACCTGGATATCACCTTTGATAAACTGAAACGTTCCAAACATCGCCTTGAAAAAATTCTGAAACCGTTGCAGGATGAATATGATCTGGTTATTCTGGATTCGCCGTCCACCATCAACCTGCTGGCCGAAAACATCATTATTGCCGCGGATTATATTTTTGCGCCGCTGATTCCCACCACCCTGTCGGTGCGGACCCACCGGCAATTGGTGGCCTTTTGCCAGAAGCGCAAGTATGATACCCGCAAAATCCATCCTTTCTTTTCAATGGTTGATCGGCGGAAAAAATTGCACCGCGAATTGATGGCGATGATTTCTGAGGACCTTGAGGGGATGCTAAAAAGCTCGATTCCCTACTCAGCCGTAATCGAACAAATGGGTTTGGCGCGAGAGCCGGTGGCGGCGTTTGCGCCCAATTCGGTTGCCGCGAAGGCGTATCAAAGCTTGTGGGCAGAGATAAAGGCGAAAGCCTTACCTACAAATCCCGCCGGTTGAACTGGCGCAGGGCAAAGGCAATGAACCCGGCCATGTAAATTCCGGCGTAGACAATCATGGCGGCGCTGGGTCTGCTGAATAAATTAATCAGGGGAAAGGCGGCTTTTTTGACGAGGACCGGTTGCATCAGATCAGACGCCATGCGCCAGAGGGCTTCGCTGGGCATAATCAGACTGGCGATAATGCCCACCTGAATGGCAGTTTCGCTTTCCAGGGCGGCTCCAATTTGCTCAACCCAACTTCCGGCAAAGGCGATGCCATACAGCATAAATACCAGCACCCCGTTGGCCAGCGTAGAAAAATACGTGCCGCCCAAAGCCGTGATACTGAAAACAACCAGACCTTCCAGAATCATCAAACTCAGCCCGGCCAGGATATTGGGCGGCAGGTAGCTGGTCATCAGGTAAACTTCCAGCGTGAGTCCTCCGGCCATAAACACCACATAAACAATGAGCATTATAGTCTGGCCCAGCAATTTTCCGACAACAATTTCCCAACGCCGGATTGGTTTTGAGGCGATGGTCTGGATGGTGTGCGAGCTGATTTCACCGGAAATGCTGTCCACGCTGATCAGGGCCGACATCATGACAATCAGAAAGTTTACCGCAAACAACCCCAAGATAAGAAACACGCCGCCAACTTCATTTCTGAGGATCTTCATGGCTGCCGGTCCGCCAACCCCATTCCGACTATGCTGCATAATCTCCTGAAAAATAAAATGAAAACCAATACCAAACAGAATCAAAAAAGCAATCCCTAACACCAACGCCAGCCAGAAGATTTTTTTGCGCCAGGCTTCGCGAAAGGTCAGGTTGGTCATCGTCAGGATGTTCATCAGGTGCTCCTTTCATGAGTCTCGCCAGGGTCAGCCTCGCCAGTATCAACCCCGTTGACGCCATCTGTCCCAATGATGCTGATAAAAATTTCTTCCAACGATTTTTCCCGGGGACTCAATTGATACAGTTTGGTTCCGTGTTCAAACACCAGTTGAGCAATGGTGGGTACTATCTCTTGATCTCCAACCAACATCGTCAGGCTTGAACCATCAAATTGCAACTGGCTGCCGATCTTCTCCAGGGCGGTTAGTAGCTCCGGCTTAAAGGCATCGACGCGCAGTTTGATTTCGGTGGTCTGGTGCAGCAGGCTGGCCATGGTGTCCAGCCGCACCACCTGACCCGCTTTAATAAAGGCGACCCGGTCGCAGGTGATTTCCACTTCGCTGAGAAAGTGGGAGTTGAGGAAAATGGTCGTTCCTTCGGTCTTGAGCTGGTGAATGATCTGGCGGACCAGCCGCCGTCCCAGCGGGTCCAGCCCGGAAGTGGGTTCGTCCAAAAAGATAAGATCAGGCCGGTTGAGCATGGCCTGAGCCAGGCCAATGCGCTGGAGCATGCCCTTGGAAAATTTGCCCAGGCGCAAATCGGCGCTGTCGGCCAGGCCAACCAGGTTGAGCAATTGGGGGATCCGCTCTTTCAACGCCGCCGGAGACATGCCATACAGCTTGCCTTGAAACGTCAAAAATTCCGTGGCCCGCAGCCATTCGTGAAAGCGAAAATGCTCTGGCAGAAAACCAATTTTGGCCCGTACCTGGGGATTGGCCGGGTTTTGGCCAAACAGTTTAACGTCCCCGCCAGTCGGGTGGGCCAGGCTTAACAACATGTTTACGGTGGTTGATTTGCCTGCCCCATTAGGGCCTAAAAAGCCAAAAACCTCACCCCGCGATACCTGGAGGGTCAGGTCTTTAACGGCGACTTTGGGGCCATACTCCTTGCGCAACTGATTGGTTTCAATAACGAGATCGGTCACATAAAATCCTTTCAGGAGGGCTTATAGTATCTCTGCTAAGGAAAACGCCGTAGGCGGGGGGACTTGACCCCCATTTTCCTTGCTGAAAGAACGATGCAAAGCATCGTGGGATGCTGATAACAAAAATGTTGCGTAATCCGTATAAAAAACCTTTCACGGATTACGCAACACGCTTGATAACGGTTGAAGAGGCAAGCGCAAGCTACTTGAGTTTATTTGACCGACTTGGCCATTTCCACCACTTGTTCGGCGGCGTAATCCCCATTGACAAAATAGGTCATTCCATTTTGGGTCCACATCACGGCAGCCTCATCATCTGACTCCGCTGTAAAAAGGAAGCCATTGGCGCCGTTGATCGAAACTTCGCTGGCGGTCAGCTTGCCATCTTTTGGAATGGGCAGAATCAGGGTATTGGCCCAGTCGACCGTCGCGCCCAGGGACTCGGCTTCTTCTTTAGACATGCCCAGAAGCTGAAGCCCGGCCACGCCCAATGCCTTCAAATCCAGATCATCGGGGTACTCAACAGCAGGCGCGGTCATCTGGACAAATTCAAGCACGCTCTGGTCGTCGTACTGCCATTTTTGTCCCACTGTGTTGGGCTGGGTCACCACAATCGGTTCCTCGTTCAGCGAGTCTGGCAGACTGACTTCAATTTCGGCGGCTTCAAACAGGGCTTCCAGCAATTCCTTATCTAGCTTTACCTCCACCACCTTCTGCCGGTACACGGTGATTTCGGTAGGTTCGCCCAGGTCATCGGGCAGAGCGGTAATTTTAGCCACGCTAAACCCAACCAGTTCGGCGGCCTCGGCCAGCGAGTCGACCTGCTCCGGTTCGCTGTCGGTCAGCACTTTGATTTGCGGTTCAAGCTGATCGATGAAGCCTTTAAAGCGCGGGTCCTCTTCCAGAGATTTAGCGTGCTCGGCGTCGACTGGCACAATTTTGACCGTCTGCACTCGGAAAATCTGGAGGAAATTGCGGGCCACCGCTCTGACCGGGGCAAAACTGAACAAAAGCGCTGTAATGGCTACCACGGTCAGGACAATGATAGCGGGCTGATAGCGTTTGATAAAAGATTGACCAAACATATTACTAATCCTTTCTTTTATAGCAGTGTTTTTAGACAAACTCGATTGACCTCTATACGCTTGCCACCGCTGCCAGGCTTGCGGCGCCGACGCCCGCGCCGCCGGTGGCGGCACAAGCGCGTTGAGATAGGGAGCAACATCATCGCGTTGCTGACTCAACCGGGCCAATGTAGCCCGGGCTTCCGGCGAGTCGGCTAATTCTGCTTTTACCTTTGCCATCGTTTCTTCTGGAAGGGCGTGGTCAAGATAGGCGCGTAAAATTCCTTCGTCGATGCGCATGATTCACTCCTTATCTTCCTGGAGATAGGCCAATCGATACTGTTTAGCAAAAGCACGTTCGGCGCGGGTGAGCAAAGATCCAATAGACCCCGGAGCCAGATTCAACACAACGGCCAACTCCTGATATGATAGGCCGCTGTGCCGCAACAACAGGAGCTTGGCCTCGCGAGGTTTCATCTGGGCCAAAATCCGGCGCACTCTGGCCTGTCTCTCGTTGTTTTCGACGATAACGGCGGGATCCGGGACTGCCGGTTCGAGCAACCACCACCGGCCCAGTTTCTCCGTCCAACTCTGCCGGCGCTGCTGGCTGCGCAGGGTATTGTAGCCCGTGTTAACGGCCACCCGATAGAGCCATCCGGCTACATTAACCTCGTCCGCTTGCCGCCGGATGCGGCGCGGCGAGTGGTACAGTTTTAAAAAGACCTGTTGGGCCACGTCTTCGGCATCACTTTGATTTCCCAACAAACGGTAAAGAATGCCATAGACTCGATTGTAGTGACGCCGGAACAATGCCTCAAAACTGGCATCATCGCCGGACTGTAACTGCACCAATAATTGGGCATCCGTTAGCATGGTCTGGCCAGACTCCTTGCGGTGATTGATGGTCAACCTCCGTGCTTTCGTAAATAAAACACCGCTCAGAAAGAAAATAGGACAGTTTATTCATCCACCCAATTCATAATCACCTTGCCCGAATTGCCGGAGCGCATGATCTCAAACGCCTGTTCAAATTCGGTGTAATGAAATCTGTGGGTGATGACCGGGCTGATGTCCAGACCAGTTTGAATCATTGATTGCATTAAATACCACGTTTCGTACATCTCGCGGCCATAAATACCTTTGATGGTGAGCATATTAAAAATTATCGTGTTCCAATCGATGGCCAATTCTTGGGTTGGTATGCCCAACAAGGCGATTTTCCCGCCGTGACACATATTGTCAATCATATCTTTAAAGGCGGCGCCGCTGCCGGACATCTCCAGACCCACGTCAAAGCCCTCTTTCATGCCCAGTTCCTTTTGGGTTTCGCCAATGCTTTTCTCTTTAATGTTCAAAGCCACGGTGGCGCCCATCTTTTTAGCCAGTTCCAGGCGGTACGGATTCAGATCCGTGGTCACAATATACCGTGCCCCGGCGTGCCTGGCAATGGCCGTAGCCATAATCCCAATCGGCCCCGCGCCGGTAATCAACACATCCTCACCCAACACGGGAAAGGACAAAGCGGTGTGGGTGGCATTGCCAAAGGGATCAAAGATGCTTAAGATGTCCAGGGGAATGTTAGGGTCGGCGTGCCAGATGTTAGTCACCGGAATGCGAAGATACTCGGCAAACGCGCCAGGGCGATTGACCCCCACGCCTCGGGTGGCATGGCACAGATGGCGACGTCCGGCCAAACAGTTACGGCACCGGCCACACACAATGTGCCCTTCGCCCGACACCACTTCCCCAATTTCAAGGTCGTGCACATTGCTGCCCATCGCCGCCACCGTGCCCACAAACTCGTGACCCACCACCATTGGCACGGGAATGGTTTTCTGCGCCCAGGCATCCCAATTCCAGATGTGCACGTCGGTGCCGCAAATGGAAGTTTTATGCACTTTAATCAAAACATCATTGATGCCGTACTCGGGAACCGGCACTTCTTCCAGCCACAGTCCCGGTTGCCGGTATTTTTTGACCAATGCTTGCATTGTTTCTGGCATGGTGTTCAATTACCTCCTTGTAATGAGTTAAATATATTTTGATTTGATAGGTCTAGTGCAGTTGGGCGTAAATAACCCCATAGTAATACCAAGTTTCAACGCCCAACTGCCAAAGTGTTTCGCGGCAGATTAGCATCATCATAGGCGCTTAACGTTGATAATCGGCAATCCTTAACTGTGGGCTTAATTACGCCGCCAAACACTAGTATATCCCAAAACCATAAAGTATACCAGGATATTCCTCGCTGGCGTCTAGGGGATCGGTAAGCGTAAAGACTATGGGACAACCTCCTGAACCAATTGCACCGGCCAGTCAAGGCTGAGGCCCTGGCAAAGAGTAGCCATCGG
>JAFGNV010000077.1 GCA_016926805.1 Anaerolineae bacterium
ATAGGACTTACGCAGGTGGTGGTTTATATGTCATTTCGAGCGACGAAAGGGCCTGACAAGTCAGGAGTGAGAAATCCCTAAATAGGTGTCTTGCAGGCGGCCTTTTCAGGGATTTCTCGTCGCAAGCTCCTCGAAATGACATGAACTGCGTAAGTCCTACTTTAATGTAAATGATGAGCAAAATAGCCGGCTGTATCAACGTGGCTTATACCCAAAAGGTGTGCCGGTAAGACCCTAAGGATTTCAGAAACCCTCAGGGTCTGCACACATTTGAAGTGACTGTCACCTTTTTCGACCTGGGCAATAGGTCGAATAATTCCCCGAAGGGGCGGGGGGCTTGGGGGGTAGTTCCCCCCATTATCCCCCTTCCCTGTGCCGCTATTGCACAGGTACACCTTTTTCTGAACTCAGCTATCCAGACCCTAAAGGTCTCCGGCGAATCTACGATTCGCACACCTTTAGGGTCTTCATACCACATGAAGTTACTAACTTCATTAGCAGGTTAAAAAGGAAACGTTGTTTTATGAGCATTAAACCGGATCATTGGATTGAAAAAATGGCCCGAGACCATCACATGATCGAGCCATTTGAAGCGGGGCAGGTTAAAGAGGGGGTCATTTCTTACGGCGTTTCCTCTTACGGTTACGATATTCGCGTGGCCGACGAGTTCAAGATTTTTACCAACGTCAACAACACCGTGGTCGACCCCAAGCATTTTGACAACCGCTCTTTCGTCGAATTCAAGGGCGACGTTTGCACTATTCCGCCCAACTCATTTGCCCTGGCCCGCACGGTTGAATACTTTCGCATTCCCCGCAATATTCTCACTATTTGTGTCGGCAAAAGCACCTATGCCCGCTGCGGCATCATTGTCAACGTCACGCCGTTTGAGCCGGAGTGGGAAGGGTTTGTAACCCTGGAAATCTCCAACACCACCCCCCTGCCCGCCCGCATTTACGCCAACGAAGGCATTGCCCAGGTGGTCTTTTTTCAGGCCGACGAAGAGTGCCGCACTTCTTACGCCGACAAAAAGGGCAAATATCAACGGCAAAAGGGCATCACCCTGCCCAAAATTGACGAGAAATAATGAGCGTTTGGCGGCATAGATAGAAAGGCAATTGTTTTTCTCCACACCTTTATCTATTTGTAGGGACAGAACAATGTTCTGTCCCTACAAAAATGGTATTTCTGCTCGGAACGTATTTATGAAATCCTGTACTTAGTCTCCTTTAAAAATTACGTCCGCATAACGTAACAGTTGTTCTCGGCGTTCCGGCGGAGTTTCTTTGGAGTCCAGGTAAAACTCCAGCACCTCTTTGGGCGTCAACGCCTCGGCAGACATGCCGCCCAGGCGCCGGTGCTGCACCCGGCCGATGTCGCGCACAATGCTGGCCAGGTAACTGCTCTGGTGCAAGGCCTGGCGAATGAGTTTGTCGTCGAGCAGAATCTCCTGTGCTTCATCGGCCTTGACGATTACCCGCACCACGGCCCCGGCCACATTATGCCGTTCCAACTCGTCCAAAATATCTGTCATCGGGTCGTCCGAGCCGGTCACGTCGAGGCGGAGGGTCAAAAACCGACGCGCCTCAACCGGAACAAATTCCCACTCGGTGTGACCGCGCGCCACCTGAGCCAGCACAAACCCTTTACGCTCGCCTTCCTCGCCAAAGTCAATCCGTTCCAGGCTGCCGGGGTAAACAATGGGGGGGTGCTGGCCGCCGTTCAGCTCCTGGTGTTTGTGGATATGGCCCAGGGCCACGTAATCCCAAACCGGGTTGGCCAGCACGCTTTTTAACACCACCACATCGCGGCCAATCATCACGCTTTGCTCGCTGCCCTGTTTGGCCTCGCTCACCGAAAGATGGGCCGCCAGCACCGCCGGGATGTCCGGCTTTTGGCTCACCTCGGCGGCCAGGTCGGCAAAGTTTTGCCCCAAAATACGGCCTAGCTCCATATCCAGGTCATCGAGCGTTAGATTTTTGAATTGGTCCCGACTCAGCAAACGGCTGCGTTGGGGATAAGGCACGGTAGCTACTTGCAAGGGTTGGTTGCGTTTGCACGTAATCTGATGCACCGCCTCCCGGTCGGCCACAACAACGCCCGGCACGTCAAAAACGCCAAAAATATCCAGGCTGCTGGCCGCCCGGTCTGCCGCAGCCATATCGTGGTTGCCAATCAGCAGCACCACCGGCACGCCCTCGTCGGACAACCGCTTGATGCGCCGGGCAAACTCGCGTTGGTAGGTGGGATTGGGCCGCTGGTTTTTGTAAGCGTCCCCGGCAAAAATGCACACGTCCACCTCGCGCTCCAGGGCCAGATCAATGGCCTGGCTCAACCGGCGCAAAAAATCAACCACCCGGCTATTCAGGCCCGAGGCCGAATCCAGCCGCCCGTAATTTTCCATGCCAATATGAATATCGGCCAGATGCAATAAGTTAATGGTTTGACTCATAGGCAAATGCCTAACTTAAATTCTCATCACCAACAACGCGCCCCGGGCAAGGACTATCTCCGTTTAGCGGAGCACCGTCAATTGTATCGCATCCGCCGGGCATTGCAAAACGCAGGCTCCGCAAGCAATACACCGGTGGCCATTGTGAAATTCGGCCTGCCGGGTTTGGTAGTTGGGCGTCCAACAGCCAACCGGACAAACCTCGTAACACTGCCAGGTGCCCACACATTTGGCGGGATCGAATTTGATACTCAGGTAACGCAATTGCTGTACATTTTGCCATTCGGCAACGAGCATCTTTTTGATGTCCATCCTTATCCTCCCCCCAACCAATAACCCACGCCGTACGCGGCCAGAATTCCCAACCCTACCAGTCCTTCAATGCTCCAATTGGCCTGCTCGCCGCGCAGCAACGGGCTCATGCCTTGAAATTCGCCGCCGATGAAAAAGGCCAAAAAGCCCAAACCCAACGACCAGTTAAAAAGCGAGACCGGCGGCAAGTGGCCCCAACCCAGCGACCATCCCCACAAACCCAGCAATACCGGCACGGTCAGGGTGAGGCCTTTTTCCAGCCCGTCACGTCCCGGCAGCCAGGGTAAAAAAATGCCATAACTATAACTGAGGAAAACCAGGAGGCTCAAGAGAAGCAGGGTGTAAGGCCGCCAGAAAATCAGGCACAGGATGGCGAAGATAAGGCCGTATAACCCCACCATGATGGTTGTCATTTCCAACCTGGCTCTGAGCGGGAACCGGACGTGGCGCATAGCCTCGGATTTTTTGCGACCGGCAGACAGGTAAGCAGGAATATCCTCCGCCCGCACCGGCCCCCAATGCACGCCCCAGCCTGTCTCCTGCCGAATTTTCCAACCATCAACGCCGTTGGCGCAGAGTTGCGGCAAGATCAATGCGTGATGGTCTACCACGTCCATCACCCCACTGGTCTTCAGGGCCGCCGTCACGTCATCGGCGGTAAAGTGGCCACCACCCGCGGCACACCACACGTTGATTCCCCGGCTGTTGGCGACCACCAGCCAGCAATTCACCCTTCCATCCAATTCCCGCACCAGCCGTCGCACGGTTAGCTCATAGTTGCCAGTGACCAGCACCAGCGAACGCCGGTCGGGATGGCCCAAACGATAGAGGCCGGTGGCGATTTTGGGATAGGGGGGAATAAACCGGTTCAACAGGCTGTACAGGTCGAGCAGGAGAGTTTTCAGCGTTACGCGGTTGTGAAGCTGGGGGTAGGTTTGCCACAGACGATGCGTCTCTTCCGGCGCCACCTTTGGCCGGGCGCTAATCAGTTGCAGGCTGCCGCCCAGATGCGACTCAAGAACAGCAGGCACAAACCCGGCTTCGAGCAGGGTTTGAGAAAAGTGACGGAGGGGGGTGGTGGTGGTACGGGTCAACAGCCAGGTTAAAATCACCAGGGGCAAACGGGTAGTCCAGAAGATCAAACGCGCCCAAAGGCCAGCCGGAACCATTTCGTCGGCAATGAGCAGTTGGCCATCCGGTTTGAGCAGTTGAGCCACCTGCTGTAGCACATGCCGTTGCATTTCAGGGGGAAACTCGCTGAAGGCCAGGGTGCTGACCACAACATCAAAGCTGTTGGGGGCGAAATGGTCGGCCAAATCTGTCACGTTGAGCGGGCAAAACCTTACCGCCCCGGCCAGTCCTGCCGCGGCGGCCCTATCTTCGGCCAGGGCCAGCATCCCCGCCGAAACGTCAATCGCCGTCACCCGGGCGCCCTGAGCCGCCATCAATATGGCCAGCGTGCCGGTACCACAGCCAACCTCCAACACCCGGGGGGCTGTTTTGCGCTTCGCCTGAATATAGTCGGTGGCAATCCGCTCTTTGAGGCGCGGCAAACGGCCCAGGGTGAGGAGCTGGATGCCCCGATCGTAATTGGCAGGCGTTGTTTCCAACCATTTCATTAAAACGGTGGCCATTATTGACTCCTGGGGAAAATAACGTTCTCATTATATTTATATGACAAAAGAGAGGGCGTGTCAACCGAACTTCCCCTTGTTCCTCCAGGTAAAATCACCCCGATGTGGGGGGTGTTAATCCCTGGCTTGACCTTTTAAGGGATTATGCTATGCTTGTTTCAGGCGAGGGTTTCATCCCGGCGTCAATTGGCCAGAACTTTGACAGATGAATATATCCAACGAGGGAATATATTGCCATGAATACTTATCGTTGTCCGCGTTGTAACACACCCGTTATCATCCGCCAGGGTCGATTGGGTACGGTATGCCCAAAATGTCGCCGGGCCGTTATGCTGGAGGAGGTCCAGCGCAAACCACAAACCGGCCTGTTTCTCCTGCGCCTGTATCTTGTTATCATTATTCTAGCCTCGGTCGGGTTATTGGCGTTTTACCTGACTATCTGGCCGGCCGGGCCCAGGCTCGGCAACATCGGCCAATATATCGCCGATGCCGGCCGCGATGTTGCGGAAGAGATCATCAAGCCGGGCAGCAAGGCAGAGGGAAAACCTCACGCCCGGAACGTTGTCCCCCGTCGTTTCTCGCTGTGGGAACTATACTCCAATGATACGGTCCGGATAGTTGAGATCATCACCAATCCCGGCGCCAAGGATCAAAAGCACTGGGTTGTCGGACCATCACTGCGCCCCGGCGATAAGATTCTGGCCGAGAGCGCAATTGGGGGCCATCTTCTACAACAAAAAACTTACGAAGAGGTTTATGGCGGCGAAACATATCTCCGGCACGAGTACCAACTAAAAGTTGAATATGACCAGTTTGGTTATGAGTTGCAGGTTAAACGCCCGCCGCATTTACACATCTACGGCGAGGATCGTTTAATCAGCCTTGGGGTTGACCCCAAATCGTATGCCGAGGAGATTTTTGCCGTGGCCATCCCCAAAGACGCGTTCGTAACCAGTATTTTTGATTACCAGCCCTACCGGTATCTTGAGCGGGGAGATTGGGATATTTTTTTCTACGACACCTCGAATATTGGGGAGCACGCGTCGATTCATATCAGCTACCGGACCGGCGGCCAGGCCGCCGCCCTGGATTGGCGAACCGTGGAAGCCGGACGATGACGATAGGGTAAGTCATTGAGTCGAGAACAAATTCCGCAAAGTTACTACGAAATTATCGAAGCCTGCGCCGGGCCAGGCTGCCCTTTCTGCCGGTTAGTGGAACAGATTGGCGACCGTTTTCTGGATGCCTGCCTGCACGGCACCGTCACCGACCCGGATATCCGTTTCAAATACCGGGAGTCGATTGGTTTCTGCAATCGACACGCTTGGCGGTTACCGGGTTCCGGCGGGGGACGGCGGCTGGGGATTGCCATTATCTACCAGGACTTCATCAAACAGGTTACCCGCAAGCTGGAAAAGGCCCGGTACAACGCCTCGGGGGGGGCCTCATTGGGCCGCCTTCAGGAAAGCCTCAACCGCAAAAAACCAACCGGGGCTACGCAATCGCTGGTGCGGAGTCTGGAACCTCAAAAGCCGTGTCCGGCGTGCGTGCAGGAAAAAGAACTGGAAACGCTGGCCATGACCACCCTGGTAGACTTTCTCCCCAACGACGAACGGCTGCGGGAGGCCTTCCAGGCGTCGGATGGGCTATGTTTGCCTCATTTGCGGCGAGCCCTGGAGCTGGTCAGAAACGAAACAGCGTTTGAAATTCTGATCGAAGACGCCCGGCAGAAAATGGGCAAGTTGATTGAGGAGCTTGACGAGTTTATCCGCAAGCACGACCACCGCTTTCAAGATGAGAGTTTTGCCGCCGAGGGGGACAGTTGGCAGCGGGCGCTGGCCCGGATAGCCGGCATGCCAGCGCCGCTCCCCGGCAAATCGAGGCAAAAAAAGCAACTTTGACCAAAATGACCAGCATTCATTTTGACATTTTGACCCTTTTTCCGGAAATGTTTGCGGGCGTATTTGAGGCCACCATCATTGGCCGCGCCCGCGAGGCCGGAAACGTGGAGATTGCCCTGCACAACATCCGTGATTACGCGCCCGGCAAACACCGGGTTACCGACGACACGCCCTACGGCGGCGGCGGCGGGATGATTATGAAACCGGAACCCATCTTCAACGCCGTCGAGGCCGTTTTGGGAGTTGAGATCCCCGGCGAAGGCTATCCATCGTTGCTGGAACAGGGTTATCCTCCCCTCATTTTGTTGACCCCCCAGGGTGTGCTCCTCAAACAAGCGGTGGCCCGGCAGTTGCTTGCCCACGAGCGACTGGTCTTGATTTGCGGCCGCTACGAAGGCGTGGACGAGCGAATCCGGCAATACCTGGTAACCCACGAGATTTCTATTGGCGACTACGTGCTTTCCGGCGGCGAGATTGCAGCGATGGTGCTGGTAGACGTAATCACCCGCCTCATCCCCGGCGTGCTGGGCAACGCCGAAGCCACCCACAAGGACTCCCACTCGGCGGGCCTGCTGGAATATCCCCATTACACCCGCCCGGCCGAATTTCGCGGTCACGGCGTGCCAGACATCCTTCTCTCCGGCCATCACGCCAACGTGCAACAATGGCAGCGCCGACAATCGTTGCGGCGCACCCTGGCCCGTCGCCCCGATTTGCTGGCCAACGCCGAATTGAGCGAAGCCGACCGCGTCTACTTGGCCGACTTGGGCGATACCCCCTCAGATTTAAACTCAGATTTGTCTGACTCGTAGAGTTTATGCTATAATCCTCGTTTGTGGCTGGCGAGCGCCAGCATTCTTTTTGTTAAACAACAAGATTATTCCGGTAGGGAATATCTCATTCCCAAACCGAGTTTGAGGTACAAAAAATGGCCCATCCAGTTGATTTAATCCAATCGGTCGAACACCAGTCCATTGAAAAGGATACCGGCGAAAAACCAGACCTTCGTGCCGGGGATACGGTGAATGTGTACGTTCGCATTGTCGAAGGCAACCGCGAGCGCGTTCAGGCCTTTCAGGGGGTGGTTGTTGCCATCAAAGGCAGCGGGATGAATAAAAAGTTTACTGTGCGCCGCATTGCTTCTCACGGCATCGGCGTTGAGCGGACGTTCATTTACAATTCGCCGCGTATCGAAAAGATCGATGTGTTGCGTCACGCCAGGGTGAACCGGTCCAAGCTCTATTTTTTGCGTAACCGCAGCGGCAAGTCGGCCCGGCTCAAAGAAAAACGAATTTCGTAAGCTGCCCTCGTTGGGTAGTTTTTTTACTGGTTAGCAACTGTGCCATCTACCAGGTCGTCAGGCCCTTTACCTGATTTGCAAAAAGAAATAGCCCTGCTTGCGCAGGGCTATCGTTTTGTCGCCGGTCTGGATGAAGCCGGACGGGGGGCCTGGGCCGGGCCGGTGGTGGCCGCCGCCGTTATTTTGCCGCTAGACCAACCCGACTTGTTGGGAACTCTGGCCGGCCTGCGAGACTCAAAAAAACTTACGCCTCACCAACGCGAGCAGTTCTTTGAGTTAGTTCGGGCAACCGCCACAACGGCTTCGGTGGGCGTAGCCTCACCGGCAATGGTCGACCAAATCAATGTGGTTGGAGCCACCCGTTACGCCATGCATCAGGCCCTGGCCGGGTTAGCCATAACGCCGGATTATCTTTTGATAGACTACCTGAAATTACCCGACCTTGACTTGCCCCAGGATGCCTTCCCCAAAGCCGACAACCTCTCTCTGACGGTTGCGGCAGCCTCGGTAATGGCCAAGGTAATCCGGGACCGCTTGATGATCGAATTCCATCGCCAGTATCCCGGCTATGATTTTGACCGTCACAAAGGGTATGGCACACCAGCCCACCGCACGGCGCTGGCCGCCCAGGGTCCCTGCCCCCTTCACCGATTGAGTTATAAACCGCTCCAGGCGGTCAGACATAGTTAGCGGGCAAACTCAACCAGGGGATTTCTGCCTACGGCGTTGCGATGATACCTGACTCAGAAATGGGGCGGATATACTGCACCAACACCACAATTTGGGTTCCCAAAAACTGGCCGTGTTTTCGATGGTAGATGAAACCGTGCCGCTCGTAAAATTTGCGAGCTTGGGTGTTGGTCTCCTGAACGGACACAAAACATTGCTCTACGCCCGCCTGGGCCAACGCGGCAAAGCCTGTTCTCAAAATGAGAGTTCCAACTCCCAGACTCTGATGGCCAGGCAGCACGTACAGCCGTACCAGTTCGGCTCGGGCCTGGGTACGATGGTAACGGCGTAAAAAATGACCAAAACCAATCAACTCACGTTCCAGTTCAACCACATAAAACCAATGACCGGGGGCATCGATGGCGCTGGCCAGATTTTCAGGCTTGTAGGCTCGCTCCAAAAAATCTCGCCGGTTTTCTGCCGCAATAGTATCACTGTAAGTAGCATTCCAGGTAATTTGGGCAATATGGGCAATTTGAGGTAGATCGGCCTGGGTGGCAAATCTGATAATTAGGTTGTGATGGGGTGTTGCCACAACGTTGGCTTCAAGTTTTTGGTTCATAACAATAAAAAATTCTTCCGGAAAATCCTTTAATCTAATAATAGCACAAAAAGTCTTATTAAAGAATTTACGAAAGAATTAATTCCAAGCCCGGGGAACTCTATTAGTTTTTTATTCTTCCCTCACGCCTCCCACCCAGGAGGAAAAATCCGACGTGGTGGGTAGCTCAATCCGTTCCATTTTGTAGATATTGGGGACGGTTGGCTGAGTGCTACGGGCAAAGCCGGTAACCACATAACCCCGTCGGAAATAGGTTTCAAAAATATCACGGGTAGACTCGCGCCAGCCACGGGCCAGGCCCAAATCCATCTTTTTGATCAGGTTCAGATCGTGGGGAATCTGAACCAGCAAACCCCGGTCGTCCATTTCCAGGTCCGAAGCAATGGGGCGAGGAAGATTACTTTCCCAGGTAACATAGTTGACAAAATTTAACGCTTCTTCTCTGAGCCAATCTTCGGCCAGGGGACGTGGCTCCCTGCTGCGGATGCGCTGGCGCACCCGATCACTCATCAATTCCCATTCCAACAAGAAGCGGTCGGTAGATAGACCTACTTGCAGGGGATTACTAACCGCGCCATAAATATCGCGGGCATAATGGCGCACAATCCCGCCCAACTTCTCGATGTTCAGGCTGGCATTTTTGCCCAGCAGGGGATCGTAGGTCCACACAATCAGGTCGATACCCTGCCTGAGCATCATGTCGCGTTGGGCCAGCTTTAGCTTCATGCCGATGCCCTTGCTCTGGCAACTGGGTAAAACCCCCATACGCTGAGAAAAGAGGTACAGCTTGGCCCCCGACATTCCCAGATAACCGTACACAAAGCCCACCAGATTGGGACCATCGTAGGCTCCCAAGAGGGTACCACCATTATGAGCCGCCGAGATGAGCTGGGTATAGGGGAATACCATTAAATCGGTAAAACCCCACGTAGCCCGCTGAATCTCGTGGCATCGCCGCAAATCGGTTAAGGTGTTGATCGGGCGGATCTTTATGTCCATCCCTATTTTCTGCTGTTTCAACTTGACCTGGGGTTAGAAAAGATTTTAACCCAGTATATCATATCTAAAATCACCACCGCAACGGGAAAAATGTCCCGGTTTGGGTAATTTGGGCGCTTTTGCCACAACCAATCGGACAGTGCTATAATAATTCATTCCTACCTCAAGATCAGGTGTTAACTTTGCCCGACAATTCGGTTGAACCACGTTTTACCCGTTATCATCGTTTGATGATGATCACCTCGCTATTAATCATTGCCGTCTTTTTCTTCTTTCCGCCGGTAACCGTATTGGATAAAACCCATGCCGTTGGCTATGCTATTTGTCATCAGATTCCCAGCCGCACGTTTCATATCGACGGCACACCTCTGCCCTTGTGCGCGCGCTGTACCGGCATTTTTTTGGGGGCACTTTTGGGTATTGGGGGCTTAATTTTAAAAGGACGCTACCGGGCGGTTTCTTTACCGGCCCTCCCTGTATTGCTAAGTTTGATCGGCTTTACGGTTGTGTTGGGTATTGATGGGCTAAATTCTTATCTATCGTTTTTCCCCGGGGCGCCGCAACTCTACCAACCGCAAAACTGGCTACGCTTGACGACAGGCACATTTCATGGCCTGACCATGAGTGTTATTGTGTTTCCGGTGATCAACGGGGCTTTGTGGCATGCAAGTTTAACTACAAATGAACCGGTTATGAAGAATTTTAAGGAACTGCTTCCCTTTTTAGGGGGTTGCGTGGTTATTATCCTGACCGTGCTCTGGCAGCAACCGCTGCTGCTCTATCCCCTGGCTACGTTGAGCACCTTGGGGGTAATGATGATGCTGAGTATTGTCAACACCATGTTTGTTCTCATCATCACCCGTCGCGAGGGTTACGCCCGCACCTGGCAGGATATTGTTTTGCCGCTGACGATGGGGCTGGCTATTTCGTTTTTAATGATTGGGGGAATAGACTATTTACGCGTAGCCTTTACCCGGGCAACTGGCTCGCCATTTTGAGGCGAGCGCGGGACGTCACCCTTTTTTCCAAAATTATTGAGAGAATCCGAAAGCTGAAGCAAAAACGACAATATTTCGGGCAACGAAAATATCTTGTCAACAACACTCTCCCGAATTGCCGAAAGAGGCATCACTTCAGATTCGGCCGTGGCGGGATCCTGGGCAATTGTCAGGCCGCCCCTTTTTTTGATTTTTTTCAGACCAGCCGTACCATCATTGTTGGCGCCGGTCAGGATAATTCCAATCAGAGCAGAGAGATACACTTCTGCCGCCGACTCGAATAACACGTCAATAGAGGGACGCGAGTAACAAACCTTGGCCTCGGCCGAAAGAGACATCGTTTTATCCGGCTCAATCAGTAAATGGTAATTGGCCGGGGCAATATAGACAAAGCCGGGTTTTATCGACTCTTTTTCGTCGGCCTCCTTCACCCTTAATTGGCACAACTCGTTCAAGGTAAACGCCAAAAAATCTTCCGGAGCAGGGGGTCTATGCTGGACGACGAGGATGGGCAAGGCAAAATTTGCTGGCAAGGGGACCAGTATTTCTTGCAGAGCATTTAACCCACCGGCAGACGTGCCGATAACTATCGCTTCATAATCCATTGGCCTATTAAAAAATCGGCTCGCCGAATTTTTCCTTTTTACACTGGAATATTTTTTCTTTGGCCGCAAACTCAATAAAATCCTTTTTGATTTTTGAAAAGTAGATCGTCTCTTTGCTGCCCAAACACAAAAACCCATTATAAAGCAGACTATCCCGAAAAAGCGACAAAACCCGGTTCTGTAAATCCCGATCAAAATAAATAAGAACATTGCGGCACAAAATCAGATGCATTTCGCCAAATACACCGTCGGTTGCCAGATTGTGATTGGCAAAGGTAATGTTTTCTTGCAACGAAGCATCCATAATCACCGATTGATATTGCGCTCGATAGTAGTCGGCTAATGAATGCTGGCCCCCGGCCTTTTGATAATTAGCGGAGTATTCCTTGATTCGTTCCAGGGAATAAATTCTGGCTTTGGCCTTTTCCAGAGCCGCATCGTTGAAATCGGTGGCGTAAATGTGCGTGCGTTTGTAAAGCCCCTCCTCCTTCAAAACAATGGCCAGAGAGTAAGCCTCTTCGCCGGTGGCACATCCGGCTTGCCAGATATTGATATACGGAAAGGTTTTTAAAAAAGGGATTATTTTTTCTCGTAACGCCAGGTAAAACCAGGGATCGCGAAACATCTCCGTTACGGTGATCGACATATCAAAAAAGAGCGATTGGAAGAGCGTTTGATCATACAGAATCTTGGACATTAACTCTGAAATCGATCCAATTTTTGTTTTGGCCAGGTGGTGTTGGACCCGGCGTCTGACCGAGGCCTGGCTGTATTGTCTGAAATCGTAACCGTAACGCCGGTAGATGGCTTCTAAAAGAAGATCCAACTCAATTTGTTCTATCTTGGCTTGTTCCACTGGTTTACCCTTTTTCTGCAACTGCAATTGGCACCGTAAACTTAACCGTTGTGCCCTGGCCCAACTCGCTCTCTACCCAAATGTGGCCCCCATTTTTCTCCACCATTTCCCGGCACAAAATTAAACCGAGGCCCGTGCCTTGCTCTTGAGCCGTGCCCGGTGTGGTATGGTGTACCTCAATCTTGAACAATTTATCAATGTCTTCCGGGCTGATGCCAACGCCGGTGTCTATAACGCTCACCTCTACCCAACTCGGGCCTTTTTTACCGGGCAAGAAGCCGTTCGGCCGGGCGGAAAGAATTACCTGGCCCCCGGGCGGGGTAAACTTGAGCGCGTTACTGGTTAAATTACGAATAACGGTATCAATCATGTATTTATCGGCATAAACAAATAACTCGTCTTCAATGGTTTGTTCCAGTTGAATTTCTTTACTCTGGGCTACCTCCTGTAACAAGGTTACGGTATTTCCCACTAACTGATGCAACTCAACCGGACCGGGGTCATATTCTATCCGGCCTCGCTGTAATTGAGACCAGGTTAGCAGGTTCTCCAGCAGGCGGTGCGCCGCTTTGGCCTGATTGTTGATGCTCTGGCTCATCTCCCGAATATCCTCCTGGCTCAACCGGTCAATCATCTTAACCATCAATTCGGTATTGCCCAACAAGCTGGTGAAGGGAGAACGCAAGTCGTGGGAGATGATGGAGAAGAATTTGTCTTTGTCTGTATTTAATTGCTTCTCCAGTTCGTACAGCCGGGCATTGCGAATAGCAATGGCAATCTGGTTGGTCAGAGTTTGTAACATCCGTTGATCCTCGTCATCAAACCGGGCCACCTGATCACTCTGGATGTCCAGAACCCCAATGACCTCCTGCCCTATCCGCAGCGGGAAAGCCACCTCCGAACGCGTTTCGGGTAAGAGGTCCATTACCAGAAATCTGTCATCAACGCTGACATCATCGGCCCGGTAAACCTGCCCACTTCGAGCCACCCAGGCAATAATACCATGTCCGGTATCCAATTCAATTGGCCAGCCCGGCTCCAGCCGCTGGCTTCCGTCACGTCCCAGTCCTGCCTGCAAGATAACCCTATCTTTGGCCTCGTTCAACAGCCAAACCCCCACAAAGTAGTAACCAAATTTGGTTTGAATCGACCTCACGACTGCCGTCAATAATTCGTTCAACTCCAGCACCGAGGTTATCTGTTGGCTCACCTGATTACTGGCCTCCAGTTGTACCGCCCGTTTCGATAGGGCTACATTTGCTTCTTGAAGTTCACCCGTAACCTGAATCAGCGCCTCATTTTTATCATTTAACTCGTTGATCAATGCTTGCAACCTGACCCGCTGGTGGTAAAGGTCCAAAAACACCCCAACTTTGCTGAGTAAAATTTCGGCGATAAACGGCTTGCTCAAAAAATCAACCGCTCCGGCATCATATCCCTTGCGGTGGTGATACTCATCAGAATAGATGGCGCTAACAAAAATAACGGGCAAACTGGCGGTAGTGGGATTCCCCCGCAATAATTCCACCAGTTCGTAACCATCCATCCCCGGCATTTGCACGTCGATAATGCCCAGCGCAAAATCGTGTTCCAGGGCCAATCCCAGAGCTTCGGCCCCGGAAGTTGTTTGAATAACTTCCACATCCAATTGCCCCAGGAGCGCTTCTAAAGCAAAAAGATTTTGCGGTTTATCGTCAACGATCAAGATTTGGGGTTTTGTTTGGGCTTGCTTCATAGGTTACTCCAGAAGATTGGGACATGGGTTTATTGGTATAGCCACACCCGTAACATCGAGAACAGCCGATCCACATCCACCGGCTTGGATAGATAATCACTCGCCCCGGCCGCCAAACACTTCTCCCG
>JAFGNV010000078.1 GCA_016926805.1 Anaerolineae bacterium
CGACCATGCCTGGTAAACATCGGCCGACCATGCCTGGTAAACATCGGCCGACCATGCCTGGTAAAGTATAGGCCGGTCAGTGACACACAAGTAATGAACCTACTTGACCAACCCCTCTGCAACAAACATCTCATACAATTTGTCAGCAACCAATTGATGGACTAATTCGCTGGGATGCGCATCTGTCGGGCTAACCATTAGTTCTTCTGTAGGAATGCCTTCAATTAAATTGGCGACATCAAGGACCGGTATATCTCTCTCTTTATACAGACTAATAATACGTTCTGTCACAACTTGACTTTGTTTGGTATAGTTCATGCTGGGAAAAACCACCACCAGTAGAGGAATCTGCTCAACTTGAGCACCTTCATAAATAGATAACAGCTGTTGTTGATGCAGCCACCAAGAGTCGGGGTCATCATAGACACTAAGATACCAGTCCCACATAATATCAGGTTGTCCACTTTGCAAGAGATGAAATACCCGCCAATATAGAAAATTGAAAGAATAGGAATTATTAACCAAAGGTGCCAACACTGGTGAAATTTCGGCTTGAACAGGTCTGGTTAGCCATTGTCGTTCAAGTACTGCCCCCATAATGTCATTAAAAACATAGGACAAAATAAGTATATCGGGCGAGTAAGGATAATTGACTATTGCCTCGATATGATGCTGGGTATTTGTGCCCCCTTTCCCCAGATTAAACACCACATAATCGCCACCAAGTTTCTGGGCAAGCCGATTTGAAAAACGGTGGTTAACATTCTCAATTCCATCGCCATACACAAATGAGTCGCCTACAACCATCACCTTTATTTTCCCGGCTACTTTGTCATCAGTCCATTCTTCATCTCTATAACCTAAAGAATTGTACGTTTTTGGGTTGGCATACCATTCACGCCAGTTGCGTCGAGCCAAAGTATCAAACGAGTCAGGTTCAGCAAAAAAGACTTTAAAATAAAACTCTAATCCCATAAATGTCAAGAACAGGACCAAAACCATTAGTATAGTATTTTCAAGAATAGAATTAGAAAATCTCGTTCTATGTAAACAGGCAATTAGCGCGATTAATATCCCCACTCCCCCGCCCAGCAAAAGAACATAACCAGACCAATAGTCCATTCTTACTTTCCTTCTTCTTCAATTATTGGACGAGGCAAGCCCATCGCTCCATTGCGTATCAGCCAATCACACATAATATCACTCATAAATTTATGCCCATCTCGATTCAAGTGTTGATTAGTTCCACTAAAGTACAACGAATTTCCTCCAGCCTCGTCATGGGCCAAAAAATATGGGAACAAATCTAGAACTGGTATTGACTGCAGTTTCATTTCACTCACAATAGTTAAATTTGGCTCATCTATACGCCACTCAGTATTGAATTCATCATCATATAAAATAGGGTGCTCTCTTAGAGCTTGGTCACGAGCTATTTTTTTGACCTGGTAATCAACGGGAATTATTATGACCGCAAGTTGGCTACCGTTAGCTTCAACTTCCGCGTTCAATTTATTAATCACTATCTGAAAAATAATCCAAGCCTCTTGCATCTCCGGCGGAACAATAGGATTATTAGGAAAATCTCGCACATGCATATATAAATCCCACTTCAAAGGCTGAGAGGGTACCTCTGATTCTTGTTTG
Organism: Anaerolineae bacterium; assembly: GCA_016926805.1. GTDB lineage: Bacteria > Chloroflexota > Anaerolineae > 4572-78 > J111 > JAFGNV01. Next base: position 1,648 of record JAFGNV010000078.1, read on the forward strand.
GGCAAGAACCATTGCCGTATATTTCTTGCATTGCTTTCATACGCCCAATATATCTTTGACTCAGGGTGGGTCAGGATGCGATAAAACATGAAATTCCGCCGTAGGAATAATTCAAAAGATGAAATTGTCTCGTCAGGAGGGTTTTCCCAACTTATCCATATTCGATTCAGATGGCCATCAGTGAGAGTAAACTTATAACCTCCAAATGCGGCTACCAAACGCTCTATACCTGTACGTCTCAATTCTGCAAAATCATTGCCAACATAAAAGTGCAATAATATCAAATCAGGGTTGTACTTGACACCTTCATACTTATAAAATAAGTATTCATCAGTAGTACTGTAACCTGAAACACCACCATTAATAACCTCAACCGACTTTGGTAATTTTTGATTAAGACACTGTTCAAGACGATAATGAAAGGTCTCTTCCAGGTAAACTTCTTGGGCTTCTGCAAAGGAATCACCCAAAACTAGAATCCGAGAAGTATCAGCAGGTTTCTGATAGGCATGTTCACTATCACGCAATCCCAAAGAATTGTTTCGTATGGGAATTGCCAACCCTTCTTTAGTGGTGATAATGGAGGATGTATTTGGTTTCAAAACCCAACCAATCTGTGGATTCAAGCGATATAATTCACGACGTTGTGAAGTTCGTTCTATGATTGAGTCCAAATATTCAGACGGAGTTAAATGCAATCCTATCTCAATAAGAACAAGTCCTCCAATTATGCCAAAAAATCCGAGAATAAAATGAATAATCAAGTTTCTTAGACAGATTTTAGACCGACGCTTATTCATGGGATGTCACCACATCAATTGGCCCAATAGCAACACTACTGACATCAGTCATCTTTCCATCAACGACCAATGGCAAATTGACTGCGCTCTCCCCAACGGTCAAGTAATAGCCGACATCCAAATAATATTCTCCCGGTGGGGCGTCGGCAGACACCGGCACAGTGTAACCATCAACTACTACTTCGCCCGGCGCCCAGAGTAGAGTGCTGTAATATTCCAACGGATGACGGTCGTACCCACCAGATAGGTTCCCCTTGCTGTCCAAAAGATGATTAAACTGAACAAAGTTAGCCTGAGGCGACCTATCCGGCAGCGCCTGCCAGTAAAGGGTGATGGGAAAGGCTGCTCCCGTCTGCACCTGCTTTTGGGGAAGGTCATACCCCAGGAATTTAAGCTGGTTGGCAAAATTGGCTTCCAGGGGTACGGCAATTTCGGGGATTTCAAAGCGACGTGGCCACCAGTTTTCAATGTTTAGCAATGGCGCGGTGGTGGCCTGTCCAATTATTTCATCTCCTTTTTGCAGCGTCATTTGCAGGCGATAATCCCCACTGAGCCAACGCGGACCAATAACAAACGTGAAAATACCGGCCTGATTTTGGTTGGCTGGCCAGACCTGACCGGTTGGGTCAACCAGTTCTACATTTAGGATTGACTCGGCCCCAAACGGCGCTACTATCACTCCAACTGTGGCCGGATAACGATACGATGGAGTTTCGCTTTCAACCGGCCCACCAGTCTGCCACAAGTCAAAGGTAATATCTGTTTCGGCAAGGCGCAAATTGCGGTCCAGGGAGAAGTGAGCCGGAGTACTCAACGCTACCTCGGCCAGGGACAAAACTGTTCCCTCGCCGTCTTTCTTAAGGGGAATCGGCCCGCCGTTGCTCCCCAATAACTGCACCTGCAACCAATATGTTCCGGCGGGCAGGTCAGGCAAAGGCAAAGCTAAGCGGTCGAAAATGACATCACCGGGGTCCCAGGCCAGGGTTGGGAGACGCCCCTGGCCATTGTATCCCAGCCAATGTGAAACTACCTCACCTTTAGAATTTACCAACTCCACCTTCAAGAGATAACTCTCGTTGACGTGTGCCAGGGAACGCCAGGTCAAGTTAACATCCAGGAGGCCGCCTTGGGACTGGGGGTCAATCTCATAAGTGGTCAATTCGATAGATTCGCCAAAGGTGCTATGAGCGGAATATGATAACCATTCAGCCGCTTGGGGGAGGGTACGCATGGGTAGAGGAGAGACGGCAAACCTGACCAAATGGTAAATGTGGGCCACGGTCCATCCAACAAAGGTGACAACAATAACCGTAAATATCAAACGCTGCCAGCGTGGTGGTATGGCCGTAACCAATCCCCACACTAGCAGAGTAGCAATCGCCGCCGCTGCCGGAATGAGAATATGGCGGCCCTGGGCGGTCTGGCCGATTCGGCGCGATAGCCAAAAACGCCCCACCGGGGCAATAATAAAAATACCTGTATGAGATATCAGCAGAATTAACCAGCGATGGGAGAAAGTATCCATCTGCCACAATCGCCACAAACCAAAGATGGCGACTGCCACCATCAGCCCCACCAAGAGATAAACATAAGGAGAAAAGGGTATCGTATCACGAAAACTTACGCCCCAGAAAGAAAGCGCTGTATATTGAACCCACTCAAAGAAGGTTCCAATCTGCGTGCCTTCTGGAACATCGGTTAAACCAATTTGACCTCCACTTAAAAAATTGCCCAGGCGAGATAAGGTCACATCATAGCCCCCAGTAAAAAGCGGCCGCAACAAACCAGGAATTAAGCCGAATTTTTCAATCTCATTCAGGAACCAGAAATTCCAACCAAACCACCAACTTGACGCCAAAATGGCACTCCCCCCAACAATTGTCACCCTCTTTACCCACCAATACCAAGAGTAGCCTTGCTGCCAGGCAATAGCGGCCAATACCACCATTACCTCCAAAGGCAAAACCACAGTGGTATATTTAGTCGTCACCGATAGCCCGATTGTTAACCCCATAGCCCAATACGGCCACAATTTCTGAGGCTGTTTCATTACTCGAATAAGTATCCAGAAATAAAAGGCAGCCAGAGCAGCAATAAGCGCATCCTCATTTAAAGCAGCGCCAACAAAGATAAAGGTAGGAATAAAGGCCAATAAAGCCGTTCCTGCCACTGCCAGCCACAAGCGACAAGGAAGAATCTCTTTGAAAACCAGATAAATCAGGACAAGTGTTAGTGAACTAAATAGAATGGAGAACCAGCGCCCAATATGCAAAACCAAAATACGACCGTAATAAGGCCATTTTTGATCCTCGGTTAAAATATGCCAGGCATTTTCGGTGCCAAGGTCCATCGCCTGATAACGAAAAGAATCCCAAAAGACTTTTATAGAGGGAGGAGTTTCAAAATCAATATCAAAAAGATTACCCGCACTGGCGACAATGAGGTGGTATAAGGGGGGCCAATTTGCCTTGGGACCAACCTGTGTTCGCTCATCATAAGTAATAGGTAATCTGCCATGCACGGCTATGAATTCGATATAGTCTAAATTTATCCCCTCATCCGGCCCCTTATTAAAGGGCGTAACCTGGCTGAAAAAGATTGCCAGGATGATGTAGAAGATAATTACCACCACCAAACCAACTGAAGGCGTTATGTGCTTTCGCCACAAAAAAGTTCGAGGTATACTTTCCAATAAAGCAGTATCAGCATTGGATCCAACATGAGCTAATTCATTTATGGACAGCATGATTTGTCGAGTCGTCATTTCACTCACCTACCTCAAACGATTGCAACAAAATACTCCCCTCCGACGATTCTTTAACCGCTAACCGTTGCCCCGTGACTAGATCATACATCCCTAACACCACCTCATATCGACCCGGCTCAAGTTGCTCCATCGGCACACTAACTTGATCCTTGATAATCTCACCTTGATCCCACAAACCGGTTGGATAAACGCCGCCTGCCGGTGGACCATCCTTCTGCGCCACCACCTCACCGGTGGCGTTACGCACGTGCACAAACACCGTGTAATCCCGGTCCGGCCGGGTGAGCGCCTGCCAGTAAAACGTCAAATCAACCGATAGAGACGTTTGGTCATAGTCAAACCCCAACAACTCGATTTGCTCACCTAAAACAACGTTGACCTCGGTTTGGGGTGACACCTCCTTAACTGTCACCCCTGGCAGCGGGCCGCCAACTTTGATTGGCCCGATGGTAACCGCAGTCTCGCCGGTCGGCTCGCCGGTTTCGGGATTGAGAATGGCCAATGATTCTGCCTGACCGTTAACTGTCCGATACCAGCCGACACTGAGGGTATAGACTCCGTCCGGCGCGTCGGCGGCAACCGGCACGGCAAAACCATCGGTAACGATCTCGCCTGGCGCCCACAGCAACGTGCTGTAATCCTCTCTGGGCAGACGGTCATAGCCGCCCCAGGCAACCTGTTGATTATCTAATAAGCGGTTAAAAATGACAAAATCCTCATCCAACCACTGCAATCCCTGCCAATAGAGCGTGAGAGGGACGCCCTCGCCCGGTTGGACGCGACGGGAGGGTAAATCATAACCCAGCAGCTTGATTTGTTCCTCAAAATCAACGTCAAGAGGTTGGGCAACGGCTGGCAATTGAAAATTCCGCCGACTCCCCACCACACGCAGTAGAGGCGCGGACTCATTTACACCTGCCAGGCAATACTCACCGGCCGGCCAATCCGGATTGATAATGAAGTTGGCCCAGGTGGAGCCAATAGCGATGGGTTCGCGAGCCATACCGTCGGGTCCAATTAACCGTAAATCGGTCGAAGTTTGGCCTGGAGAAAATGTAATTTGAACCGTCTCGCGCTCATTGAACAACGGCGGATGATCAATAACTTCTCCCTTGCACCACAAAACCCATTGGCGTTCCGTCTCCTCAACCGATTGTCGCAAAGCATACGGAGTCAGGAGTAACCAATTCACCACCGGTTCTGTCCGGCCCAGAACTTGCATCTTAATTTGGTAATCCCCGGCAGGCAGGCCAACCAACGGTAGCCAACCCTCATCGCGAACAACGTCACCAGACTCCCAGGCCCGGGTAGGATAACGAGCCTGCGTTTGGTAGGCGCGCCAACCCGACCGAATTTCCCCCGCCTCATCGACCAAAGCCAACTCGATCTGGTAATCCTCTGGCAAGGGACTATCGCCAATCTGCCAGATGAGGTCAACCTGTAATGCCTGCCCATTGTTAGACATCTTAACATCTATCAGGTTGGCCTTACCTTCGAGCGAGATGGGTTGGGGTAAAACAACCGTCCGGGCCATTGTATACGGCGTGGTTTTAACCGGCAGCAACGGTGCATACGTCTGTTGCATAAAAATAAGTTGGCTCAACGCCGCAACCAGCAGTAAACCAAGCAAGGCGTGATACACTACAGGCAATACGCAATACGTGAGCCGTGATATCCGCCCTCCCATAACCTCTGACACAACCACCCTTAACCCCCAAACCAACAAAACAGCTACCGCTGGCCCGGCCAAAAACAGAATGTGCCGCCCCTGCACCGCCTCCAACGCATCACGCGCGCCAAACAGGCGGATAACCATGAACGGCAGGGGTAGCAGGCAATACAATATGAGTAAAATAGTAATAAAACGGGGGAGAATTCTCTTGCGCCAACCGATAACCAGGCCCACCATCGCCGCAAGAGCAACCAGGCTCATCAGCCCTACAAACCAGTTAAGAGGATAGGGCCGGGCGATGGCGTTACCCCAAAAGGTAGTTGGCAATTCGGCCATAATCTGCCAGGCAGGATAACGCTGCTTCTCGATGTAGGCAGGTGGTGACGCCTGTCCGCCGCTGAGCCAGGCAAACATCTCCTCCACGGTTCGATCACTGGCGTCGCCCCGCAGGAGAGGCGCCAGGGACCCTAACACCGGTCCGTAAGTATCGATCTCATTGAAATTGACCAACAAATAGGCAAACCACCAACCGGCAATCAAAAGAAAAGCCAGCAGCCCTTGTCCCAAATATCGAAAGAACAGAAGGCGTTCTGACCTGCCTGTCGACATACTTTGACGTTGGGCTACAACCAGCACCAGAACAACAATTACAAATGGCAACAAGGCGGTTAAGTATTTTGTAATCAAGGCCAAGCCAGCCAGAGCACCCAAACCCAAGAATCCCCAACGGAGATAATGTCCTTCGGCTACACGAATAACTAACCACAAAAAGAGGGAAGACAAAAACAGGGTCAGGCTGTCATAATTAAAGAGCATGCTGGTAAACAAAAAACGGGGGGTGAAGGCCAAAACAGAAACAGAGAGGATAGCCAGGAATTGAGGATGGGCAAATGGCAAATCGTAAATCGTAAATCGCCTTTTGTTACTTGTAATTTGTAATTTGCTGCCTGTTATTTTGCTACTTGAAAACACCTCAACCGCGATAAAATATGTGACCATCAGCGTGCTCAGGCTAAAAGTAATCGAAAGGAACCGGCCCAAGTGCCAGATCAAAATCTCCTGCTGCCAGGGGAACAATTCATCTTCGGTGTGGAGGATGGCTTCCGGACCCGACGCGGGCACAAGTTGGCGGCGAATACTTGCCCCGGCGGCACATGCACAGGTATTACCCGGCCGGTATTTAAACGTGGGCGGACCTTCAGTATCAATCCAGAAAGTTGAACCGGCGGCAAAAAGGTGATACAGTGGCGGCCAGTCGGATTTATAGCCTGCCGCTTCTCGCTCGGCCAAACTGGCAGGCAAACGACCATGCCCGGCGATGAATTGGGCATACCAGTAATGCGCCCACTCATCCGCCCCCCGGCCAATGGGGACGACAACACTGTAGGCCGTGGCCAAGACCAGATAGAGAGCCAGGATCAAGGCCAGCTTCAATTTGACCTTTGAACGTTTAATGAGGTTCAACATCAATCAACTTGACCTCATTGGCCGGATTGCCGGGCACGGTTAGCCGCTGTCCGGTATAAAAATCATACAGTCCAACTACAACTTCATAACCATCCTGAGGTAACGGGTCAGGTAACGGCAGGCTAATCTCATCGGCAATAATTTCACCGGTTTCCCATAAACTGGTGGGATAAGCCCCCCTAAGCGGCGGTTGGTCCTGTTGAGCAATAATTTCGCCAGCCCGGTTGCGCAAATGAATAAAGGTGGTGTAATCAACACTCAGGGGCGACTCCACCTGCCAGTAAAGGGTTAGTTTGAGGTCTGGCTTCGCCGCGCCAGTTTGTGGGGTCAAATCATACCCCAGCAGGGTCAGGTTTGGCGCATCTCCCAATGAATAGTTTAGGGGCATCTGGGGGTTGGCCTGATCAACCGTAAGCCCCGCCGGGGTTTTGCCCACCTTTATGGGGCCAATTCTTACGCTGGTTACATCGCTAAATTGACCATCCTGGACTAACGGCAACGAGATCGCCGCTTTACCCATTGGCAGATAGAGTCCAACCAGTAGGTTATAAATACCGTCAGGAGTTTGTGGGTCAATTTGAATTGGATAGGGGTCGGTCACAATCTCACCCGGTACCCAGAGCATGGTGCTGTAAATATCGCGAGGGACCCGGTCGGCAGTTCTCCAGGTTTCTTGATTCTCGTTGATCAAATGGCTAAAAACAATCAAACCGACCCCCATTGTTTTTTGGGCTTGCCAATGCAGGGTTATGGGCAACGGTTCACCTGATTGGACGCGGCGTTGGGGCAAATCATAACCCAACAAAATCATCTGTCCAGCAAAATCGGCTTTTACCGGATGAGAAATGGGAGGGGCATTAAACTGACGCTCTTCTGCTTGAACAATCAACAGAGGCGGTGTTTCTGTCTTAGCCGTCATCTCGCCTTGGCGCCACTGCTCAAATCGGAGCCAATATTCACCCCTGACAAATTGTGGCTCCACCTGAAAGATAAAGGCGTTCCCGGCCCGGTCAACCGGCCCTCGAGGTTCTTCGTCTGGTCCTAACAGACTTAAGCGTACCTCATGGTCCATAGATTCACGGGTAGAAATTATGATGGTAGACCGCTCCCCGTAAACCGGCAGTTTGTTGGTTACCGAAACATTCTGAGGCCAAAGCAGGTAATCAATCTCTTGTCCATCTAACAATATCGACGAGGCCGGTAACACGGGCGAAGGCCTCAGGGTAACCGTTCCTAAACTGAGAGCATCATTCCTACCGGCGACAATGCCGGTTGTTCCAACCGGGGCCAAGGCTCCTGCTTCACCCAATACGCGCAATTGTATTTCATAAGCTCCAGGCAATAGACCCAGCAACGGAAACCGGATTTGATCGCGTACTCTATCTCCCGGCGACCACGCACGGGTGGGATACACCCCATTCACGGGTTGTCCCAGCCAGCGGGTTTGCGGCCTTCCCTCCTCGTCTAGCAGCGTGATTTCCATCCGATAGTCTTGATCCAACAACTGCTCGTCACGCCAGTGCAGCGTTATGGCCAACGTTTGCTCATCCGCAACGTAATCGTAGCCAATTAAAGATATGTTACCAAAAGAAGCCAGGATTTCCTCGTGGTCGGTCAGGGGCACCGTCTGAATGGGTAGGGTAGAATTTGAACGTTGCGCCGTAACCAGCACGTTTTGGACGAATAAAATCGCGGCCAACGCCAGCAGGATTTGGGTCAACCGCTTCGGGCTGAACCAATGATTTAACCCGATCACTAAGAGCAACATCATCGCCGCCGCGGTGGGGAAAAGAACATGCTGCCCCATCCCCGTCGACACCTGATGAGACATCAGAAATCGAAAGAAGGGAAGTAACCAAAACAGACCAATGTAAATAACCAACAAAATGAGCCATAACCGCATTGGTTCAGTGTATCGACGCCAATGTCGAACTAAACCAACCATTGCCACAAACCAGAGTCCCCACACCACCAAGCCCAGCCAATCCCTGGCCCAGAATCCTTTAAACGTATGCCACATCCATTGCCCAAAAGTACCATCACTGCTGAGAGTATTACTACCGCCCAGAGTTCCTCCGGTCATAGAGCTGGCTAGGCGCAGGGACGTATCGTCACTATTATCACTAATCAAAAATAAGTTCAGTACGTCTCCAAACCAACCCAATTTGGTGATCTGGTTGAAATAAATTGACATGTAGAGAATCCAACTCCCCAGCGTAATGGCTAACCCTACCAAAACCAATGTAAGCCGCCAAACCGTTGTCCGCCAACCCCATTGCTTTCGATAGCCTAACCAGAGCACCAATAAAGGCAAAACGGGAATAGCCGGAAAAACCGTATACCTGGTAAGTCCGGCCAGACCCATTAACCCACCCAAAACCAGATAAAGCCAATTCTGGTGAGGATGTTGAAGCGTATAGTAGAGTAACAAAAAATAAAAAGCCAGTAGTGTACCGACCAAAGGCTCATAACTGATGACCCTACTGATAAAGAGGTAGGTAGCATTAAAAGCCAACAAGGCTGCCGCCGCCAGGGCCAACCAGGGACTGTGTGGATACAGGGTACACCCTAGCAGGTAAACGGCTATCACTCCCACTGTTCCGCACAACAGCGTTACCCAACGTCCCAGATACCAAATCAACACCTCTCCTCGGAGAGGGTCCTCAGTGGTCAAGGCTCGCCACGATTTAATGTTTCTATGGCCTACCACTAACTGAAGCCGGGGGTTATTTTGAGCAATTTTAACATAGGGTGGCGAGTCTAAATCAATCCCACTACCTATTGTACCAGCCATAAGATGAAATAGCGGAGGCAAATCTGATTTGTAACCCGCTTCGGCTCTTTCTTCCCACGAAATTGGTAACCGATTGTATCTGGCCACAAAACGCACAAACTGAAAGTGAGCAACTTCATCCGGCCCGGTAGAAAACGGCGCGGTTAAACTTGCGCTCAGCCCTAACCCAACAAAAATAATCAGGAGGCCCACCTGACTCACGCGTAATTTGAATAGCGATGACATTAGCGTTTGACCTCCAACTCAGAAAGCAGCACACTATTCTCCGGATTGCCGGGCACTGTTAACCGCTGCCCGGTGTTAAAATCATACATCCCCACTATCAGTCTATATTCCCCGGCTGGCAATTGGCCCGGCAAAGGAATCACAATTTCATCCGCCACAATCTCCCCCGGATCCCACAGGCTGGTGGGATAGGCGCCATTCAACGGCGGCTGGTCTTTTTGAGCAACTGTCTGACCCGTAACATCTCGCAAATGAACAAAGGTGGTGTAATCAACCGGCAAAGGAGCTTCTGAACGCCAATAAAGCGTTAGTTGAAGATTGCCCATTGGCAATGTGTGATTGGAAATTGGTTGGCCGGTTTCATCTGCCAAATCATAGCCCAGTAAGGTCAGGTTAGATGCATCCCCAAATGGCTGATGGAGCGGATACTGCGGGCTGGCGGTTTCAAGCGTCAGATGGGGCGGAGCCTTGCCAATTTTCAGCGGGCCAATATTAACACTGCTGGCATCAACGGGTTGACCCTCCTGCACCAACGGCAGCGAGATAGCCTGACCGTCTATCTCCTGGTAAAGCCCCACATTGAGATAATACACCCCAACGGGCGCAGCAACATCCACCGGCACGCCAAAGGAATCGGTAACAATTTCTCCGGGCGCCCAATAGATGGTACGGTAGCCCTCCTGCGGTAAACGGTCACGCCCGCCATGCACGGTCTGGTCGGCGGCCAGTAATTTGGTAAAAATGGTGTAATCATACCCCAACCAATCCAGTCCTTGCCAGTAGAGCGTAATAGGGATACCGCCGCCCGGCTCTGCGCGGTTGGTTCCCAAATCATAGCCCAGCAATTTGACCTGATTGGCAAAATTGGCCTCAATCGAATGTTGTATCGGCGGCCGGTCGAATTGACGCTCCCAACGATCGAGCAACTGAAGCAACGGTGCGGAAATCATCGACGTTCCATCCTTGAGCGTGACCTGCATCCGGTAATCCCCGGTGGGCCAATCCGGACCAACCATAAACAGGACCGTGTGATTGAACTCACGGATGGGGGCAAAAATTTGTGAAGCATCCGGGCCGATGATCTGCACGACAGGTTGCCGGTCAGCCAGAGCCGGGCTGAGCGTCACCAACACCGTTTCCCGGTAGCGGAACATGGCCGGCATCGTAACCGGTTCGCCAGCCTGCCATACCTGAAAGTCAGGTAGAGGAACATCATCCTGGTTGGATTCCTGGAAACCATTATCCGGTATTTGGAAATTGAACATCGAAAATTGCGCCTGTGATTCCGGTGAGGCAGTAATACTGGTAGCCCGCAAATCAAGCTGAACCTGATAGTCACCCGACTCCAGACCGGCCAGAGACAACCAGACGGTATCGCGCACTATATCGCCTTCATCCCAGGCCCGGGTAGGATAGCGGCCACTGGCCGGGTGGCCCAGCCACTGTGTTTGCGCCTCGCCCTGCGAATCGAGCAGGCTGACCTCGGTCAGGTAATCAAAAGGACTCACAGTCGTCGCCTGCCAGATCAGGTCGAGACGCAGCATCTGGTTCGCCTCATCAAGATAACGGTTATAACCCAGCAATGTAACATAATCATTCAACGGCTGATTGAGTTGATAAACAGCCTGCGCTTTGGCTTCCGGCACGGTCCGCACCGGCAACAGAGGCAGGTAAGCCCAGGTCATAGTCCAAAGTTGAACCAGACTCCAACATAACAGCCAGAGGCCGGGAAAAAGAACCAGAAAAGACGTATGGCGCAATCCGTGTTGCGTAAAACCCAAAACTCGACTCCTGACCCCCGGCCCCTGGTCCTTGTCCCCTGTCCCCCAGCCCCTGGTCTCTAACAATCCCCACATCAACAGAACCGCAAATGCGGGCGCAGCCATAAACAAAACGTGCCGTCCTTGCGCCGTGTCGGCCAGGCTGGTTGTAGCCGCATAACGAAGCAAGGGCAAGATAACGGGAGCGATCAAATGCAGCAGCAGCAACGACAATATCAAACGGCTCTGACCATCCCCGTCGTCGCGGTTGCTACCGCCGCGGTCGGCGACCGGCCAGCGGCGGGCATCCTTACGCCAAACCTGAAGCAGGCCATATCCGGCCAGTAGACTCAACAGCAACACCACCGTCAAACCCAACCAACCCAACGGAAAATGTCCCTCAATGCCGACCATCCAGAAAGTGCGATAAAAAGTCAGCAACCATTCCCAGGGCGGGCCGGAGTCAAGATTCTCGATGGCGGCAGTAAAGCCCGCCTGTCCCCCGGTCAACGCACTCAACAAACGATTGGTGGTGGCATCGCTGGCATCGGCTGCAATCAACGGGCGCAACAGACCGGCCCACCAACCATCTTTGGTAACAGTGTTAAACTGGTAAACCACAAAGCCAAACCAGAAACTGATCACAAGGCCGGCAACGACAAACGCAGGCAATACCTTGCGCCACCATCCCCGCCATGTTTGACCTGTTGCGGGGTGCATCGGGCGCAAGGCGTATCGCTCAATCAACCAGAAAGCGACCAGGGTCTCCACCGGCAAGATGATGGCGCTAAGTTTGGTGGTGATCGCCAGCCCCATCAACAGACCCAACAAACCAAGACGCCACCATGCCGGGCGACCATTGGCCGCCAGTGCCAAGCGCAACAGCAGCCACAAATAGAGCGCTGTCCAAAAAGCCACCATCGTTTCGTAATTAAGCATCGAGCCGGTCAGAACAAAGCGGGGCACAAAGGCCACAATGGCGGCAGCTCCCAGGGCTGGCACGATTCCCTTCCTTTCCTTCAAAGGGGGAAGTAGTATTGTAAACAGCTCTCGTGCCATAAAAAACGTCACCACTACCGTAGCCGCGCCAAAAAGAATGGCGACCCACCGGCCGATCTGCCAGCGCAGCACCTCGGCACGATAAGGCCGCAACTCGTCTTCGGTATTGTACAGACCCCACGAGTGACGGGTCCGCTCGATCAACTGACGGCGGGGGTGATCATACACTCGCTTGAGAAAGGGTGGGCCGGTGGGATCGACCAGAGACACCGGAATGGCGATGAGTAAGTGATACAGGGGGGGCTGGTCCGACTTGTAGCTGGCTTGCTCCCGTTCCTGATAATTCTGGGGAAGCTGGCCATGCTCGGCGATAAAGCGAACATACTCATAATGGGCCAATTCATCTGGCCCCGTGGTCAACGGCGCCAGGTAAGCGTGCCCCAGAGCAACGACCCCGTAGAGTAACACCAGTAACATGAGCGCCAGAGTTTGCCCCGCCCATCTGGTAGATTTGAATTTTTTGATTTGCGTTTGCCCGGTCATCGACGCTACAAAACAAAGGCCGGCCCCAGCCGACCTCCCAGCGATGATACTTTGTCCATTTGAATACCAAATACCAGGTGCAGACCCGCGCCGCACGATATGATTTATAAACAAGATTCAGTTCGGCGTATTATATCACTATGAGTATAGAACACAAAGCGGGATTATTATCCCGTCCGCCCGATTCGTTGGAGAGTAGACAAACGTTATCATGGCCAAACCCGGCCAACCCAAAACAGCTTTTATACTTCAACAAGACAATGGGTGACGATTGTCAACCATCAAACAGGTATGGTACAATTGGCAACGACTGCGTTCTATGCCTTGCGGCGGGCTGTTTTTTATCGCGGTTAGATTCATCGTTTTACAATTGAAATTGTACAGAATTGGAGGTTCAGAAAAAATGGCAGCACATCCAACCCACCCGGCAACCCCAGATACCGGTAAAATATATCGGGGCAACCGAATTGTTCAGCAAAGATTTCTGTTGACGGCGTTTGCCGTTATCGTATCGCTTATATTTATCTGGCCGTTTCTGGTCCTTGTGGCCAATACGTTCAACAAACTTAATGTGTATATGAATCCCCTTATTCCCTGGCCCAAACAGTTTACCCTGGAAAATTATATCCTGGCTTTTTCTAAATATGAATTTAACGTTCATTTTAAAAACACAATCCTTGTTGTAGCCGTCACTGCTTTGTTGAGCACGCTTTCGGCAGCGCTGGCCGGCTATACCCTGGCCAAGCTTCAGTTCTGGGGCCGCAATGTATTTTTCTTCATCATTCTCGCGGTTATGTTATTACCTACGCAGACCATGCTTGTCCCCCAGTTTGTAGTTGTGCGTCAGTTGGGCCTGCTCAATAACTACTGGGGCATTATTCTGCCAGGGGTGGGCGGTTTTGCTTTTGGTATTTTTTTGATGCGGCAATTTATGTTGCGGGTGCCTACAGAAATGTTAGAAGCAGGCCGGATTGACGGCTGTAACGAATTCGTCCTTTTTACCAAACTGGTGCTTCCCACCATGAAAGGCCCCATCCTGGTTCTGGCCACCCTCATTATTCGCAACCAGTGGAACGATTTGCTCTGGCCTGGAATTATAATTTCGGAAGAAAGCAAGCAACTTTTGATACCTGCCATCATGCTGCTTAATAATTTGGCCGTGGCCGATCCCTATGCCCTCATTGTTTCATCTGCCGTGGCCATTCTGGCGGCGGTGGTACCCCTGGGATTCTATACCTATGCGCAACGATTCTTTGTCAATTCGATGACCGGCATACTTAAGGGCTAAAATATTATATCCACAAAGGAGGTCAAAATGACGACAATAGCCAAATCTTCAACCCAACCCAAACAGCGATCCAGGATGATGCGTTTTTGGGGCGACCAGCGCAAGTGGATGCCTTACTTATTTTTGGCTCCCTTTTTCATCACGTTTTTTGTTTTTCAATTCTATCCCCTGGTGCGATCTGTGCAGATGGGCTTTTCAGAATCGCTGGGTTATACCGGTACCTGGGAATGGGTTGGTTTTAAAAATTTTTCCGAGGCTTTCACCGATCGTCACGTGTGGACATCGTTTCGGAATTTTATATACTTTTTTGCCGGTAGTTTGATTACCGAGGTGCCGGTAGCAATCTTGTTGGCGACAATGCTGGCTTCAACGTTGCTGCTCTTTCGAGGGGTATTCCGCACCTTCTTTTTCCTTCCTTCGGTATTACCCGGTGTCTTGATGGGCCTGGTTGGGCTTTGGTTCTTCAGCGAGTCGCGTGGTTTGGCTAACGCCATTGTCCAGGGTTTAGGCGGGTCACGCGTTTTGTGGGCCACTTTGCCAGCATACATTATGCCTACCCTGCTCACCATTGCCTTTTGGATGTGGATGGGTTATCACGCGGTCTTTTTTCTGGCCGGAATATCGGGGATAGAAAAAAGTATTATTGAAGCATCCATTGTGGACGGCGCAAACTACTGGCAACGGCTACGTTATATCACCTTGCCCTTGCTCAAGCCTGTGCTGGCCTATGTAACCATTATCATCGCTCTGGGCTCTCTGACCACCTATGATATTCAGGCCATTATCTTCTCATCGAACTCCATTGGCGACAGTTTAAGCGGTCCCGGGGGACAAGGCTGGTTTTTTATCCCTTATATCACCGACGTGGCTTTTTCTTATTTTCGCATGGGTTATGCCACCGCTATCGGCTGGCTGGTTTTCTTTATCGCCGTTTTGCTCACCATTTTACAATTGAGATTGTATAAAATTGGAGGTTCAGAAGAATAAACCTCCCCGGAGAAACGCATGACCAAACGACTCATTTTGGTGGCCGGCAACATTGGTGCCGGCAAAACATCCCTCACCGAACGGTTGGGCGCTCGCCTGGATTGGCAGACCAGCTTTGAGTCGGTGGCCGACAACCCCTATCTGGCCAATTTTTATGCCGACATGCGCCAGTGGTCCTTCCATTTGCAGGTCTTCTTTCTGGGTCACCGGGCGCAGCAACATCTCGAGTTGGCTAATAGCCCCCAATCGGCCATTGCCGACCGTAGCATCTACGAGGACGCCTACATCTTTGCCCGCGCCTTGCACCACCTGGGTAACCTCACCGAGCGTGACTATCAATCTTATCGTCACGTTTTCGATTTGATCGTCGCCAGCCTGCCCCGGCCCGACCTGCTACTCTACCTGACCGCGCCGGTGTCGGTGTTGCTGGAGCGTATCCATCGGCGGGGCCGGCAGATAGAGAGCGGCATCACCTTTGAATACCTGTCGCTATTGGAAACGTTTTACGAAGAATGGCTGGAGATTTTTGACCTCTGCCCTGTCCTTACCCTCCACACCGATGATCTGGATTTTGTCAACAAGCCCCGGCATCTGAACATTGTTATCCAGCGGATTCAGGACAAGCTGGCCGGAAAGGAAGACGTAATTTTCCCGGCCAACAACAACGAGGCAACATGATTGTTTATTTCAACGGCCAGTTCATTCCCAAAGAAAATGTCGGCATTTCCCCCGACGACCGCGGGTTTCTCTTTGCCGACGGGGTTTACGAAGTCATTCGTGTTTACCACGGCCAATTATTCCAGGCCGACCGGCACTGGCAACGTTTGGCCCGCAGCCTGGGCGAGTTGCGGATGGATGGGCTAGACCTGGAGATTTTTGGCCAGATCGCCGGGCGATTACTTGATGAAAATCACCTGGACAACAGCGATGCTTTAATCTACATCCAAATCACTCGTGGCGCAGCGCCCCGCCAACACGCCTTTCCCGGCCAAGAGACTCCGGTGACCATCTATGCCGCAGCCTCGCCCTTCACCCCATCCCCGGAAAAAATGGAGCGGGGCGTCAAGATTATCCTGATGCCCGACATCCGCTGGGCGCGGTGCGACATCAAGACGGTGGCCCTGCTACCCAATGTGCTGGCTTACCAACAAGCCAGAGATGGCGGCGCCGAGGAAGCCGTTTTTGTTCGCGATGGCGCCATTACCGAAGGTACCCATAGCAATTTTGCAGCTGTGTTCGCGGGACAACTGGTTACTTACCCCCAAAGTCACTACATTCTGGCAGGTATCACCCGGGCGGTGGTGCTGGACCTCTGCCGGGAGTTAAACATCCCGGCCAACGAATTCCCTATTTTTGAAAAAGATTTACCCCACGCCGACGAAATGATGCTACTGAGCACCGCTTCGGAAATAACGCCAGTGGCGCAAGTGGATCATTGGCAGGTCGGCAACGGCAAACCCGGCCCCATCACCCAGAAGCTACAGCAGGCGTTTCGCAAGCTTGTCGATTAAGAGTCAATTTGCCAACAACGTCAACTTCAGGCAAAATGGTGTCCCCTGAAAAAAATGATCATCTGAGCACAAATTTTAACAATGGAGGATTCATACAATGGCAATTATTGATTTTGGCGGAGTGAAAGAAGAAGTCATCACCCGCGACGAATTTCCTATGGCAAAGGCGTTGGAGGTCCTCAAAAATGAAACCATCGCCGTAATCGGCTACGGCGTGCAAGGCCCGGCCCAGGCGTTGAACATGAAAGACAACGGCTTCAAAGTGATTGTCGGCCAAGCCAAACGTTTTGAAAACGACTGGGAACGCGCGATGGCCGACGGCTGGGTGCCGGGCGAAACCCTGTTTGATATCGAGGAAGCGGCCCAACAAGGCACTATCGTCCAGATGCTGGTATCGGATGCCGCCCAAAAGGCCATCTGGCCCGCCATCAAAAAATGTCTCAAGCCAGGCGACGCCCTGTATTTCTCGCACGGGTTTTCTATAGCGTATAAAGACCAGACCGGCGTCATCCCGCCGGATGATGTTGACATTATCCTGGTTGCGCCCAAAGGCTCCGGCACGTCCGTGCGCCGCAATTTCCTCTCCGGGGCAGGCATCAACTCCAGCTTTGCGGTGGAACAGGATTATACCGGTCGGGCCAGGGAACGCTGCCTCGCTATCGGCATCGCCATCGGCTCCGGTTATCTCTTCCCCACCACCTTCCAGCACGAAGTCTACAGCGACCTGACCGGCGAGCGCGGCGTGCTGATGGGCGCGTTGGCCGGGATTATGGAAGCCCAATACGACGTGCTGCGCGAGCATGGCCACAGTCCCAGCGAGGCCTTCAACGAGACGGTTGAGGAACTGACCGAAAGTCTGATTAAACTGGTGGCCGAAAATGGCATGGACTGGATGTACACCAACTGCTCGGCTACAGCCCAACGCGGCGCGCTCGATTGGAAGCCCAGGTTCAAAGCGGCCGTTTTGCCTGTTTTTAAAGAACTCTATCAACGGGTTGCCTCCGGCGTTGAAACCGAACGCGTTCTTACCGCCTGCGGCGCGCTCGATTATCAAGAGCAGTTGGGCAAAGAACTGGCCGAGATGGGCAATTCCGAGATGTGGTTGGCGGGCAAAGCCACTCGCGCCCTCCGGCCCAAAGCGCTGGCCAAAGAGATTTCGGCCTCAACCAAAGGCGTTGGCGGCAGAGGGTCAAATTAACCAGGTTTGTTAAAATTTTTGAATTGATACCTCAAAAAGCTTGACAGTTACCCATACCTGTGTTAACATATCGGCTATAAATTTGAGCAACATCAATCAACGGCAGATAATCCAAATGATGAGCTTGCTTGTGGTCGTAATCGTCGTACTTAGCCTCCTCCTTGTACTTATTAACAAGGGGGCGTTTGCGGCTGGAACTACATAGACCACAACCAGGAACACTAACCGTGAGCAAACGCCTCCTATACCCAGGAGGCGTTTTTTTTGGTTTGTCTGCAAACCACTTCATCGTTGACATTGGTTATTAACGGGCAAACAGAATATATTTTGATAGGAGAAAAAAATGGGAGAAATCAAAACCGGCGCCGAAATAGTGTGGGAGTGTCTCCTTCGGGAGGGAGTCGAAGTTGTGTTTGGCTATCCCGGCGGGGCAACCTTGCCTATCTATGACGCCCTCAATAAGTACAAAGATAAAATTCATCATGTGTTGACCCGCCATGAGCAGGGCGCCACCCACGCCGCCGACGGCTACGCCCGCGCCAGCGGCAAAGTGGGGGTAGCTATGGCCACTTCCGGTCCCGGCGCAACCAATATGGTCACCGGTATTGCCACGGCCATGATGGACTCCTCGCCGATGGTGTGTATTACCGGCCAGGTAGCCAGCGCGGTTATCGGGGGCGATGCTTTTCAGGAGACGGATGTTACCGGCGTCACCCTGCCCATCACCAAACACAACTACCTGATCGGCAGTATTGAGGAACTGGCCGAAGCTATCCGCGAGGCATTCTACATTGCCCGCACCGGACGGCCTGGGCCGGTATTGATTGACATCCCCAAAGATATTCAAAACCAAACCATTGAGTTTGAATATCCCACCG